>JAJRXF010000184.1 GCA_024276425.1 Actinomycetes bacterium | reverse complement strand
GGAGGTGACTGCCCAGTCTCCGGCGCGGCGCTCGACCGTGTGGTAAGCGCTGGCGGTATTGGCCCGCAGTGGAACTCGAACCTCGGTTAGTATTTCTGCGTCTTGCACCGCGGTTTCGTAGGGGCCCTGGTGGAAGTCAGGCATCGAGACAACTCGCTCACCCGAACTGCCGCGGATAACACAGGTGGCCCCAACTGCATCACAAACCGCAGTGAGATCTTCGGAGGGGTCGGCCTGACAAAGGGATCCACCCAGGGTTCCACGATTGCGGACGACCGGATCGGCGATAACCCGTTCGGCATCGGCGAAAATGGGGGCGTGCTCCAGAAGCAGCTCACTTTCTAGCAACTCTCGATGGCGGGTCAGCGCTCCGATTCGAATCTCGTCCCCCTCGATTCGGATATAGGACAGCTCATCTCCGAGGTCATTGATGTCAATGATGTACTCCGGGTTCGCGAGGCGAATCTTCATCATCGGAAGCATGCTGTGTCCCCCCGCCACGATTCTTGCCTCGCTTCCCAATCGTTCCATCAGTTCGATTGCGTGGTCCACACTTGTTGCTCGTTCGTACTCAAACGGTGCTGGCACCTGCATTGCCATTTCCCCCTTATTGTTGGCTCAGCCTCAGTTGGCTCAGCCTTCGATTTCGACGTCGCGAACTCGCCGCCTGATTCACCAAGCAAGGCTGGCTGGTGGCGAACTAGGACGAGGAGTTGCGACCCCGGATTGCACATTCCTAGACGAAACGATTTGTGTCAAACTTCACTTAAGGTTTGACTTAAGTCCATGACTCCCGCCCAACTCCGCGCCTATGCCGCCGTCGTGCGCTTGGGCTCTGCTCGGTCTGCCGCGGTTGAACTCAGCATTTCGGAGGCCGCGGTTTCCCTGCACATGAAGTCCCTACGAGCCGAACTTGAGGACAAGCTTTACCATCGCACCGCCGCAGGCCTGGCGTTCACTCCCGGCGGTCTGCGACTAGCCATCCGGGCCCAAGAATTGCTTGGCCTTCAAGATCAGACTCGTCGCGAGGTCCACGATGCGGCCGCTGGCCGACGGGTGCTTCGTCTGGCCGCGTCAAGTATGTTCGCCGAGCACGCTGCTCCCGGGCTGATCGAGTTGTTCTCAACCAGGGCCGACGACCTGGAGGTCGAACTCAGCGTCGTCAGCAACGATCAGTTCGCTTCGTTGCTTGGAGTCATGGGTGCCGATCTCGCCATCGGTCCAACAATGAAGACCCTCCCCGAATTCATTACCAAGAAGCCGTTCCTCAAATACCAGTTGCATGTCGTTGCTTCGCCGACTCATCCCGCCGCGCGATCTCGGCAGTCCTCTGCAAGCCTGCCTCAACACACCTGGCATCTGGGACCCTCAGCGGCGGAGCCGAGCAGTGTGAGCAACCAACTGCTGAAGCGGTTCGAAGTACCCGAGTCGTCCCAGCGGATCTATCAGAGTCATGCAGCCGCTCTTGAGGAGGTACGCTCGGCCAACGGTGTTGGATTGGCACTTGGATTCAATGTAGCCAAGGAACTCAAGAACGGAAGCCTGGTACGAATAGATGGGGCGGGCACCAGCGCGGAGGGAACGTGGCATGCATTTTCGATGTCCGCCGACCGAATGTCCAAGCCCGCACTCGAACTTCGCCGCTTCATTACAACGCCGAGGGCAACCCAAGCCATGCTCAGTGGATCTGGCGCTGGTGTGAGCCGCTTTCAACCCAAAGTTCACATCACCCTGTGGTCCTAACTCGCCAACGGTGCTCTACTCAGAGATGAGCCGAACGGAATATCCGCACTAGGGGGAACCCTGTGGGCCGTCGATGGGGTTAGCATTCCTCTCCGAGTAGGAGGTCGGCATTGAGTCGGGAAACTGCAGACATCATCATCATCGGTGGCGGCCTGATCGGCATGTCCACCGCCTATGAGCTTGTGCGCCGAAAGGCTGGACAAGTTGTCGTCCTTGAGAAGGCCTCGGGCGTGGCGTCCGGCTCCACTGGCTCATCGTCGGCCTGTCTGCGAATCCGTTACAGCCATGTCGAAACCATGACCATGGCTCTCTATGGCCAGCACACGTATCGAGATTGGGCGAGCTACACCGGGCTTTCTTCTCCGCGGGCGGCCATGGAGCAGGTTGGAGTCTTGTGGATGCTCGGTGAAGATAAGGTGGCAGCCGATACCGAACGCAACCGGATGCACAGCATTGGCGCCGCGGCTGACACCTGGAACCGGGAACAGCTTTTGGATCGTTTTCCCGCTCTATCAACGTGTGGAATCCCCGTTGACTACGTAGGGGGTGCCAACCACACTTGCGGCGAATCCGACGTGTTTCTTTTCGAGCATGAAGGCGGCTATTGCACCGATCCAGCCGGAGCTAATCAGGACCTCCTCGAGGCGTGTCGTCGCGAGGGAGTCGACGTGCGATTTCGAACTCAGGTCGGCGATATCAGAACTCAAGGCGGGAGAATTGTCGGAGTAACGCTGGCTGATGGCTCCACCGTCGATTCGCCCCAAGTTGTCAATGCGGCTGGCCCATGGTGCAACGGGCTGAACCGTAAAGCCGGATTAGAACATGGCTGGGAGCTTAGGCCTACCCGAATCCAGGTGATGCTCCGAGCAACGGTCGAACCGATCCCCGGCGGGCTGCCAATGGTCGCCGACGCCGCCGGGGGCATCTACTTCCGCCCGGAAAGCAACGGTCAACAGATTCTGGTGGGTTCCATCCGAATGGAGGACGAAAAAGAGGTCATTGCCGACCCAGATTCCTACAAGACCTCCATCGATGAGGAAGCCAAACTCCGACTTCTTCATGGCCTCCATCACCGAGTTCCCTCACTGGAGCATCGGGGTGGTGTTACTGGCCTGGCCGGGATGTACACCATGAATCAGCAAGACGTTCATCCGATTCTCGGTCCAACCCACATCGATGGTTTTTTTGTTTCCAATGGTTACAGCGGCCATGGCTTCAAACTCGGTCCCGCGGTTGGAAATCTCTTGGCCCAAATCATGACGGACAGCATGATCGAGGGTGACCTCGCCGTTCGTCACGATTTTCTTGCCGTCGATCGCGATTCACTCTCGGTGCGAGAGAAAAGTGTTCTAGCCTAGGACACCGGTGATTAACGCGGCAACAGTCACTAGTTTTAGAGCGACCAGGGCTAAGGCCATGAAACCGTCCGGTCCGTCGAAAGGGTTCGCGTCCGTCCGGAAGCTCAGGTTGTACAGAGCTGCATAGGTGACGGGAGCGACAACCGTCATCCCGGCGGTGAGCCAATACCGGAACACAGGCCTAGCGGTTGAGCCCGTGTCCATCACTTCCGAAGCTGTTTCCACCATGCCCATAGCCACAACGTACCATCCGGTTGCAACCGCAGAGACCGAGTGATCCGCACACCCAGCATCTCGCCTCGCGCAGTAGGCATCTGAACATGGTCTCCGGTTGGCCGACAGCGGTCCTCGAACATAGGTCACTGTGATATAGGTCGGCACCAGTAAACAGGCGCTTCCGGTCTGGGCGGGGTCGGGTGATCTGAGCGGGGGTCCGCGGGGCGCGAG
>JAJRXF010000183.1 GCA_024276425.1 Actinomycetes bacterium | reverse complement strand
CACGTCAACCGCTTTGGTGTCGACGACCGGCATCTCTACGGACAGATCTCGCGGTTCATCGAGCCCGTCCGCCACCATTTCAGCGAGTTGGGCGGAACCGGAGCAGAAGAGAATTCTATGGCTGAGGAAACCCTTGACGCTGGAGTGGTTGGCGAGGTCGAAACCATGTTGCACTCTCTCTGGGATTGATCTCAGAATGCACAACCCTTCAGCTCCCCCGGCCCACACGCGAAAGACCCGGAAGAAGCCAAGGCTCCCCCCGGGTCACGAAAGTCGCGTGGCGGAGGGAGTGCCCGCTGCTTTCGATCACTCGACACTAGGGCGATTCCCCGGCGCCCTGCCCGCGCAACATGAATTTCTCCAAATACAACCATGCCTCACTAGCTTCATGGCGGTAAATGAGTGTCAAAAAACTCAGCGCCAGCGAACTCATCAAGTCTCATCGTGTTGACCCGCACGATCACCGTGACCAAGTCGCTGAATGTAGCGGACACCATCCGGGGAGCTAAAGCGCCGCTGTCAACGGGACCATCAACGGCGACCTGGTCGACCAGAACTCCCGATGGCCCCGGTTCTCTGCGGTTCGAACGCCTTGACCCAACCACCCTCGAGACCACTGCGTGGGGCCCCGGCTCCGAATGGATGCTTGATCAAGCACCTCGGCTGATCGGGCAGGCGGACACCGTTGACGGGTTCAAACCCAGCGGACCGATCCTCAAGCTTTGGCGACAGAAGCCCTTTGTTCTCGGACGCACGGATCGGCTTTGGGACTCACTTGTACTCGGAGTCCTCGGCCAACGAGTGCAGACTCAAAACGCCAGGAAAAGCCAGCGGCTTCTTCGTCGACACTTCGGCGAGCCAGCGCCGGGTCCTACGGACTCCTGGATTTTGCCCGAACCGGCAGTCGTGGCCGAACTGGGCTATCACCATTTTCATTCACTTGGCGTAGAACGAAAACGCTCAGAGACCCTGATCCGCGTAGCAAAGGAACTGCGCCGACTCGATGATCTACTAAGCAAAACGCCAGACGAGGTTCAGGCCAGACTACAAAGAATCCGGGGCGTCGGACCCTGGACCGCGGCCATGGTTACCGCAACTTCGATGGGAGATCCCGATGCCGTCCCGCTTGGTGACTTCCACATTCCCAACACCATTGCTTGGGTTCTCGCTGGTGAACCAAGAGGCGACGATCGCCGAATGCTCCAGCTTCTAGAGCCCTACCGAGGCCACCGCTGGAGGGTAGTTCGGCTAGCCAAGGAAACCGGAGGAGCACCCAAATTCGGACCCCGTCTCGGGTTGAAGGGCGACGGTCTGCACCTTGGCCGCTAGCCGGGCACACTGAGTTACCAGGCACACTGAGTTACCAGGCGCACTGAGATGACGGAAGGATCCATCGCACAATGAAGAAGCTGTCCGATGGGCCACAAACCTACCGATTTGGACGCTTCAGCGCCTGGCCCCTTGGCCTCAGCATTTTCCTTCTCATCAATGCTGCGTCCTTCCTCCGCCAAAGCGACTTCCGGTTGGCCGCCATCGTATTTGCGATACCCCTGCTTGTTGTTTGGCTCCGTCTCCGAGTCCGACTGACACCAACGAGTCTGGAAGTCCGCAACCTCTTCAGTACCACCAGCTTGAACCTGGACGACCCCAACTCGCACATTCGAGTCCAGGACGGCGCCTTCTATGTTGTTCACCGGGATGGGACGAACCCGGTTCGGGCATGGGGCGTTGACGGTAGTCCCACAAGCCGGAACGAAGGAGCAGCGGAGAAAATGGAAGAGTTATGTTCGACCTTGCTGCGACGTACGTTCAGGCGGGGTGGAGCAACCATCGAATTTTGACCGGTGCCCCGCACCGACTGTAGCTGTCCAACTACCTCAGAACCGGCCCAAGAACCCGGTCGAGATAGCCGTTGGTGAAGGTTCCCAGCGGGTCAATCTCCGCCCGCGTCTGGCCGAATTTGTCCCACTCGGGGTAAGCGGGTTTGAGGCTCTGGTGATGACGGAAATGCAACTTTCCCCAGTGGGGGCGACCGTCGTAATCCATCAGAATTTGTTCGACCCCATTGAAGTAATTGTCATAGGAAGTTCCCTGATACATGTGGCAGGCAATCCAGGCTGAATCTCGCCCACTGGCGGTCGAAAGAGGAATGTCGTCCGCCGCCGACACGCGACATTCGATTGGAAACAAGATTGGCATGGCCAGCTTGGCTGTGAACTCGCGCACCCGACGGAATGCTTCGGGCAGGGCTTGGACGGGGATGCCGTACTCCATCTCGTAGAATTTTACGTGCCGGGGACTGGCGAACACCTTGTCGCTGCGATCAATAAAGCTCCGCTCGGAGCTACTCACCGACAACAATTTGGCCGCCCGCGGCACCGCGGCAGGCCAGCGGCGACCAATCCGACAAATGCTGCCAAAAGCCAAATTCTCACCAACCCACTTGTCACGAACATAGGCAAAGGTGGATGGCGGTTGAGCCGGCTCCTTCGTCCGGTTGTTTCGCTTCACCTGGGCTCGTCGGGAACCCGGTATCCAAAAGAACTCGAAATGATCGTTTTCCCGAATCAGCGTTGGGAAGTTATCGAGGAGATCATCCAGGGGTTCAATTGTCTCTTCAGCCTGAAGATTGAAAGAGTCAACGCACTGGATTACCACCTTGGTTACCAGGCCCAGGGCACCGACTCCCACCCTGGCGACTCGAAGGAGTTCCGGTCGGGTTTCGTGGTCACACCAGATGACCTCACCCGTCCCAGACACGAGCTCCATACCAACAATGGCGGTAGCGAGGTTGCCAAGCAGAAGTCCGGTTCCATGGGTAGCGGTGGCGATGGCGCCGGCGATCGACTGATAAGCAATGTCCCCAAGATTTGGCATCGCCAAGCCGACCGCAGCCAGTTGCTTGTTCAACGCACTCAACCGAATTCCCGCCTCAACCGTGACCCGTTTGCGGTCCCGATCGATGGACAGAACGCGGTCCATGCCATCAAGACTAAGCAAGGCCCCGTCGGTACAAGCTGCCGCTGTGAACGAGTGTCCAGCACCGACCGCCTTCACTCGCGTGCCCTTCTCGGCGGCGGCAGCCACAATGTCGGCCACGGCCGTAGTCGAGGTTGGTGTCGGGCGTGACCGAGGCAAACACTCCTGATTGCCAGCCCAGTTCCGGAACGGGGTTGGCGCTAAGGCAGGCTGCTTTTTGATCCGGCGAATTTGCTGAGCGGGGAAAGCCATGGCGCTATCAGACCACGGCCGGGATCCGATGGCCAACCCCAAACCTCTAACCTGGCGACCATGAGCAATCTCCGAGTCCGACCACAGCCTAAATCGGAACTCTCTAGCCCCAGATGGCGTTCGGAGAGACATGACCGAGATTGAACCCGCCAACTCAACGCTGTGGAGTCGCATCCCCCCCGTGTTTCAAGCGGTTGTCATCTTCGTTGTTGTCATCTGGGTCAT
>JAJRXF010000182.1 GCA_024276425.1 Actinomycetes bacterium | reverse complement strand
TCAACCCCCTCCGGTGGCTGGCGGTTGTTCATGATGTGGTCGCATTCTTTGAAAACGGCTGCCACCTTCCTGGCATAACCAGCAGGGATGACTGGCATGTAGATACGGTCAACAACCCGATGAAAGCCGAGGGTCCAGGGCTCGTCGTGTTCACCGTGAGGAACACCCATTGTGTGGCTGCGTTGGATTTGGGTGGCCATGTCAGTGATCCGGGCCGCGCAACGACTAATCAGCCCGAAACTGGTTTCGTGGTTGTTGGTGTTGGACATCACCGACCGCCTTCGGATGTTCAGATCTTCTTGAACAAGGATCGGCATGTAACCCGAAAACCTGGACCCAACCCCGCCAAGAACGCCCGCCACTGTTATAGGTCCCACAACAACCTTCATGCTGGATCCTGGGCGAGGTCACCCACACCAACACCCCTTCAAGGCCCAGTACTCCTTTAATTGTGGGTTGGTATGCGTGTCAAGGGCTTGTTTTGAGGGTTGTTGACGCGTTGAGGTAGTCCGGCGTTGACCAGTTCGATGAGCGGGACGCGATGGACGTTCGGTTTGTGGGCGCCGGGAAAGGACCGGGTTTCCAGCCTTAGTTGGGTGCTCGTGATCGACTCGGGTCACGGCGACAAGATGTTTGATTGGGTGTCCGGTTGCGGCCGCTCGTCCTAATTCCGGCGCTCTCACGTTCCCAACCTAAGTCGGTCAGTATGGTGAGGCTGGCATGAGTACTGTGGGAGCCGGCCGCAGATCATCAGCGGGGATCCATATGGTCCTTTCACTGTGGCACGATGTTGATCAGGCAGCGCTCCGGGGCGCCAGCTCAGGCCTGAGCGGTGCCCGTCGGAGTCGTGGATACTGATATCGAGCCCGGAATGGCGGACAGCTTTCTTCGACGATGAAAACCGTCTGACGTCGACCCCCACCGGTGGGCCGAAGGCGTTGAGAAGGGCCGGGCCATCAATGCCGCGTTAGCGACCTGAAACGACGTACCCGACCCAACACCCAACAATAGGGAGAACCAGATATACGTTCAACAAATGTCGACGCCAGGCACCGATCTTGATCGGGCATTTGGCGGCGAACCGGGGCACGGATCAACGTCGTCGATGTTCAGCGCCGCCACAACTGTGAGCGAGTGCGTGAGGAGAAGGACGCCGTGCCCCACCCACAACACGAGCACGCCGAGACTTCCAGCCGCCGCAGCATGCGAGCGCGAGAAAACCAGCAAGACGCCGTGTGGAACACGCCCCCAAGTCCTACCAAGATCTCGCCCAGCGAGACCATCAAGACGTCAGGCCGCAGACCAGCGCGCCCCAAAAGAACCTTGACAACTGTTCCGACTTCTCCTCGAACTCCGCCTCGCTGGTAAGCCTGCTGAGGCAACCATTCTAGAGCCTGTTAGAGTTGCACTAACAAATTCTAGCAGTAGTGATTGGAAGGTCCGATGTTCAATCCGTTTGCTCCAGGCCCAGCGACCCAACCACCGCTACTAGCTGGCCGCGATCAACTCATCCAGAACATGCTAGATGAGTTCGACCGAGTTGAGAGGGGAACCGGAGCCAGACCAATGGCCTTCACTGGACTGCGGGGTGTTGGCAAGACTGTCTTGTTGGATCACCTTGTTGACCGGGCAATTGAACGTGGCTGGGCTGGCATACGTCTCCAAGCATCTTCTCACGAAGGCAACGATTCGTTGACTCAACTCACGGCTGTAGGCGACACCTTGATGAACATGTTGGCTACGGGCTCAGCGACAGGCAAGGCACTGAGGCGTGGGGCAAGTGCCATAGATGGTATATCGGTTTCGCTGGCTGGGGCTGGCGCGTCGCTGAAGTTTGGCAAGGATGGCACCAGGGCGGAGCTTGGGATACCAATGGAGTTTGATGCCTTACTTACCGCGTTGGGCGAGACTGCTCGGGACCGGGGTGTTGGCGTATTCATTGCAATTGATGAGTTGCAGGGTTGTTCACGAAGTGAACTCCTCACCTTTGGCCGCACTATGCAGGCAGCGAACTCCAGACACCTCCCTATTCTGTATGCGTTTGCTGGACTTCCCTCTACCCGCGAGCACATGGTCAAGATTGATTCCGTCACGTTCACAGAACGGGTTGAGTGGAGCCGTTTGCAGTATCTGACTCCTACCGAAACAGCAACCGCAATTCAGGAGCCGTTGATTGGTTCGGGTCGTCGTATTGATGCTGGAGCCTTGGAAATGCTGGTGGAGTTAACTCACGGGTATCCGTTCTTAGTTCAAGCGGCAAGCAAGCGAACTGTTGATGCTGCGGGCGCTTCGGACCTCGTCACCAAGAAACACGTGATGGCTGCGCTGCCAGGGTTGACGGAGGACTTGGCTGAGGGGGTTTACGGTGCGAACTGGTCGCGAACTGCTCCCCAAGAGCGCCGTTTCTTGTATGCGATGTCGGTAGCGACATTCGACTTGAAGTCTGATGAGGTGGCAAGTAGCGAGGTGTATCGCCGCCTCGGGTTAACGGGTAAACAAGCCTCGATGTATCGAGCCAGGCTTATTGAGCGCGGCCTGATTGATGGCAGTGGCCGCCGTCTTGCGTTCACCTTGCCGGGGTTCGGATCCTTTGTTTTGCAGCACCGAGCGGTCATGGAACCCGAGATTACCGTTGGCATCGAGCCGCCAGCGGCTCGGCGGGCGTCAGTCGAGTTTTCGCCAAGTCCGGCAACTTCTAACAAAAGCATTCCAGGTCTCGAGTTGTAGGCGCTTGGTGGAGATCCCTGCTCTTTGGATCGGGTCGGTGACACAACCCTAGGGCTCACACTTTTGCCGGTCCCGGGGTCTTCAGAATCACTCTGCTGGGTGCCGGGGAGCGACCGAGCCGACACTATTTCAAGTTTCTAACGAGATTCCGGGGTGCTTACCGCGCTTGGTAAGGGTGTGAAGCAAGAACCCTCCATCCTCGAACCTCTCTTCCTCGCCGCACTGGCCGCAGCGTTCGTTGCGTCGCTCACAACGTGGGCTGGCGCGTGGATCACCACCCTCGTCTCGGGCGGCACGTTGGATGCCGGAATCGTTGATGGCCTCCCCGCCTTAATTGGCTATTTCCGCAATCCCGGTGACCCGGCCGCAGCATGGGGTAACCAAGATGTGGCGGCCCCATGGCTTCTCTACCCAGTCACCGCCATTATCGCCATCGCCACCATCATGGTCCTGTTTCGGATCGGGAACGCGCTCTGGACCCGCCGTTCTGGGTTTGAGCGCCGTGACCGCCTCGGTACCTCTCCCGAAGCGGCGCTGGCCACCAAGGCTGATTTGGCTCCGATCCGGGCGAAGTTCCCGCTACGTGGCCGGTTCCTGCTCGGTGTGTTCGGTGCGATGCCTCTGGCGACTGAGTGGCGGGCCAAACCCGGTATCCGCCTGACCCGCAAAGCCCTGCGCCGCCAAAACGATCGGGGCGCAGTCGCCTTGGTTGCCCCATCTCGTCAAGGCAAAAGCGTGTTGCTGGTAGCGGGGATGTTGGAATGGGACGGCCCACTGGTGGTGTCCTCGGTTAAGGATGATCTGATCGCCCCGACCCTGCCGCATCGTCGCCGCCAAGGCCAATGCGCCGTGTTTGACCCGACAGCGTTCATAACGAATGCCTACCGGCAACGAGGCGATGACGATCAGGTCCCGGGGTGGGATGAACGCTTGTTGGTGTCGTGGTCGCCACTAGCGGGGATCACCACCTTCGATGACGCGCTGGCTTCCTCCAAAGCAGTGATTGATGCCGCACCCGATGGTGGGTTGAGTGACAACTTCTGGATGGAACAAGTCGAAATGCTCCTCGCCGCCCTGTTCTGGATAGCAGCCAACGGTGCGGGCCTGGGAATGAAAGATGTTGTGACGTGGGTGATGTCTAAGGACCATCCCTCCGATCAAGGAGGAGATGGTGGTGATGGCCTGGTTGTCACCCAGATGCATCACATCAGCATCTGGACCAAAGACAAGAAAGCACCAAAGCTTGACTATTTGGCCCAGTGCCGCGAAGTCCTGGAAGGAATCTGGACTGATGACGAAAAAACGATG
>JAJRXF010000181.1 GCA_024276425.1 Actinomycetes bacterium | reverse complement strand
TGATGGCAACGGTGAGCAATGGCAAGAACTTGGTCAGCAGCATCTGAACGAGGTGGCGGAGACCCTCATCTTCCAAGACGGCGGATCGTCACAGTACTCAACCAACTATCACCGTGTCTTTGTCCAGAATTTGATGTGGGCGGACCTGTTGTCCAAACACTCCGGTCAGCCGTTGCGTCCGTCGATAACGAGTGGACTGCGCCGGTCGGTTCGGTTCTTGGGTGCATTGGTCGAACCGGTATCAGGGTCTGGACCGTTCTTCGGCCCCGACGATGGCGCCCGGATTCTTCCGCTCGATCGGGTCGGTCACCGGGATCTTGCCCACGATGCGCACGTGGCTGCCGCGGTGGCCAGGGTCCCATGCCGGTGCGGTACCTGCGCCGGAGGGGCGAACCCCAGAAGGTCCGAAGGCTTGGCCTGGCTTGGCCTACCATCACCGGCTGTCGAATCGAATTCCGATATCCCCGCCTTCTGGTCGTTCCCTGATATTGGAGTTCACGTACTCGCTGCGGGCACGAGCCGAGCGTATGTGCGGTCCGGTCGGTACCGCTATCGCCCTGGTCACGAGGATCAACTCCACTGCGACATCTGGATGAATGGGGTCAATGTTGCCTGCGACTCGGGCACCCAGAGCTATAAGCCAGGTAAGGGTGAACCGGGAGCGCTCAGTGGTGTCGACGCTCACAACTCTCCCCATATTTCAGGGCGACCTCAGATGCCGTCAGTCGGGCGTTTCTTGAAGGCGAACTGGTCTGAAGGTGTGGCGGATCGACTACGCAAGGACACAAAGTCGGTATCCGGGGAGTTTGAGGTCACGACATATGGTCCCGAGCGATTCCGTCGGAGCGTTTCTGTCGAGGGCAGTTCCGTGACCGTCGCTGACTCATGTGAGTCGTCGCGAGATTTTGTCGTCCGTTGGGTTTGTGAAGAAGGGTTGGACCAGGGTCCAAAGGTTCTGGGCGATGGTGTTTCAGTTACCCAGGCCGACGGAAATCTGAGCCAGGGATACGGCACGTTCGAACCGGCTGCAGTCCTGCAGGTTGATGCGACTGGACCGATAACCAGCCGCTGGGAATCCAAAGGTAAAGAAGGCTGTCGATAAGCAGTGAGTTTCCCGTCACAACTAGTCCATTTGACTAGTGCCGAGGCTGTTCTTTGGCGGTAGTCTCGACGGGTTCGGCGAACCAGGCGTCGGGTGGCCCCATCCCCTCAGGCGGCAGAGGAAATATGAAACAAGTAGTTCAGTCAGCAGGCGGAGGAGCGGTTGAGGTTATCAACTCACCGGCCCCGCAAATGTCATCCGTTTCGGTCCTGGTTTCCACCTCAGCAACCCTGATCTCGGCCGGTACTGAGCGAGCCGTTACCCAGCTTGCTCAGGCGAACCTTTTGGCCAAGGCCCGGGCTCGCCCAGATCTGGTTCGTCAGGTTCTTTCCAAGGCAAAGACTGATGGTCTGAAGCCAACGATCCAGGCGGTCCGTAGCAAGCTCGCTGACGATCTGGCGCTCGGCTATTCCGGTGCGGGAACGATCCTTGAGATTGGCTCAGCAGTCCGTGGGTTCGCACCTGGCGATCGCGTGGCAACCGGGGGAGGCGGGTTTGCCTCCCATGCCGAGTTCCAGTCGGTGCCGTGGGTGCTGGTCTCCAAGATTCCGGACGAGGTTAGCGATGAGGCTGCCTCCTTCAGCACCGTAGCCAGCGTCGGTCTGCATGGCCTCCGTCAGGCCGATACACGAATCGGCTCGAAGATCGTTGTGGTTGGTATGGGGTTGATCGGTCAACTCACGGCCAGGATGGCTGCTGCGGCTGGTTGCGATGTACTTGGAGTTGACCTTGATCAGCGGTTGCTTGACCTGGGGGAGACCCACGGGATCAAGGGTGTACTTGAGGCTGGTAGTTCGACCACAGCCGAGATTATGGAGTGGAGCCGAGGGCGTGGTGCTGATGCCGTCGTCATTACGGCCGGGGCGCAAGGCAACTCGGGCATCATCCAGGCGCTTCCCGCCCGCTGTCGAGATCGGGCGACCATTGTTGCTGTTGGCGATGTTGGCCTCGACCTGAACCGGAACGATTTCTATCACAAAGAACTTGATCTCAAACTTGCACGCAGTTATGGGCCAGGACGCTATGACCGCTCCTATGAAGAGTGGGGTGTTGACTATCCGGTCGATCATGTGCGCTGGACTGAGGGGCGCAACCTCGAAGCGGTTTTGGACCTGATGGCATCTGGTCGACTCGATGTGTCTGATCTGATCACTCATCGGGTTGACATTGCAAACGCGGCCGCCGCGTACGACATTCTTGAAGATCGAGCACAGAACGCCATCGGCATCGTGCTCACCTACCCGGGAACGGCCCGGCCGGAGCGGACCGTTGAGGTGCGATCACCCAAAACCGTGTCCCCAATGCCTCGTCGTCCATCGGTCGGTATTCTTGGCGCCGGGAACTTTGTACGTGGCGTCATTATTCCGTCCCTGAAAGAGGCAGATTTCGGACCGGTTGTACACGTTGCCTCGGCTTCGGGGGTAACGGCGACCCGGTTGGCAGAGCGCGAGGGGATTGCCAAGGCATCAAGCGATCCGGCTGCGGTGATCAACGATCCTGACGTCGATGTTGTCGTTGTTGCCACGCCTCACTCCACTCATGCCGAATACACCGCAGCGGCCCTGCGGGCTGGTAGGGACGTGTACTGCGAAAAGCCTCTGGCGTTGTCGTGGGATGAGCTCGCCGATGTCGAGGCGGCGTTGGAGGAATCTGATGGGCGGCTGTATGTCGGATTCAACCGACGCTACGCGCCGATGGTGGTTGCGGCCCGAAAGGCGTTGTCTGGTCCGGGCCCGGTACAGATCCAGTATCGGGTTAATGCCGGAGCTTTGCCCCCTGGCCATTGGTACTCGGATCGACGAGAAGGTGGACGGTTGCTTGGCGAGGTGTGTCACTTTGTTGACACGTGCCACTATTTGGCCGGTGACCAGGAAGTAACCTCGGTTCATGCCCTTGGGCCTGGCACCGACGAGCATGACTCTTACCATTTGCTTATTGGCTATGCCGATGGCTCATCCGCTTCGGTTGTGTACTGCGCCGATGCCAATGATGCAACGCCCAAGGAGCGGATCGAAATCAACGGGCGCGGTCACACTGTGGTTGTCGACAACTTTCGGCAGCTCACCGTTGACGGTGACAAGGTGAAGGCCGAACAAGGCAAGGGACACGCCGAAGGTATGTCCAGCATGCGAACTCAGCGCCAGCAGGTAGCGGATGGAGTGCTGCCCACCATGCGGGTTGTGCTGAAGGCCGCCGACGATCTCGCTGTGGAGGAGGTCACGTGACTATATCGAAACTTGAGAAGGCGGTCGGGCTAGCGGCGATTCGGTTGGGTTCGATTCGTCCCCGATGGAGTACGCGGGCTGCCATTCGGGTTTACGAGCGGTGGGGTATGAATTTCGAAGGGCGCCCCAACTATATTTCCGGCTCGGCCTGGTTCGATGGGGCTGACTACACTCTCATCACGCTACATGAGGGTTGCACGATCTCCAGTCGAACGTCTTTCCTGACCCATGATTGGACGGTCTACAACGTTGCGAGGGCACTGGGAGATTCTGAAGTGCCGCCGGTCTCGCTCGACCGACCGATATCGGTTGGCCCCTATTCTTTCATTGGTCGAGGGTCCACGGTGATGCCAGGGTCAACGATTGGACATGGCGCAATCGTCGGTGCTGGGTCCGTTGTTCGAGGAGACATCCCGGCCTACGCTCTCGTGACTGGAAACCCGGCCCAAGTAGTCGGTGACGCTCGACAGCATCACGATAAGCATCGGCACCGATTGACGAAGGGCTAAAAGCCAATGCTGCTGATGGTACTTGCGGTAGTGACTTTCCTTGTCATTGTGATGCGAGTGGTTGTCCTCCGCGGAATCGCTTTCGGCAATCCTGTTTGGTACTTCTCGCTGATCAACTGGTTGATGGTTGCCGGGTCTGTGAGCCTGCTTGAGATTGGTCGTAAGCAAGATGTTCGTCATGCGTGGGTTCTCGTGGTTGCCACAACGGTCTACTCACTCAGCGCGACCGTAACCCTTCGTTTCGACGGGAAAGTTGAGGCTCGGACGCGACAGTTCTGGAGCCAGCGAAGGGAGACTCTCGGCCATCGGACTCTTTCGAGGCTTTCGGTGTTGATCGCTGTGTCTGGTGCTATTTCGATGCTCTACTTTTATCTTGTTGGCTACAATCTGTTCCTCATTGGCGTTAGTGATGCCCTTTCGGGTTCTCGCAGCGATTTCGCCACTCTCCGACTTCAGTCCTATGCTGGGGACCGCTACTTCGCGCCGGGGTATGCGAACCAATTCAAGAACGCGGTTTTCCCGCTATCTGTAGCCCTTCTTTTGACCGAGCGATGGCGGCACGGAAAGGCATTGGGCTGGCGCTTGGTCCTGCCGGTTGCAGCCATCGTCTTTCTAGTTGGGGCAGGGCAGCGTGGTGCCTTTGTGCTTTCGATCCTCACGCTCCTTTTGTTCCTTCAAATGTCTTCAGGAAGAAGAGGCGTGACCCGGAGTGGTGTACTCGGTATAGGGCTTGCCTTCTCGATCTTCTCCCTCCTCTCTTTCCTTCAAGGCCGATTCTCCGATGGCTCCGGAATTCTCGAAAGTGCCTTCGGGTCAGCCTGGGACCGAGCCTTTCGCTCGAACCAAGGTGCATCAGTTGCTGGGTTCCGCATCGTTAGTGACTTGCCCATTGTGAACGGACGCGAGTGGGTGGATGCTGCGCTCGGCCTCCTTCCGGGCCGTCGAGGTAGCGACCTTTCATCAGTGGTCTATGCCGAACTATTCGGAGGAACGCGAGGAACTGCCCCCGTATCGGTTTGGGGTTCGTTCTGGCACAACGGCGGTTGGTTAGGAATCGTCGTGGGAGCACTGGTGCTCGGTTGGGTTCATGCGACCGTCTATCGACGACTTATCAGCGGATCTCGGCATCCGGTTCGGCTGATGGTCTTTTCGGCCACGGTGATCTTGCTCTCGACTTGGGTGGCTGGCTCATTTACCTACATTCTGAACAACGGCCTACTCGGCCTTTTTCTAATGGTCTGGTTCCTAAAACAACGCAATGCTCAGGCTACACCCCAGGATGAACCACAACTTGTGGTGGCAGCCTGATGAAACCACTCCTGATCACGTACTCATTTCCGCCAAAGGGAGGTCCCGGGGTTCAGCGAAACCTGAAGTTTGTTAAGTACCTTCACCGGAACGGGGATAGGCCGTCTGTCCTCACGGTGAAACGACTTGCGCAGTCGGTCGAAGATCCTCTCTTGCTCAAACAGGTACCCGATGGAGTCCCGGTCATCCGAGCTGGGTCCTTGGATCCTGCCCGTGTGCTTGGGCTTCTTAATTCTCTGAGGGGAGGTGGATCCGATGATCCGGTACCCACGCCGGCCTCTGCTGCTTCAGAGGATTCGCTTGCCTATCGATTGCACAAAGCGCTTCAAAGGTGGATTCTACTGCCAGATGCGGGAATCTTATGGGCTCCGTTCGCGGTCGCCCGTGGGGTCCTTCACATTCGAAGACAGAGAATTGATGTCGTTGTCGGCTCTTGTCCAGGACCATCCGCTCTGATCGTGGCATTGACCATCGGAAGGTTGACAGCCAAGCCAGTAGTGTTCGACTATCGAGATGGCTGGAGAGACTACCCATACCGCTCTTTTGCAACGGATTGGCATGAACGCTTTGATGCTTGGCTGGAAGCCGCCGTCATCCCGAGAGCTGATGGTCACATAGTCTTCGGCGAGTACCTGTCGAACCTGCTCTCAGATCGATATGAGATAGACGACTCGTCATTCACCGTGATCCCAAATGGTTTCGATCCGGAGGACTTCGAACGACTAGAGCCGTGGGATCACGATGACCAACGGCGTCGGATCGTGCATAGCGGCAACCTGATGGAGTATCGCGTGGAGCCCTTTCGGACGTTTGTCGAAGGCTTGTCACGTCTGCCCGAAGAAGTCAGGTCGGGCATTGTGGTGGATCTCGTTGGGAACTGTCATCCGGATTTGGCTGGAATCATCGATCAGTATGAACTCACGAACATGTTCGTTAGCTGGGGCTATCGTTCCCACACTGAAGCGCTCCGGTTGCTCCTCGCAGGTGACGCGAGTTTGATACTGCTCCCGTCGCATGACACGGCGGCCTTTACTGGCAAGATCTTTGAGTACTTGGCAGTCGGAAACCCGGTGTTGGCGCTTGCCAATACTTCGAGTGGATGTGGCCAAATCGTCGAGTCTCTCGGGAGGAGCGGAGCGGTGGTGAGTCCGGAGAACCCACAGGAGGTCTACGATGCTCTGTCTCGGTTCGACGCGGAAGACTGGCCTCGTGTCGAGGGGGATGTAGCCGCCCAATATGATCGAAGTGCTCAAGCGGTCAGATTCGCCCGGTTTCTCAGCGATGTGATCGATCGGTTTAGGTAGCCAAAAGGTGATATCTAGGCTGCGAAAACACCATGATGCGTTCGGATCAGCGGTCATCTACGCACTAGGGCTGACGTCTATGATGGTCGTCGATCTGTTGGTGGCATCTATCGATGATCGAGAGAGGGTTGCAAGCTGGGCTCTTCTGAAGTCGATCCTGTTTATTGGCTCGCCACTCGTTCTTCTCGGAATCGACCACGCACTCGTGAGAAGTCCGGACCTGCTTAGGAAAGCAAGTCCGATTGTTGGCCTTCAGGCCGTTGGAATTTCGATTGTGCTTGGCTTTCTCCTCCAACTTGTAGTCGATGTACCATGGATCGGAACGACGGTCAGTATTCTTGCCGTATCAGCGACGTCGTTCGCGTTTGCTGCTCTCCGCGCTCGGGGGCATCTTCTCTGGGCACAAGTTGCCCTGCAAGGTTGGAAGCTCTTCCTTGTAGCGAGCATCGTTTGGATGCTCTGGATGGACTCACCGGACCCGATTCCTAGTCGGAGTCTTGTCTTCACCGGGTCTGTCGCATCGCTGCTCGTAGTCGTGGTTATTGGTCGCGCCGACCGGCTCCTTCTCAGGAAGACCGATCTGACAAACATGGAGGACTCGATCCGAGATTTATATCGGGCAGGTGCTCCTTTCGTCGCCACCATGGTGCTGCTGAATTTGTCACTCTTTCTTGAACAACTCCTGCTCAATACAGGGAGCTCGTCTGAAGAATCAGCCAGACTGTTCTCACACACAAGCGTCGTTCTGCCGCTGATCGTATTTGGAAATGGCTTCGTCAACTTCTGGCTGGGAGCACAAGCACGCCAAGATGGAAACCGATTCATCCGATGGTGGACCCGATTTCGGGGCCTCGTTCCGATCTGGTCGGTCGGAGCAGCGCTGCTCGGTCTCCTAGTCGGCTGGCAGGTCGTCGTAACTTCGCCTTTGGCCAGCTTCGACTTCGAGTGGCGAATAGCTCTCGCTCTAGCGGCGGTTGGTGCGCTACGTACCTCATTCGTTATTCCTAGCTCCTACATCGCCGTGTGGGCGCGCCCATCGGAACTTCATAGGTTCGTGAGGATCAATGCCTTAGGAGTCACAAGTTTCATAGTGATCTTCTTTGCCCTGACATGGAGCGGCTATTCGGCCATACTGGCGGCATTGGCTGGTTCACTCGCGAACTGGTGCCTTCGAGTCTTCAGCGCCTATTCGCCGTTCTTGCCTGTCCTGGCTAGGGAGTCAGCTCCAGCAGAATAGATGCTGCCTATGAACCGAGCCGAATTAAACGAAAACTGGAGGAGTCAGCTAGGAGCGTCCGACCATCCAG
>JAJRXF010000180.1 GCA_024276425.1 Actinomycetes bacterium | reverse complement strand
GAGAGCTTTGGTTGCCACCCAAACGCGAGACTGATGCTGCTCAAGACCACCAACTGCAAACCAAAGAGCATCAGAGTGATAGCGACCTTGGACATCAGGAACTCACCCGCTCCAAGGGGGGTCACTGCCAGCCGCTTGATGGCGCCAAAGCCGCGGTCAAAGCCCAGACCAATTGCCTGACGAACAAAGGCCACTGACAGAAGAGCCAGAGTGATTATCCCCGGCGCCAGAAAGTCGACCGCCTCGCCTTCACCCATTGGTATGACATTGACGCGGGAGAAGAAGACCAGAAGGAGGACCGGGAGGCCCAGAGTGAGCAGGAGTTGCTCACCGTCTCGGGCCGCAACCCGCAGATCCGTTCGAGCCAACGCCAGGATTCTTCTTCGTGAACTGTTCATTGTGACCTACTCATCGGTGCCTATCTCGTTCTCTTCTGTTGCTAGCTTGTTGCCAGTCGTTGCTAGCTCGTTGCCAGTCGTTGCTAGCTCGTTGCCAGTCAAACGGAGAAACACATCTTCCAGATTCTCCTGGCCGGCTCGGAGTTGACCAAGAGAGTGGCCCTGGGAGGCGAGCCAGCTTGTGATGGTGACGACCAACTCGGGTGTTGGAATGGACTCAACCACATAGTCGCCCGGGGCTTCTTCTCGGACACGATGTTGGAGTTCCCGGCTAAGTTTGACCGTATCCAGTCCGCTCTCGGCGGTGAAGTACACGGCCTCGGCATTGCTGGTTAGTTCGCGTAAGGTTCCGGAAGTAACCACGGAGCCTCGATCCATAATAACGACACGGTCGGCAATGGCTTCTACATCGTCGAAACGATGAGTGGTTATCAGCACTCCGGCTCCCGCCTCGGCCTGTTCGCGAATGATGGCCAGAATGCGCTCGCGACCGCTGGCATCAACAGCTGCGGTTGGTTCGTCCAAGATGAAGAGTTCGGAGCCACCGCAAAGAGCGAGAGTCAGGCTGAGGCGCTGTTGTTCGCCTCCAGAAAGCCTTCGCCACCGCTGTCTGGTGAGGTCACTAAGCCCGGCGGCCTGGATGAGCCCCTCGATTGAGCCTGAATAGTCGTGAAGCTGAGCAAAAAGTGAAACAGCTTCGCCAACGGTGAGACCCATTGGAAGGCCCCCGGACTGGGGCATGACACCCCAGAGTCGTGCAAGTTGGCGTCGCTGGGTACCAGGATCGAGGCCGAGAACTACGACCGATCCTTCATCTGGCTTCCGATATCCCTCAATGGACTCCAGGGTCGTGGTCTTGCCAGCCCCATTGGGTCCAAGCAAGGCCACAACCTCCCCGCGAGCAACGGTGAAGCTCACGTTGTTCACCGCGAGCTGGTTGGCAAAGCGAATGGTTAGGCCTCTGACCTCGATAGCTGGCACCCCTGTCACGGTATCGCCCTCCGTTGGGGCAAACTAGGGGGGTGGATCTTGCCAAGATGCGACTTGAGTACTCATTTAAGGGATTATCTGAAGAAGACCTGGCTGATGATCCGCTGGATCAATTCGGTTTGTGGTTGGCTGAGGCCGTGGCGGCTGATGTTCATGAACCCAATGCGATGGTGGTATCAACTGTGGATAGCGCGGGGCGACCATCGTCTCGGCACTTGCTGCTAAAGGGCATCACCCAGGGTGGGTTCGAGTTCTACACCAATACCCAGAGTGCCAAGGGGCAAGACCTGGCGGGAAATCCGGCGCTAGCTTTGACGTTCCCATGGCTTGACCTCCAACGGCAGGTAAACATCGTCGGGGTGGCCGAACGGCTAACTGACGCCGAAAACGACGCCTACTTTGCCCAGCGACCCCGCCAAACTCAGATTGGGGCTTGGGCATCGAATCAGAGTCGAATACTGGCTGATCGGGCCGAACTCGACCGGGCGGTCGTAGCCGCGGCTGAACGATTTGCGGTTGCGGTCCCTCGCCCGCCTTACTGGGGCGGGTATCGGGTGCAACCAACCATGATCGAATTCTGGCAGGGGCGGCCGAATCGACTTCACGACCGTCTTCGCTACAGCCGTGGCGCGAACAGTGACGGAGTCGCGTGGACCGTCACCAGGCTCAGCCCCTAGCTTAGTGTCCTCAAAGGCTCGACGAGGGCGGCTCCTACTTCGGAAATCTGTTCAAGGTCAGAGAGGTCGAGGGCCTGTAGGTATAACCGGTCCAGTCCGAGCTCGTGATACGTGCCGGCTCGATCCTGCAGTTCACTGAAGGTGCCGCAGAATCCAGAAGTTTTCATTTCCTCCACTTCTCGACCAATGGTGGCAGCTCGTCGAGCAACGCTGACGTCATCTGGTCCCGCACACAACACCACCGCCGCCGACATTGTCATGGTGGCCGGATCGCGATCGATGTTTTCGCAGGCGCGTTGCGCATTGGCCACGAGAGCGGCGACGTTCTTTAGGTCGGTGAAGGGAAGGTTGAATTCGTTGGCATAGCGGGCTGCCATTGCTGGCGTACGTTTCTTGCCACCTCCGCCGATGATGATTGGCGGGTACGGGCTCTGGGCTGGTTTGGGTAGGGCAGGAGACTCGACAATGGAATGGAAAGATCCGGAATGGCTATAGAGGTCCCCTTCGGGAGTCGTCCAGAGGCCGACAATCTGTTCGAGGGCCTCTTCCATCCGACTCATTCGTTCCCCCAACTCGGGGAAAGGAAGTCCATAGGCGCGATGTTCGGCCTCGAACCAGCCAGCTCCGAAGCCGAACTCGATTCGGCCTCCGCTCATGGCGTCAACCTGGGCCACCGCAATGGCCAGAGGTCCTGGTTGATAGAAGGTGACAGGGCTCACCAGGGTTCCGAGGCGAATAGATTCGGTGTCTCGTGCTAACCCTGCAAGCGTAATCCAGGCATCGGTTGGTCCGGGAAGCCCAGATGCATCGCCCATCTTTAGCAAATGGTCCGATCGAAAGAATGCGTCGAAACCGGCGGCCTCGGCAGTTTGGGCCACCGCCAGAATCTGATCGTAGGAGGCACCCTGCTGCGGCTCAGTGAAGATACGGAGTTTCATGCGCCTGACCATAGTTGGGCCGCCGTGACCAGTCCTTGGACCAGGTGATTGACATGGGTGAAGTTAGGGCCAACCCCAGCTGAGCCGGGCCAATGCTCCGCTAAGGGCGTCAGGCCCCGAACTCGAGGTGGTAGTTCCAGTTGAACACCGCTCAGACGTCCAAGATTGCAAGGGTTTTGCGGATGTTGCCCTCGAAGGTCTCGTGGAATCTGATTCAGGTCGTCAACAATTGAGTAGGCGGCGAGTTCCCAGCGGAGATGGTGGGCGATGTGTCGGGCGAAGGACCGATTTAGCCCCCCGACTTGCAACGTGGACCAGTGGTGGTGTCGGCCGTAGCCGTGTAGGGCAACAACGATGTCACAATGATCAAGGAAGGTGGTCAGCGCCGGGGACTCATTGGGGTCGATTTTGGATGAGGGGATGTGGTGGCGGAGGCTCTTGGGCTGCAGAACCCCGTAGTAGGACGCCCCAGATCGCTGGGCCGCCTGTTTAGCGATCTGGTCTGTGACTCTCTCAAGGTTGCCGCCATGGAAGGCGCAGAATCCGATTGGACCGCGGATGGTGAGTTCTTCCACGACACCGGGTTCTGCCAGGAGCTGGCCAAATCTCAGCGGACGATGGGAAACTGCTTGCACCGACCTACTGTAGGCATCGCGCCACTGGTTGGACAGTTTGCCTTAGCTGTTCTGGGGAGCGGTGACAGAGCGGCTCTGGCGGGCTATTGCTCCGGCCACGATCAATCCGGCATTGAGTACGAAGAAGGACCAGCCGAGGAAGGTGGTGCGAGGCATGGTTTGGCCAAGGAAACTCATGTCGGCCACGAACCAGGTGGTAGCCCCAGCCTGGATGGTTTCGGCGTTTCGAATGATGGTGTCGATCCAGGGAGTCGGGTCTGCGGTTGAGTTAAAGACTTGGATTGACCAGATTCCGTACAGGGTGACATAGACCCCGACAAAGAGCAGAATGACGGCCGAGATCATGTTGATTCTGGGGAGAATCTGGCGGAACTTGCTCAAGATTCCCTTCTTGCCAAAGGCCACGGCCAAGGTGAGTACGGTGGCTAGTAGTCCCATTCCGAGCCCGTATGAAAGGAACGAACCGAATCGACTGGCGAAGGAAGTTCCCGAAGATGAGGTCCCAACCACGCTGAAGAAGACGCCGATGGTGCAAGACAGCGAAGCGACGGCGTAGGAGATACCGAACACGAACATGCTGGCGGCCGAACGAGATCCGGTGCCCTTGTTGAGTTTGGGGAGCTTCAGGAGTGGCTGAAACCCTCGCAGCATGGCCACACCCAAGATGAGCAGGCCAATTCCGATGACGACGGTGACGTAGGGCATTTGGGCTCCGATTCGTCCCCAGAGGCCAGCGAAAACAAGGCCGAGTAGTCCGAATACCAATAGGAACCCGGCTGACAAGGAGAGTCCGACGACCTGGGCTCGGTTGAGGGCAACGATTCGGGATTCCTCCTGTTCACCATCTTCGAGCCCCAGGAAGAATCCAAGGTAGGCGGGAAGAAGTGCAAAGCCGCAGGGATTGATCAGGGCAATCATGCCAAAGGCAAAGGCCCGTGCGTCGAGGAGCTCACCCATGTCAGCCCTCCGTTTCTGTTGAGAGTAGGGTTTCGTTAATTAGAGCGGTTAGTGAAGCCTCATCGAGAGCTCCGCTAAAGGTCCGTTGGATCTCGCCGTCTGCATTGATGAAAACCGTGGTTGGCATGGCCAGCCCGTTGACAAACTCGAATGAGCCGACAACGCTGCCTTCGAAAAAGGTGTCGTAGGTGAGGCCTACACTATCCACCAGGCTAAGCCAGGCACTCGTTGTGTTGTCCCGACTTACTCCGACAATGGCGACCTCATCACCAATTGCTCGGTGAACGGCCTCAAAGTCTGGGAGTTCTCGGCGACAAGGGGGACACCATGCGGCAAAGTAGTTCACAACCATTGGTCGGCCTTGGTATTGGGCCAAGGTTGTGGTTGTACCGTCTGGCCGAGCCAATGGGAAATCGTAGATCGATCCCGTTGAACCACCGGTCGAGCTACCGGCAGACACGTTCGTGGACGCATCACGTCCGGTGACAAAGGCCAGCACGGCCACGATAGCGATGGCGGCCGCGGCGAGCCCAACGAGGAGGCCCCGATTCTTTGGATTCTGATTGTACGGAGATTCAGATGTGGGTTGCATCAGATTCCAGAGTGTTCATGAGCGGATCGCCGATCGCTTGTAAGGAACGTAGTCGGACAATAGATAGGGGGCCGATAAGGATTGTAAAGCCTCCCCGTTGTTGAGAGCCTTGGGGGCAATACGTATCGAACCAATGATGGGTAGGCTGCATTCCCCGAGATGGGGTAGGGGCCTACAGTTCACCAGATTGTCAGAAGTTGAGGGTCGCGGGTCCACAATTCCCCCCGAAAACCGAAACACAACGAAGTGGACGCAAACCAAAGCGGCACCACCCGACTTGGGTGGTGCCGCTGGCATGCTCGGTGCTCCCTCTTCGATCAAGGGAGGGGGTACCGCTGGTGGCGCCGTGGGCTTCATAGCCCGCTGTCACCGGAGTTCGTTGGTGTCTACGGTAGACGGGTCGTAACTCCGGCTCAGGCAATCAGCTTGACCAGGTGCTTGGGAACCGGAATCTCGGGAATGAGATCCTCGGGGCGTGGGTTCTTCGGGGGTCGGCCACGCCGACGTTTCTGAGCAAGGATTCGTCCGTTTAGGAAGATTTGACCTCCCCAGACCCCCCATGGCTCGCGCCGTCCAATGGCACCCTCAAGGCATGGGGCAATCGCGGGACATCCGGCGCAGACGCGTTTGGCCTGAGCAATCTCGTGCAATTCCTCGGAGAAGAACAACTCACCAGCATTGTCCAGGTCGCGGCACGCGGCCTGGGTCCACCAACTCTGGGCCAGTGGATTTGTGCTACCGGTGGAGGCGCCGATGGCAGAGGTGGTACTGGATAGCGATGGGCCTTCGCTTTCGATGACGGTCATGATTCCCCTCGTTCTGACAGATTTTGGACCCCGGTCCGGTGTGGTCGATTGCTTGTTGTCGGTGCTAGTCGGGCTTGTGGTGGTTGCTGATGCATGAGTGCGTCGCTTGTTGGGAGGTGCGGGTCTGGTGAGCAAGCTGACCGAGGCTCAAAAACGAAAGAGCCGCTGGGAGCTTGTGCTCCCAGCGGCTTTGAGGTTCGGTCTTGATTAGCAAATCAAGTCGATCTCTCCCGCTGCTGGGAGGTGTCCTTCATGGAGATGGTCTGGTTGCAAATCCAGGCCGAGTTGCCAAAATCTGAGCCACCAAAGGACAGTTGATGGGTGAATACTGGGCGGGGCTTGGCCGTGGCGCCGGTGTTCACATACCGTGAGGTGCCCAACGGGCGCGGGCAGGGTTCAAGCTGAGAAAGCAAGCTTGTTGAATCTGTGCTTTTAATGATCATCTTCTGAACCCCTTTCCGTGCTAAGTCTGGCCTGTTGTGGACAGCCAATGGATGGCATGTGGTCGATTCGAGTGACGCGGACACCGCATCACCGGAGTACACCGAACTAAAGATCGGTCGGCGTGTCAACTGATTAAAGTCGACAATCGCGAGAATCGCCGTCAGCGAGGCTGGCTTCCTGGGGTGTGCCAGGACCGAAGTAGGTCCAAGAACCGCTAGATTCTGGCGATCCTGAGGGTCATCATTGCGGTGGTGTCGATACGTTCCTGACGAACGAGGGCCACGATTCTTATCTAGAATTTATTTTCCGTCCTGCTTTTTGGCCTCAACAGGGCTGTTTTGGGCGACCTCGGACACCACTTGCTCGGTGGCCACAAAGACGGTCTGGCGGTAGTAGCGGAGTTCTTTGATACTTTCGGTGATGTCATCAAGGGCGCGATGAGCGACGGCTTTGCGCGGCGCGAGGGAAAGGCGATCTGGATACCAGCGTCGGCAGAGTTCCTTGATGGTAGAAACATCGACTGATCGATAGTGCAAGAACTCTTCCACCTCGGGTAAATGCACACTCAGGAACCGGCGGTCCATCCCAATTGAGTTTCCACAGAGTGGTACTGCTCCCTCTTCAAGGTGCTGACTTAGGAAGTCCAACGTTTGTGCTCCGGCTTCTTGGAGAGTGAGGGTCGAGGCCCGGATCTGGTCCAGGAGGCCTGAGGTTGTGTGCATGTCAAAAACAACCTGATCCATGCTGGCAAGCTCATCCTCGCTGGCATGAACAACAAGGTCAGGACCTTCGGCGACGATGTTGAGATCGTCGTCGGTAATAAGAGTCGCAATCTCGACGATGACGTGTTTCGTCGGGTCGAGTCCGGTCATTTCTAAGTCCATCCAGGCCAGCACGCCACAACACTACCGTTCGCTAGGGTTATGTCGTGCCTGAGGACCCCCTTGTTGTTGTTCCAATTCATGCCCTCGATCCTGGTCTTGTCCCGCCCCGGCGGATACGAGTCGGTGATGCCGCCGCCGATTTACCCGCCAGACACGAAACGACCATCGAGGCGGGTCAAAGAGCCCTGATTCCCACTGGTTTCTCAATCGCCATCCCGGAGGGAGCTTTCGGTCTAGTTTTGCCTCGTTCAGGCCTTGCACTTAACCATGGGATCACAGTCCTCAACGCGCCGGGTCTGATCGACTCTGGGTATCGCGGTGAAGTGAAGGTCATCCTCCTCAACACTTCGACTGACGCTTACACCGTTTCCAGAGGCGATCGAGTCGCTCAACTGCTTGTGCTTCCCTTCGCTGGGTTCTCGCTCCTCCCGAGCCTCGAACTCCCACCTGCCCCCGACGATCGTGGATCACAGGGGTTTGGAAGCTCCGGTTGAGTGTCTCTCCGACTAGGCGTGTTAGGGCCTATTGATCAACAGATGGATTGTCTGGTCTTCGATGCTGCAATGGTTCACTAATGAACTCAGGAGTTCCAGCAGATTTTCTGTGCTTGGTGGTGGCAGGTTGACAGCTGGGTTCTTTAACTCGAGGGAAAGAGAAACATCATTCCACCGACCTGTCATGTCGATGGAGCCCTCACCGGCCAGGGTGGTGGTGATCTGCTCCACCGCCAGCCGCAGGTTCTCGACCTGGCCGACGTCGAACCCGAGCCGGAAGGCGAGGCCGGCCGCAGCAACCCGGCCAACTGCGGCGAATCCGTTGCTGGCGGGGAAGGTCACCCGCATTTCTTCGTCAGAGGTGGAGGCCATCGTGTTCCCCACTCTAGGGTGCGGGCCAGTTGGCGGCGACTAGATCTGGTTGTCCGGCTGCATCCTGTCCGCGAAGACTTGGCTGGGATCGGTGTCGAGACGAAGACCAACGAAAACCGGGTGACGCAAATGCTGACCGTGACCCCACTCGCAGTAGGCGACTTCGATCACGAGCCGCGGTTCGGTCCAGGTGGGAGGCTTGCTGAGTTTGGGAACGACGGAGAATGGACAAGTTATGGTTGGATCCAGATTTTCAAGAAAGTATTGCCGCATTTGGTCGGTTAACCCCGACCCAACAGCGCCAGCAAAGCGAAGCTCCCCGCCGTCACGGACTCCAACCAGGAGTGACCCCACACGGTCCCGAAGCCCGCCTGCGCCCGGCAGCCAGCCACCAACGACGAAGTCTTGACGGCGGCGTAGTTTGATCTTGATCCATTCGCCAGCCCGACTATTGGGTCGGTACACCCCCTGGGTTCGCTTGGCGACAATACCCTCAAGGTCGTGGGCTCTGGCCAGATCCAGCAACTGCTGACCGTCTTCATCGACATGGGACGGCACCCGCCAGTTCGGGCCATCAGCCAGAATCGATCGAAGAAGACGACGCCGGTCATGGTAGGGAAGAGAAGTGACATCGGAGTCGTCGAGGCGCAACAGATCAAAGACGATAAAGACCACGGGATGTGTTTGGAGCAGGCTGGTACTCGGGTCTGCTACATGGATCCGTTGCTGCAGACGGGAGAAGTTTGGCCGGCCCTGGTCAAAAACAACGAGCTCTCCGTCAAGAACAACCCGAAGGTCCACTGCCTCAGCCAGCGATGCAAGGTCGGGAAACGTTGAGGTTAGAACCCGACCTGAACCAGAGCGCAATTCAAGGCTCGGAGGTGATCCTTGAGCAACTGGCAAGACACTGGCTTGAAGGCGCATTCCATCCCACTTCAACTCATATGACCAGCCTTCAGCCGTCGGCAACGACCCAGACTTAGCTCTCATTGGCTGGATGAAGGCCGGATGCCGCTCAGGCCGCGACTCCGGGCGTTCAGCCGGATTCATTGGCTGTAGCGCTTTTCAACTCGGTCGAGCCAGGCAGCGATGGTTTCCGGTGTCTGCTCGTCGAGCTTGTACAGGGCGGTCCAGCGGGTTCGACAGAGAGGATGGCAAACAAGCCTCAGGGTTCGAAAGGCGGTGATCCGTCCCGGGTTCCCCTGGACAAAGTTGATGAGTCGAGACGAGCCATGGGTCGTGACGATCTCGATCTTTTTGATGTTCGTGAGTCGAGGGCGCAGACGGGCCCCACCAGCAGGAAGATCCCAGGCCACTCCCCTAATCCAAACCCGATCGAACCACCCCTTGAGAGGAGCGGGTTGTCCCCCGTACCAGGTTGGGTACACCAGGATCAGCCTGGTCGCCCACCGCAGGGCCTCGAAGTGGGTGTGCAACTGCGGCTCCGGTCGAGGTTCGCTGTAGATCTGCCACTCCTGTTGGGACATGACTGGATCGAAGTCCTCGGCAAGGTTGAGAATTCGAACCGCGTGGCCAGCCTGGCTGAGTCCACCCAAGACCCGATCTGTGGCTGCCTGACCGAGCGAGTCCCGACGTGGGTGGTAGTGGACAACGAGGGATTTCGCTGGCTTGACCGTCCGACGTCGTATTTGCTTGGGTGTCATAGGGTGGCCAATGATCGAGAGACATCGGCCAAGAAGTTGCTTCTCTCATCCGGCGTGGTGGAATCGATTGAAGACAGGCAGAACCAATGTCGACGGCATCGCCAATGGCAAACCAGACGGATTGTTCGCATGATCGTTCGCCGACCGGCATCGCCCACCAAACGAATCCTCCAAGACGTTGAACCCGTGGTGGTTACACAAACCAGATGGCGCACGTTGCCAAGGGCAGGCGAAACCTTCCCCGTCTTTTCGTTTTTGACGAACGACACCCCAGGGAGCAGGGTTCGGTCAAGCCAAGCCTTCATAAGGGCCGGCAATCCACTCCACCAGGTCGGGTAGACAAACACCAACATCTCAGCAGCTTTGACCAGGTCGATGTGTTTCGCCACCACAGGATCGGGGTGATTCTCGGCGATGGTGTAGTAGTCACGATGCTCCTGCCCGGTCATGGACGCTCGGTAGTTCATGTCATAGAGGTCCAAAACGTCAACCTGGTGGCCTCCGGTTTCGAGGCCATTGACGGCAGCTTGAAGCAGGGAGGCGCTGTAGGAACTGGGGTCGGGGTGGGCGTGAACGACCAGACAGCGCATGGCCCGACTCTAGCTCTAGAGAACTCGTGCCAGAACCGGGGGCAGAGGCCGGCTGTGGATTATCTGAAGCTCACGAGTCGAGCGAGTGACAGCAACATACAACAGGCTGAGGCCGAACTCTTCTTCCAGAATCCTGGCTGGCTCGACGATGATGACCGAGTCAAATTCGAGCCCCTTGGCCTGCCAAGGGGAGAAGTGTTGCGGTGCGGGTTCAAGGTCGAACCCGATGACGGCCAAGGTTCCCTCGGCGAGGCGACTGTTGGTCTCGGTGACCAGATTCGGTAGGGCACAAGATAGGTCTTCAACTCGCAGGGCCGTTGGCAACTTGCCGACTGACCGAATCGAGCGTGGTGCCTGAAGTTGCGGGGCGAGTTCGGACAAGATAGCCCTAGCCAATTCATTGACCTCTGCCGGGGCTCGATAGTTTATTGTTAGCTCCTGATAGGAGACTCGGGTTATCGAAGGTGGCAAGTGATCCCGCCAATGGCCGGGCTTCCCGATGGAACGCTGGGCCAGATCACCGACCACGGTCATGGATTGGCCTCTCGTGCGTCTTGCCACCATTCGCCACTGCATCGGGGTCAGATCTTGGGCCTCATCGACAATTACGTGACCGAATCGCCAAGCTCGCTGATCGGCGGCAAGTTCGGCCACCGTTGTCCCTTGATCGACGGCCGAATCGACCCGATCTAGTTCGAGTTCGGAGATGGGTTGGCCTTCACCATCCAGCAAAGGTTCGTTGTTGTCAACCGCGCGAATAATCCGATCGCTCATGCCCAGTACCCCGTGTCTCTTCGTCCGAACTGATCGAAAGCCGGATCATCGAGGCGAAGTACGCCGGGTTCATCGAGGAGATCTGGATGATCATCGGCGCGAGCCTCGGAATCATCCAGAATGGCTTGGGCATAGTCGAAACTGATCCCGGATGGTACAGCCGTTCCGCCTCCGTCCTCATCGCCCTCTAACATTGCGAGTTCGAACTCGTCCGCCTCGTCCCGTTCCCGAACTCGCTCGTCTTCGGTTTGGCCGCCGAGGGGTCCACCAACGAGGTGGAGCAACTCATCTAGCAGAGCAATGTCGGCATTGGTCCAGCGTGTCTGCCCCAACTGGCGTTCGGAGACGCGGGGACGGTAAAGCAACTTGACTTCGGTGGCCGAGAGCCCGGTGGAGCGGTTCGCTAGCCGCAACAGAGCGTGGGACCCCAACAGGTCGTTGAGCGCCTGTTCGGGAGTCAGAGGTGGCCAGTGGCGGAGCAGGAACTCTTCGACTTGTGGATCGGCACGAAAACTTTCTCGGGCATCCTCAAGGTTAGAAAAGGATGGATCATGAACAATGGAGGACAAGGCCTCGATGATTTCCCGCCGAAATGTGTTGGCTCCGGCATTGTGGTTTGGCTCACGTTTGGCTCGCTGGTAGATGGAGTCAAGTTGTTCGCACTCAAGGTGAACCCGGTTGGCCCCGTACCAAACCAAAAGCTCGTTTTTGGGGCGACGCTGGCGGTTGCCGACTGCGTTTGACAGCAACTCCGCCATGATCTCTTGCCCCTTGATTCGGGCGACGACGGGGTCCTCATCTCGTCCAAGGAGCACTCCTGGATAGAGCTTTTCGATCGTCACCGAGACCACACCGGTTTCACCCAAGGATGGGAGCACACCCGCGATGTAGGCCAAGAACTCTCTACTCGGCCCGACGATAAGGACGCCGGATTCGGAGAGCTTGTCCCGCTGATCATAGAGAAGGTAGGCCGCTCGGTGAAGAGCAACGACGGTCTTGCCAGTCCCTGGGGCTCCCTGAACTACCAGCGTAGAATCGCTGGGGGCCCGGATGACAGCGTCCTGTTCGGCCTGGATGGTGGCCACAACGGAGCGCATTTGCGACTGAGTCGGCGCCCGAACGGCGGCGAGAATGGCTGCCTCGCCTCGGAGTTCTGTCGAGTCATCGTCGTTGTTGGGAAAGTCCTCGAGCTCGAAGAGTTCGTCGGAATAGTCAACCAGCTCATTGCCCCGGTAGTGAAGATGCCGGCGGTGACGAACGCCGAGTCTTGCCATGGGTGTTGCCCGGTAGAAGGGCATAGCGGCCCTCGCCCGCCAGTCGATGAGAAGAACGTCATCTTCATCCACAACCGTTAATCGTCCCACCGATGTTCGCTCGCCGTTTTCGTTGGTGGTGTGTCCAAAGGTCAGGGCTTGACCCATGGCCTCAAGCTCAGCCGCTCGCCGAAACCCATGCATAGCCCGGGCCGAAGTCTGGCGCACAAGGGCCGCCCGGACTGCGGTGTCGGCTTCGGCGTCCTCGTCGACAATGTCACGGATTCCCTCCTCACTGGCCTCAGCGGCTTCGGCTGCAAGTGAACGAGCCTGACGTTTGGCTCGCGTAAGGTGAGCCTCATGCACGGCTTGGACATGACGAAGGAGGGCTTGCTCAGCCGCCAGCTCAGTGGACGCCTTGGTCATTGCTCAGTCACCGTCGACTATTCGGACACGAAAGATCGTCGGCCACAACTTACCAGTCAGGAAGTAGGTGTCCGTTTCGGAGTCGTAGGCGATGCCATTGAGTGCGTGATCGAGGTCAAAGGGGGTGTCCGCAGGGCGGAGCGAGCTGGCATCAATGACCGCATCGAGGTTGCCGGTGAACGCGTCAATTACAAGGATCTGCTCAGAGCCCCAGACGTTGGCCAGAACCTGACTACCGACACACTCCAGCTCATTGAGGTTCACCTGGGGAACCCCGTTGGCGTCGACAATGTCGATCGATCCGAGTTCGGCGAAGTCGATAGGGTTATGGAACGTCAGTGTGTTCGAACCATCGCTTCGAATAAGACGCTTGCCGTCATAGCACAGCCCCCAACCCTCGCCCGCATAGGTGAAGTCGGGGCCCCGATCGGCCAGGCTGGCACCGTCCCCAGTTAGTGCCCGTCCTGCTTGCCATGTCAATTGAATAAATTGGCCTTCCACCAGAGTAATGCCCTCGCCAAATAGCGTGTCGTCCTCCAGGGCAACGAAGGCTTCGACCTCGCCAGTTTCGGCGTTGATCCAGGAGCGGGCAGAGAGCCCGCGTCTTCCTTGGCTTTCGAGCAGGCGCCCGTTGGAGAACTCAAGGCCCTGCACGTAGGAGGTTGTGCGATGGTCGATCTGATCGATGACCTCGACGGCAAGGTTGCCAACGAGGCGGGTTGGGTCCCCACTGATTCTTTGATCGGTGGCAGCCTGGTCGAGATCGCTATCGGAGCGAGTCTGACTCGACGGTTTTGTCGTCGTCGCCGGGGTAGCCAGAAGTTGTCCAGCTTCGGGATCATCGGATATGGCAGGCGAACAAGCTCCTGTCAGCAGGACAACAGCTAGGGCAGCCGCCGTCGCGGTAACCTTCGTTCTCGAGTTCTCCCAACTCATCGGGACACGCTAGTGGTCGTTTTATCGATCTCCGGGTCGGCTGCGTTGCATTCCCTGCCACACTGGGACAATGGTGATGAATTGGAGAACGGCGCTCGACGGTGACGCGATTTTGGGCGAGGCCCGAGATCTGCTTTCGGAGGTGGTTGATCTACGCCGCCGGATTCACGCCGAACCGGAAATTGGACTGCAACTTCCAAAGACCCAGGCCAAGATTCTTGAGGCTTTAGCCGAATTGGATCTGGAGATCACAACCGGAGACCAAACCTCGATGGTGGTCGCCACCCTCAAGGGCTCGAGTGAGGGGCCAACCTTGCTCCTTCGGGGAGACATGGATGCATTGCCAATGCCCGAAGACACCGGACTGGATTTTGCCAGTACTGCCCCTGGGAGAATGCACGCCTGCGGTCATGATGCTCATGTGGCCATGCTGGTCGGTGCAGCCCAGCTATTGGCCGCCCATCAGCCAGAACTCCAGGGCAATGTTAAGTTCTTCTTTCAACCTGGCGAGGAGGGGTACTTCGGAGCCAAGTATGCCATTGATGAAGGCGTGCTCGAAGAACCTAAGGTCGACGGTGCCTTCGCTTTGCACATCTCCCCGAATCTTCCTTCGGGGATGATTTCCACGCGAGCTGGAGCAATGTTGGCATCGGCTGATGAAGTGGCCATCAAAGTGACCGGCCGGGGAGGCCATGCTTCGTCACCATTCTTGGCTGCGGATCCGGTGCCAGTGGCATGCGAAATCGTCATCGCCTTGCAGACCATGATGACAAGGACGGTTGACATCTTTGACCCTGGGGTCCTGACGGTCGCCAGCATCCAGGGGGGTACTGCCTACAACGTCATTCCCGAAGAGGTCGCCTTGTTAGGGACGCTACGAACCGTTTCGGAGTCGACTCGCGATGCCATCCACGACTCAATCGTTCGGGTTGCCGAGGGGGTGGCAGCGGCTCATGATTGCACGGTTGAGGTAACCATTGATCGGGGCTACCCGGTAACCGTCAACGACAAGGATTTCGTTGACAACACTCTTGAGGTTTTGGACGGGGTCATTACCGAGACACTCCGCATGCCAGCCCCAGTCATGGGGGCAGAAGATTGGAGCTATGTGCTTCAGGAAGTTCCCGGGTGCATGGCATTTCTTGGTGTCTGTCCCCCAGAGCTTGATGCCCGAGTCGCTCCGGCCTGTCACTCCAATCGGATGACGCTCGACGAGGATGCCCTAGCCATTGGAGTGGCTAGTCATGCTGCAGTTGCCCTGTCCTACCTGACCTGATGCAACGGCGGTTGCTCCGGGAGTGGGCTCAGTGTCAACCCCAGATGAGGTCAGCGCGATCAGGGGGCACCAATGGAGACCTCGAATAGTTGGGGCCAGCGCTTTCCGGTGAGAAAGTAGGTGTTGGTTTGGGGCGAGTAGGCGATCCCGTTGAGAACATCATCCTGAGACAAGCCTGAAGGTTCGAGGGAAGAAGCATCAAGCCAGGCAACAACCTCACCGCTGTTGGGGTCGATGCGAAGGATTTCGTTGCTCAGCCAAACGTTAGCCCAGACGAATCCTTCGACGCATTCCAGTTCGTTCAGCCTGGGAACGACCTGGCCATTTCGAGTTACTTCGACCGTGCCGAGAACTTCGAAGCTGCTGGGGTCACGGAAGGTGAGATTGGTTGATCCATTGCTCATGATCAGACGTTCACCGTCAAAACAAAGCCCCCACCCCTCACCGGAGTACCCAATGCTCTCCAAGGGGACAAGATTGTCGACCTGGCGGCTGATGGCACGACCTTCTTGCCAGGTCAGTTGGAGGGCTTGGTCTCCAACAATGGCGATACCGGCCCCAAAGAACTCGTCGTCCAGAGCCTCGACCGCTGACGGTGGCGATCCGGGGGTGTAGCGTCGAACCCCTGATTCACCGTATAAGCCGACACTTTCGACCAGATCCCCCTGATCGAAAGCCAGACCTTGCGTGAAGGCGGCTGGGTCATGGGGGAAACGACCAACGACGGAAAATTCGAGTTCGCCTAGGAGTTCACCGGTATCGGGAACCGTCGGGTCGCTACCAGCATTCTGGGAGGACGTTGTTTGCTGATCGGTGTTGTCAGCAGCGGTCGTTGTGGGGGACTCATCCGCGCCTGTGGTCTCTGCTGCAGTGGTGGTCGGTGAAAGCGTCGTTGTGGACTGGGGCCGGGTGGCGGCATTGGGCGACTGAACCTGAGAGCACCCAGAGGCCACCAGTACGACAACAATTGCGGCGGCCAGAAATTGCTGACGAGGAGGGAATTCTCGATGGGTGAAGATAGGAATCACCCGCCCAAGAGTCGGGCCTTGGCAGCTCGGCTTCGTTCGAGTAGAGCCGCTGGAATTAGGCCAACTGCACCCCCGTCGCTGGGAGCCTCCAAGGACGCCGCTGCCCCTTCCTCAACCTCAACCGCAGGTTGATTTTGCTGTTCCTCTCGTAGGGTCATTCTGGCGTTCCACTCATCAAGCTGGGCTGGTCGCACCAGGTCATCGTGGTCGATATGCCCGAGAAACTGTCCATCATTGAATCGGACCCAGTACCGAATCCAGGGGTTGCCCCCGCCGGAATCGGAGAGTCCATTCACAAGCCGAACCTTGCCGGGGGTTCCGGTTGGTGCACCTCGAAGATCGCGAGTGGTAATGACCCGCTCACCAGTTCGAAACGGAGTATCGAGTTCTAGCACCTGTTTGGCCATAAGGTTCAGACTCCCGGTGGATCAGCGATGGGTGTGTTGTGAAATTCTAGGTGCTCGTGAGGTGTGAGAGGTGCAATCGGTCTCAATCGACCCCGTCGGGGCGGAATCATATGCAGTGCCCCCGGTGGGATTCGAACCCACGACCAATGGATTAAAAGTCCACTGCGCTAACCAGACTGCGCCACAGGGGCGAGACGAGGCTATCGGCCAAAGCCTCGGCCGACGCCCATGGGCCCTTGACATTGCTCAGGAAGTTTTTGGTCGCGGCTCCCGTCGGTCCACGTCCAGTGGCAACATGTCGGTGATGTTACTTCGCACGACCTTGCCCTCCGCACGACGAAACGGCCTGAGGATGGCCATGTTGGCCGGGTTTGGGTTGGCTGCTCTCAGCGCGTGTGCGGAAATAGGGCAACCAGAACTTGGAGCGGATCCGGTTACTTCGGTCACCACGAGCGTTGGTACCGACCAAGGTGCCACGCCAGCGGAGGAGGCAACGGTTCCTCTTTCGCCACTCATTCGAGACTTCGCCCCACCTCGACCAGAAGGCTATGTGCCCTCAGTTCTGGGTGGGACGCCCTCGGGCTTGTTTGTGCTCGACGATGGCTTGGGCATCACCGAACTTCTTGCTCCCGTCGGGGACACCATCGCAACCAAACTGGTCGACGACTTTTATGGCGGAATTGTTGTGCAGGAAGCTTCGGGTGACATTCGATGGTTTGGAGCCCAAGGGGGAGAACCACTTGTGGTGGACTCAACGGGCGGACAGTTGCTTGACGTCGGGTTCCTGGACGCGACATCGGCCATTCATGCCCTCATTCTTGTTGGTAGGGATCAGGTTGATACCTACAGTCTCACAACCGGTGAGCGGGTGCCTTTTCTGAGGTTGGAAGAGGGCAGCAGCCTTCTCGATATGTCGGCCAGCAATGGGCTCCATGCGGTGGTCCTGTCCGATCAGAATTGTGGAGACCTGGTGTTTTTCAATTCGTCTGGGGAACTTGTCGATCTCGGTGGCCCTGGTCGACCAGCCTGTGTGGTCGCGAGGCGACCAGCCTATGGGGCGGTTGCCCTCGGTCCAGACCGGAGCAGCGTTGTGTACACCGAGCAGAGCTACCGCAGCGACGGGGTCGTCTCGCTGACCAGGATCGTCGCTGAGGACCTGGCCAGCCAAGCGGAACTGTTCAATCTGTCCATTGGCGGAGCCGGACAGAAGATCAGTCAGCTTTCCTTTGACGGCCAGCGCCTGGTCTACCTTCGGGAGGACCCGGAGGGGTCAACAGTCGAGATTCTCGATCCTTTTGGGGAGGAACCGGCCCAGGTCATTGACGTCACCGATCCGTTGTCGGTTACTTTTGCCCGCCAGCGGCTTTCAGTGGGTCGAGATACTCTTAGCCAGTGACCTCATTTGACCATGACCCTGTGTTGAACCAAGACCCTGTGTTGAACCAAGACCCTGTGTTGAACCAAGACCCTGAGGACCTGGATCGCCCAGAAGGACTTGGAAGTCTTCCGACCATGGCAGACATTGATTCCTTAGCGGTCTCCCTTGATCAGATTGATCAAACCCTGGCTGAACTGGACCGGCCGAAACAGGGCTTGTCCTAGGGTCGGATTCGACTTTGCTTGGTGCAATCTGGAGTCTCTGCCTCGATCACCAATTACCTCGATCACCAACTAGGCCTCTGATAGCCCTTTGGCCATCAGAAAACCCCGGGCTCGTTCCGTCAGTGGATAGTTCTCAACCAATTCCCAGAACTCCCTGCCGTGATTTGAATGAGTGAGGTGAGCGAGTTCATGACAGAGCACATAGTCCAGGACCCAGACTGGATAGTTGGCCAGTCGATCAGAAATTCGGATCGATCCATGTGCGGGAGTGCAAGATCCCCAACGGTGAACCTGATTCGAGACCCATCGGATGGACACCGGCTGTCGAAATCCGTAGCGAGCAATCAGGACGGCGACCCGTTTATCTAGATCGATGGCTGTGGTTGCGCTTCGTTTGGCGAACTTCTTTGAGAAAAAGTCGACGGTGTCCATTTCTTGCTGGTGGTTGAACCAGGCGGGGATTCGAACTTCCAGTCGGCCGTTGATAAGCCGGGCTTGGGAAGACTTTTTGCGTCTGGCGCTGCGAATAACGTCTACGGGAGCCAGGCCCTTGATCGACATTTCGTCCGGTAGTTGATCAGGTTGGGATTGGTCTTCAGCCCCTGAGTACCCCGAAGAGGATGTGGGTGGGGCGAAGGTAAGCGGAAGCTGGTGGGGGTCGTTACTCACACTCGCACACCATCCCCGCCGGTCATCAGGTCATCATCAAGCAAACGAATCTGATCCCCGAGTGTCCACGTCTGATTTCGGTGCTGCAAAACTCGACCAGACAAGTTTGGTATGCGACCCTCCCAACAGGCGTGGTGCTCTTCGATGGTCTTGATGACTCCCCCGTGGGAGAGGACAAGCATAGAGTCGACCGGGTATTCGGAAACCAGCCTTTTCAGGGCAGCGTCCACCCGCTGAAAGAGAGGTTCATCCAGCTCATAGCCCTCAGGACGTTCTCCAGATTCGACCCAGCCCGGCCATTTCTCGTCAATCTCCGAACGGGTAAGCCCCGACCACGGCCCAGCTGCTCGTTCTCGAAGATCGTCGACCACAATGACGGGTTCGAGACCAAGGTGTCTGGCGATAATCGTCGCTGTCTCTAAGGCTCGAATCTGGGGGGACGATGCGATGAGATCGACCATGCCAACTCTCCGTGCGGCAAAGTAGGCCTGATCTCGGCCCTGGCTAGACAGGGGTGGATCTGCCTGACCCTGCCAGCGCGCCTCCGCGTTCCATGTCGATTGCCCATGGCGGGTCAGGAGAAGATCAGTCATCTGCCTGACCATAGGGCAGTCAACCAACGAGTAGACAGGTTGAGGAAGCATTCGGGACATGGGGAACAGATTTGGGGTCCTGGATGTCTTGCTAGGCGTCTAAACTTGGGGGCGTGGCTACTCTTCGTCTTTTCGCTCAGGCCCGGGAGGCCGCTGGCAACAAGAGCGTTGAGTTCGATGGGTCAACGGTCGGAGAAATCTTGAGCCAAGCGGAGAGCGCCTTTGGCCAGGGGTTCTCCGCTGTCCTTGCCGGTTCGAAGGTTTGGCTGAATGGTCATCCGGCACTGGAGGAAGATGCCGTTAGTTCGGCAGACGAGATAGCTGTCCTGCCCCCGGTCTCTGGTGGATAACCACAGGCCATGGCGACCCCATCAACTCGCAGGCAACGCAAGAAGCAGGTCGGTGCCCGTCGAAATCAAGATCGGGAACAGCGCTGGAAGAGTGATCGCTATGCCGTGCCCTACCGTATGGATAGGCCAACTATTGGTCTGAGTGTTGGGTGGTTCGTCTCCATTGTTGTTGCCATGTCGATCTCGGGGTGGTTGGTGGCGGCCGTGGTGGTTCCAGTAGCAGCGATTGCAGGACTTCAGACTGGTCACGCTTGGTCTCGTTATGTTCCTTCGGACCGTCGAGTTAGTGCGTTGTTTGCGGCGGTTCTCGCCCTATCCGGATTGGCTGGCACCTTTGGCCTCGGTCTGGGGGTCGTAGTCCTCGCTTTTGCTGGATTGGCTTACTCTCATCTTGGCGTATTGCACAAAAGCGACCAGGACGTAACCCGCTTTGCTGGGGTCTTGGTGCGTTCTTCCCTACCGGTGGGACTGGCTGCGGGTTCCCTCATCGTTTTAACTGGTCGCGGAGTTGGTGCGGCCATTGCTCTGTTCTTGTTGGTTAGTGGGTATGAGGTCGGCGACTATTTGGTTGGGAGCGGCTCGGCCAACGCGGTGGAGGGTCCCATTGCTGGGGTAGCCGTCTTGGCCGTCGTTGGCGCGGGATTGGCCTTGGCCAAACCTCTTCCCTTCGATGGTCCCAGCGCCATCAGTTTCTCGATCCTGACTGCCGCCTGCTGTCCGCTGGGTCAGATCTTTGGTTCGGCAATCTTGCCCCGTGGCGACGCTTGGGCTCCTGGATTGCGTCGACTGGACTCTCTTCTTTTGGCTGGCCCGCTCTGGTTGCTCCTCCTGTAGTCCCGCCCCTGAGACTGGTACCAGACAGTCACCTGGACGGGTGACAGCAATCATTCGGCTAGCCTGTAGAAGTGAACGAACAGCTGAATCGCCTACTTGACGACGACATTCTCACCGACATTACAACCCGGCCTCTTCCGGATCTTCGCCAGGCCCGAGTCACGGCCGCTCAGGCGGAGAATGATGTGTCCTTGGTTCGGCGTGTTGCCCAGGGTCGACTTGACATTGTTGGTCATGAAATACGGCGTAGGGCTGGTGCCGAGGGGGATGGATCTGATCTACCCGGCCTGCTCTTTAGTTTGCCCGACATCCTGAGTAGTCAGTCTCGAGGGACCAGCGGCCGGGCCGTTGTGATCAACGAGCCTGGATCGATCGCTCTCATGTTGGTTGAGGAGTTGGACGCTGTGGTCTCCCCTGGTGATCTCAGCGGGGTTGACTCGCTCGATGATGGTTCCCTGCGGATGGTGTGCGAACGGATTGGCGAGTTTGAAGCATCCTTGTCGTCGGTTCGTCGGCAGTTGCACGAGCGCATCGATACCATCCAGATCGAAATTGGCCGCAGATATCGAGATGGGGAAGTCTCTGTGGATACCTTTCTCTCATGAGGAGATCCAACGCCTTGCTACGCTCGTCCGGCGGGAGAAGCCGACTGAGAAAGCCGACGCCTTGAAGCCTTTTGTCCGGCGGGTAGCCGTCTTGTCGTTGCACACGTCCCCCCTGGCCCAGCCAGGCACGGGGGATGGTGGAGGCATGAATGTGTACGTTCGCGAGCTGGTGTCTTCTCTCGCCCAGGCTGGTGTGCTGTGTCGGGTTTATGTCCGGGCTTGGGACGCTTCGTTGCAGCGCCGGGTTCAGGTAGAGCCCGGCTTCGATGTTGTTCACATTCCTGCGGGCCCACCGGACGCGACAAAAGAACAACTGCCGGGACTGGTTGAAGAGTTTGCGGTTGGCGTGATCGATGATCTCGTCGAGTTTCAACCAGATGTAGTTCACGCCAACTACTGGCTCTCGGGGGTAGCGGGTCAGATTGTGAAACGAAAGCTCGATCTGCCCTTGGTCACCACCTTCCATACCCTGGCCCGAGTCAAGGCCGTCAGTGGTGATCGGGAGCCTGAGGCGCGGGCTTTGGCTGAGGCCAACGTGATGGCTTGCGCCGATGTGGTATTGGCCAACTGTCAACCGGAGGCTGAGCAGCTGGCCCAGTTCTATGAAGTCGATCGGGATCGGGTCGAAATTGTCACGCCCGGAGTTGACCAGGCGTTCTTTTCCCCTGGGAGTCAGGCGGGAGCTCGCTGGGCTCTGGGAGCAGACGACTCTCCATTCCTGCTGTTTGTTGGTCGGATCCAGCCGCTCAAGGGAGTGGATGTTGCCATCTCTACGCTGGCGCAAATTGAGCGGGCTGACGCCAAACTTTGGATTGTTGGTGGCGCGAGCGGGACTGGTGGAGCCCAGGAGGTACAGCGCATCCGGCAGATGGTTAGTGATCTAGGGTTAATCGATCGAGTTCGGTTTGTGCCCCCACAACCTCACCACCTGCTGTCTACGTTCTATCGAGCCGCCGACCTTTGTTTGGTTCCGAGTCGTTCTGAATCCTTTGGATTGGTGGCGCTTGAGGCGGCGGCGTGCGGAACACCCGTAATTGCGTCGGCTGTCGGTGGTTTGCTGACGTTGGTCGAACATGGAACCACGGGCTATCTCGTGGACTCTAGAGATCCTGCACTCTACGCCGAATGGGTTGACGCCATTCTGGGTGACCCGGTTCTGGCTCGACGCCTGTCGGTGTCCTCGGCGGCCCGGGCCGCGGACTACACCTGGAGTACCTCGGCCGCCCGCCTTCGGCGGATTTATGCCGATGTGACAACCCGGACGCTCGCACCGTGTTCGGAATAGCCTTGGACCACTAGGTTGACACCGAACCTTCAGACAGACGAGAACCTGCACCGACTTGAGGAGTTTCTTGATCATTGGTTTGACAATCAGCTGGAATCGAACCCAGCGGTAGTCTCGGTTGAACGTGTGGCCCCCAGTCGCCGCTGGTTCGTTCGTCTTGAGGGGAACGAGAAGGATTTCACTACCGTCCGGTTCGAACTTGGGCAAAGAACGCTCTTCTTCGAGGCCTATGTCATGCCGTGGCCGATTGACAATGAGGTCGAATTCTTCGCCCATCTACTTCGACGGAACCATCGGCTTTATGGAGCTAAGTTCTCCGTTGGTGACGAGGACGGCATCTACCTTGAAGGCCATGTGGACAACAGCCTCGTCAACTCCGGCGAACTTGACCGGGTGCTTGGGTCGATCTACGTATGGATCGAACAGTTTTTTCGACCAGCCTTACGTATCGGATTTTCTTCTTATTTCTCTTAAATACGGTTGAATTACATAAACATCGTCATAGAGTACGATTCATCGTTCGGTTGGGGCGGTGTTGGATAGGGGTCGGGGAAGCCCTCAGAATGCCGCTCCAACCAACCGCTTCTTTGCCTGCCCTTGGCTCTGCTTGTTGCCCCGGGCATATCAAGGCGCACTGATATGCGCACTGATAAGGCGCACTGAAATGGTCCACACCCAGCCGGGTAACGATAACTTTGGGGTCATGACGAAGCTGCAGATGGTTGGTGGTGGCAAGATGGGCCAAGCGCTGCTTGGCGGCATGATTGCCGCGAACTGGGCCAAACCAGAAGAATTGGTAGTTGTCGATCTGGATCCTGGCCAGCGGAAACACCTCACGAACCTGTTTCCCGGAGTTCAGGTGTTGGATGTCGCCCAGCCAGGGGTTGATGCCGTTCTGGCCACCAAACCTCATCATGTTCTAGCCGCGGCAAAGGCCCTGCCCAAACCAGCCAGAGTGGCATCGGTCGCCGCTGGCATCACCACTTCTCGGATGGAGTCAGTACTTCCCGAAGGCACCCCGGTGGTTCGGATCATGCCGAACACTCCTGCATTGGTTGGGGCTGGGGCATCCGCGTTGGCCGCCGGGTCAATGGCAACCGATGATGATCTGGCATGGGCGCTGTCCTTCCTCTCAGCCGTTGGCAAGGCTGTTGTGGTAACCGAAGCTCAACTCGATGCGGTGACCGGGCTATCTGGATCGGGGCCGGCCTACTTCTTCCTGATGGTGGAAGCCCTTATTGACGCTGGGGTTACTGCCGGCTTGCCTCGACCAATCGCCAAAACCCTGGCCGAACAAACAATGACTGGAGCGGCTGCCATGCTGGCCGAAACCGGGGACGAACCAGGAGTTCTGCGGGCCGCAGTCACAACCCCGGCGGGAACGACGGCTGCGGGCCTACGAGTCCTTGAGCAGAGCGGCATTCGGGCAGCCCTGATTGATGCTGTGGGGGCTGCGAGCCAACGGTCGTTCGAACTAGGGACCACCATCGAGGATGACGGAGCGTGAGCGCATCGCCCCCGGAACGATCAACAATTTCATTCCTGACCGACTACGGCCTTAAGGACGAGTTTGTTGGCGTGGTCAAATCGGTCATTCGCTCGATTGCACCCGACGTGAGAGTGATCGATATCAGCCATGACATCGAGCCTCACGATATTCGCGCTGGAGGCTTGGCCTTGGCTCGAGCGGTGCAATACATGGCACCCGGCGTAGTACTTGGGGTTGTTGATCCGGGCGTGGCGACGGAGCGAAAACCCATTGCAATCGAAGTAGCGGATTGGGAGGCTTATCTGGTTGGACCGGACAACGGCCTGTTCGCTCCGGCAGTCTCGCTGGTCGGTGGCGCAACCGCTGCGGTGATATTGGACAACACCAACTATCACCTGAGCGCCCCCGGACCAACCTTTGATGGTCGAGACATTTTTGGGCCCGTGGCCGCTCATCTTTGCCAGGGCGTACCTTTGGTCGAACTTGGGTCCCCGATCGATCCGTCTGGGCTCGTTCCGGGCATCCTTCCTGTTAGTCAGGCGGATGATGATGGATCAATTCGGGCCGAGGTCCTCTGGGTTGACCGATTTGGCAATGTCCAACTTAATGTGGACCCGAAGGAATTGGAGTCTTGGGGTGAGTTTGTACAAGTTGAGGGAGGGCGGAGCACCCGCACAGCCAAGAGAGTGACCAGCTTCGCTGAGATTTCAACCGGTTCAGTCGGACTTGTGGTTGATTCATATGGTCTGCTTGCCATCGCTGTCGATCAGGGCTCGGCGGCCCTAGAACTCGCAATCGATGAGGGTTCACAAGTCAGGATTCGAGCAGCCGATGGTCCCACAAGCGCTCCCTCGCCAGTGGTTATTCAATCACCTGTTGTTGGGCAATCCAAGCCAACCACTGTGGCGCCGAGCCCCGAACCGAGTACCGGCTGAATCTTGAGGCAGGCTTCATCATGAGACGGGTTGAGCGATGAGAGCGAGGACAGTGGCCCTGATGGCCTTTCTCCTACTAGCAATACTAATCGCGGGTGCGTTGCAGTTCTATCTGCTCGTCCCAAACAACTAGGGACCTAGCGACTCAACGAGGCGAAGAGGTCGGCCAATACTTTGGTGTCGATTGGTTTGGTCGGAACGACCTGTAACGGGCTGCGCCCACTCTCTGATCGAACGAGTTCGGTCGTCGTGGGTGCCGCCGTTGTGGTTGGGTCCTTGAGTTCAGTCGTGGTTGGTGTCGGTTGGCTGGATGGCACAGTTGATGTGGAGGACGGAACCGACGTCGTAGCAACCAAGGTTGTGGAGGTCACCTCGGATGTTGGTGTAGGGGCGAGGGTGACCGTGGTGGTCTCGACTTTGGCCATAAACCGATGAGTAGTCCACATTTGTCCCTGTTGGTCATAGACCACCCCAACCCCGATATGGGTGAACGATGGGTCTGTCAGATTGGCGTAGTGGCCGGGGCTATTCACAAAGGCGTCGAATAGTTCATCAAGTTGATCAGCGTCGGCCACTCCGACGTTTTCGCCCAGCTTGGCCCACTCCGATGAGACCCCGACCGATAGGTCTGGAGCATGAGACAGCGCACCATCGATACTAATCTGGTTAGCCCAGATTCGAGCGGCAGTTTCCAGTTCCTTATCAACTTGAAGCGGAGCGAGCCCCTCACGGACGCGCAAATCGTTGATTCGCTCGATGAAGGCTACCTCGTCGTCAGCCTCGGCCGCTAGCACAGCCGATCCACTCATCGCCAGGGCACCCAAGCTGACAACCACGGCTAGCAGGAGCCGCAACCGAGACCGCGAAGCTGTGGCCAATAGGGATTTGGACAATGCCATCATCACCCATTGTCATCGGCAGCATTGGCCGCGATTTGAGGATGTGAGGATCTTCGCCCAGAAGTGTGTTTGACTCTTGAGGTGAACCTCGCCGAGTCATTTCCTACCCCTCCCATGGATCGCGTCGCCCTGGTCGCCGGTGGGCGGTCCACGAGCTATAGCGCCCTGGCGGAGCGGGTAGACCGCTGGCGAGGTTCGCTGAGGTCTGCGGGTCTCAGGCCCGGTGATCGAGTTGCTTTGCTTTCGGGAAACGACGAGATCTTTGTCATTGGTTATCTCGCGTGTCTGACCGCCGGCTTGGTGACGGTCCCGTTGAACCCTCAATCCCCCCCAGCCGAACTCCGGCGTCAACTCGACGCGGTAGCAGCCCGTTCCATCATTGTTGGTGTTGCTGGATGTGAGGTCTGGTCGGAGTTGCGCGCCATGGGCCTTTCGGGAGACCTCGATGATGGGTTGTGTTTCGTCGCTGGCCACGGTGAGGGGGCCAGCGACGACCTTGACTCCGTACCAACGATCAGCGACCTTGAAAGGGGGACACCAGGAGCAGTTGCTGAGGTTGCCGACCACGACCCGGCAATCTTCCTTTTTACCTCGGGGACTGCTGGAGATCCCAAACCAGCCGTGCTGACTCACCGGAACTTGCGGACAAGCATCCTGTCGGTGATCTCGGTCAATCCGGACTTCTTCAACCAACATCACACCGCGCTGGCCGTGATCCCCCTCTTCCATGTTTTTGGGATCAATCTGATTGTCAACTTGGCCCTCACAACCGGAGCGACCATCGTGCTTGAAGATCATGACGGTCCTGGTCGGATCGGCGAGTTGGTTCGCGAGAATGCCGTCAGCATTTTGGTCGGGCCACCAACCATGTGGGCCAGTCTCATTCGGGATCCGACGATCCAAGCAACTGACATGACGAGCGTCGAACTTGCCGTATCTGGAGCGGCTCGGTTAGAACCGGCCTTGGCCCTAGAGGTACGAGACAAGCTTGGACTTGACATTAAAGAAGGCTATGGGTTGACAGAAACCGGTGGAGTTCTGTCCTCCAGCATGGGTAGCGATGCCCCGGTCGGATCCGTTGGGCCTCTCATGCCCGGCGTTGAGGCTCGCCTGGTTGACCTTCAGGGAAACAATGTATTGGTGGGCGACGTTGGTGAGATTTGGGTACGGGGTCCAATGCTGTCTCCGGGCTACTGGGTACTAGGTGAGGGCGGTGATGGTGAAATTGTCTCATCCAGCCAAACCGAAAACGGCTGGCTTCGGACCGGCGATTTAGCTGTTGTTGATGACTTCGGTCGGCTCGCAATCATGACTCGTATCAAGGATCTGATCATCGTTTCGGGTTTCAATGTGCACCCGACCGAGGTTGAAACAGCCCTGGTTTCTCATCCGTCTGTGGTCGCAGCCGCAGTTAGGGGAGAACCCGATGACACAACCGGCGAGCGAATCGTCGCCTATGTCGTGGCTGCGGCCGACCACACGATCGACCCACACCTGTTGCGAGAGCATTGTGGCACCGAACTCGCGCGTTACAAGGTGCCGACGCGTATCAGCCCCGTGCTGGAGTTGCCGATCAGCACAATCGGAAAGCTCCGACGCCAGGATCTGCCTGATTCCTGACCAGATAGGCGCTGAGACCAGGTTGATGTGCTGTGTCGGGTCATGCTTGACACCGCAGCTCCGGTAGGTACCCGACATTGGGACCAGGTTGAGGGGTGGAAGCGCAGCGTTCTTCGGGTTGACTGGGTTCCACCCCAACAGCGGCCGCCGCCGTTCGCCCAGGGAGTTCCATGTCTATCGTCGCCATTGGCCTGAATTACCGCTCTGCGCCCCTCGATCTATTGGAGCGCATGAATTTGCCGGCCGATCGGGTTCCAAAGGCGCTTGGCGAGTTGACTGGTGGTGAGTTCGTTAGTGAAGCCGTGCTATTGGCAACCTGCAATCGAACCGAGGTCTACGTTCACGCCGAGCAGTTCCACGATGCCTACCGGGAGGTCCGAAACGCCTTTTCGATCATCACCGGTGTCGATCCGGATGACTTCAGTGATCACCTGTATGTTCACTACCACGATGACGCCGTTAGGCACCTGTTTGAAGTAGCCGCTGGGCTTGATTCCGCTGTTCTGGGCGAGCATGAGATTCTTGGTCAAATTCGGACCGCCTGGGAGACGGCCAAGGCTGAGGGTGTGGTTGGAAGGGCTCTCGATTCGCTTTTCTCATCAGCGATCGGGGCGGGGCGTCGAGTCCGTACCGACACGGCCATTGGCCGGCGTACCGCGTCCATTTCTCAGGCCGCGGTTAGTTTGGTAGCGGAAAGCGGTGGAGATCTTGACGGGAAGCGCGTACTCCTCGTTGGTGCCGGTGAGGTCGGCGCTGGGGTGGCAACGGCCCTGTCTCGCTCGGTAGATGTCAATCTTGTCGTAACCAACCGCACAGCATCCAAGGCCTCAGCCATTGCGCAGACCTTGGGTGGGGAAACCACTCCGTTTCGTGACCTGCCTTTGGCCTTAGCCGAGGCAGATGTGGTCATTAGTGCAACGGGGGCCCCCGGGATCGTGATTAGCACGGCTGATATTGAGGGTGCCCGCACCAGCTCTCGTGAGCCAATGCTCATTCTCGACCTGGCCGTGCCCCATGACGTCGACCCCGAGGTCACCCAGCTTGACTGGGTCAGCCTGCTTACTCTTCGTGATCTACAGGAGTTTGCCAACCGAGGGCTTCAAGAGCGACACAAGCAAGCCGCAGAGGCTCGGCTAGTCGTCGTCGACGAGGTCATTCGCTATCGATCAGCTAGAAGCGCAACCGAGGTGGCCCCGCTTCTTGGGCAGCTTCATCGCAAGGCAGAGGCCATTCGTCGAGGCGAGGTTGAGCACTATCAGAAACGTCTCAAGAACCTCAGTGAGGCGGAGTTCGAAGCAGTCGAAGCCTTGACCCATGCCGTTGTTGCCAAAATGCTCCATGATCCCTCGATCCAGCTTCGCGACGCTGCCGGTTCGCGACGTGGTGACCGTCTGGCCGAAGCACTTCGAGAGCTTTTCGACATATCGTGACCATCAGGATTGCTACCCGCCAGAGTCCGTTGGCTCTCTGGCAGAGTCGCCATATTGCCGCACTCCTCAGCATGGTCGATCCCGCGGTCAAGATTGAGTTTGTCAAGCTGGAAACTCAGGCGGACCGGAACCAGAGTTTGCCAATCTCGGCCCTTGGAGGCAAGGGCGCATTTAGCAAGGAAGTTCAGGCCCAAGTTCTTGGCTTGGAGGCCGATATTGCTGTTCACTCGGCCAAGGACTTGCAAGCGGTCTCACCCGATGGGCTGATCATCGCCGCCTTTCCGCGACGGGGCGATGTTCGAGACGCTTTAGTGGGGTCGACCCTCAAGGGTTTAGCCTTGGGTGCGGTTGTGGCCACCGGATCCAATCGTCGACAGGCACAACTGGCTCGGATTCGTCCCGATCTGAGCTTTGTTGGGCTACGGGGCAATATCGGAACCCGGTTGTCCAAGATCCCCGACGGTGGGGCTATCGTGATGGCTGCCGCCGCGCTGCAACGCTTAGGTGAACAGCCGGACGCGGTGGAGGTTCTTGAGCCCAGGCTCATGATTCCGCAGGTCGGACAGGGGGCCTTGGCCATCGAATGTCGTGAAGACAACAGTGACGTTGCTGGTTTGTTGGCCAAGATCGACGATCCACTCACCAGATTGCAGGTGGAAACCGAACGGGCATTCTTGGCCGAGCTTGGCGGTGACTGTGATCTGCCTGCCGGGGCATTTTGTGGGCCTGCACGAGACAAGCCGAATGAGTTCGCCCTGTCAGCGATGTTGGCCGATCCAGATACCGGGGCCTACGAGCGAATCGAACTCGCTATGACCGGTCGGGGTCATCGCGAGGTCGGTGTGGCAGCAGCGGTCGAACTTCGGCAGCGGGTGGAGTCGACCCGATCGTGAGTCTCGCCACCGTCTTGGCTGATCGCACGGTAGTCCTATGCCGGGCCCCGGATCAGGCGAATGACCTCGCGGCCGCTCTTGGGTCACTGGGTGCGACCGTTTTGCTTTTGCCTCTAGTGGCCGTTGTACCCATCGTTGGCCAAGGGCTCGGTCGGGCCATCGACAGCCTGGAGTCATACACCTGGGTGGCATGCACATCAAAAAACTCGGCTCGAATGGTCGTGGATGGCCGGGGGTTACGGCCATGGCCGGCAAGGACCAAGGTGGCCGTGGTTGGCTCGGCAACCGCTCAACCTTTCATTGATGCGGGAATTCCGGTTTCCCTTGTGGCGACTCAGGCGACGGCGGCTGCCTTGGCTCAGGACTTGGGAAAACTAGCCCAGTCTTCGGACCAGCCCCAACAGATTCTGGCCCCCCTTGGTGAGCTTGCTGGCTCGGATCTCGTTGATGGCCTGCTAGCTCATGGTCTTTCGGTTAACGCCGTTGTGGCCTATCGAAGTGTCATGCCCCCGGTTTCGCCCCAGTCGGTTGCGGATGCGGCGGAAGCGGATGCGATTTTGTTGACTTCGGGCTCGATCGCCGACCGTCTCCTGGGGCTCTTCGCCGATGCTGGGCTCCAAACGGAAGCTGCGCTGATCTGCATTGGTCCCCAGACCGCCTCCGCTCTGGAGAAAGGAGGGGCCAAAGCGACAGAGGTTGCCAATCCCCACACCGCGATGGGGCTGATCGAGGCAACGGTGCGTACCATCGGGGCATGAGCTTTCCCCAGCGTCGACTCCGTCGACTTCGTCGAAGTGCCGCCTTGCGTCGCCTGGTGGCCCAGACCCGACTCAGTGTGGACGACCTTGTTGCCCCCCTCTTCATTCGCCAGGGGATCACCGAACCTCAGCCCATCAGTTCCTTACCCGGAGTGTGTCAGCACACCCTTGATTCCCTTCGAGCAGAGGTGGCCACCCTGGTTGAACTTGGGGTTCCGGCCTGCATCCTCTTTGGTATCCCCGAGCACAAAGATTCCGTCGGCTCTCAGGCCTGGGATCCGCAAGGCATTGTTCAGGTTGCGCTCCGTCATCTGCGCCAGGCCTTTGGGACCAAGATTGTGTTGATGGCTGACTTGTGTGTGGATGAGTACACCGATCACGGTCATTGTGGTGTCGTTGATGCCAACGGAGAGGTTGACAACGACCAGACGCTGGAACTTTACGCCAAGGCAGCGGTGGCCCAAGCAAGGGCCGGGGCCGATGTGATTGCTCCTTCGGGAATGATGGACGGCCAGGTTGGGGCCATTCGACAAGCCTTAGATGGGGCGGGGTTTGCTCAGATTCCGATCCTGGCCTATTCGGCCAAGTACGCAAGTGCCATGTATGGCCCGTTCCGTGACGCGGTTGGGGTGACTATTTCTGGCGGGGGAGATCGTAAGGCCTATCAGCAGGACTTTCACAATAGCCGTGAGGCAATGGAGGAGATCCGCCTGGATCTCGCCGAGGGGGCCGACATGGTGATGATCAAGCCAGCGATGACCTATCTGGACATCATCTCCCAAGCCCGCACGGCGGTCGATGTTCCCCTGGCCGCCTACCACGTGAGCGGCGAGTACGCCATGCTGAAGGCCGCCTCGGCCAACGGTTGGATTGACGGTGAATTGGCGGCAGTGGAAACCCTCACGGCAATCAAGCGCGCCGGTGCCGACTTCATCCTCACCTACCTGGCGGCCGAAGTGGCTCATTACCTAAACCAACAAGAAACCAAGGCTGGAGACAACCAGTGAGCTCAGAACAAGAAGAGTTTGATGCCATGCCAGCCTCAACCAACGAGGAGCTTTTCGGGCGGGCCAAGGCGGTGCTCCCCGGTGGGGTGAACTCACCGGTGCGAGCTTTTTTGTCTGTCGGCGGCACCCCGTATTTCGTGAAGAACGCGAGGGGTTCGACAGTCTGGGATGAGGATGGCAGGAGCTATATCGACTATGTCCAGAGCTATGGGGCTTCGATCTTGGGCCACGCCGATCCGATGGTTGTTCGGGCCATCCGCGAGGCAGCCACAGAGGGGACGACCTTTGGGGCCCCGACAAGGCGCGAGGTTCAGCTGGCGGAACTCTTGTGCCAATGGGTGCCCGGTTTGGAAATGGTGAGAATGACTTCCTCGGGCACCGAGGCAACGATGTCAGCCATTCGGCTAGCCCGCGGAGCGACCGGACGCTCCAAGGTGGTCAAGTTCGCCGGTTGCTATCACGGTCACGTTGACGCACTTTTGGTGGCCGGAGGTTCCGGAGTAGCCAACCAGGGATTGGTTGGGTCGGCCGGAGTCACTGAATCGGCAGTGGCCGACACTGTCGTCGCTCCCTACAACGTCGTACCCCAGCTCGATCAGGACACTGCCGTGCTTATCGTCGAACCCGTTGCGGCCAACATGGGTCTCGTTCCCCCGGAACCAGGCTTTCTCCAGGCATGCCGGTCCGAATGTGACCGCGTTGGGGCCCTCCTACTCTTTGATGAGGTCATCACCGGGTTCCGTCTCGGGAGGGGAGGGGCCACGGCCTGGAGTGGCGTGACCCCGGACTTGTGGGCATTTGGCAAGGTCATTGGTGGGGGCCTTCCCGTCGGATGTTTCGGCGGAACGCTAGAGCTCATGAATCATGTTGCCCCCCTTGGGCCGGTCTATCAGGGAGGGACCCTTTCCGGGAATCCTCTTGCCACTGCCGCGGGGTTGGCAGCACTCGGTCAACTAGGCCAGGACCGGTTTGACCAGTTGGAGACAACGGCCACTCGTTTGGCCGATGGCCTCCGAGCAGCATTGGGTGGGGCCGGGTTGAGCGTTCAGATTCCCCAGGTTGGCGCCCTGGTTGGGTTGTTCTTCGATAGTCGTGAGGTCCTCAACTATGACGACGCAAAACGGTCGGCCGACACGGGTCAGTTCCCGGGTTTCTTCCACGGCATGCTCAAGCGTGGCTTTGCCTTTGCGCCGGGTCCCTACGAGGTCATGTTTCCAAGCTTGTCTCATAGCGATGCTGAGATCGAGCGCACCATTGATGCCGCCTCAGAGGTTGGCCAAGAGCTAGCTGAGGGGTAGCCAATGGCCACCAAAGTGGTTTCATCTAGGGCAGGGTGCCAGTGGCCAGCAGGAACTCCTTGCTGTTGGAGAACCCAACCATGAGTTCACCCCGCGACGCCCCGGCATTGAGCTGGCTGGTCCAGTGCTCAAAGCCAGCGGCATCAGGCTGGCGGGTCAGAACGTTTTGGTAGATCAGGTTGACGAAGTCCTCATTGTCAACCGATCCGTATCGATTTAGAAACTCCGGACTGGTGGCGAACTGGGCCGAGATGGCCGGGATGGACGTGCCTGAGGTTGCCTGGCTGACCCAGTAGTCAAAGCCTGGGGAGTCGGGCGCCCGCAGGAAGTACGCCACATAAAGTCGGTAGACGCTAGCTTCGACGGAGGTTTGAGGAGCGACGGTTCCGGTTGCGGCGATGTATTCGGGGGCATCAGAGAATCCAACCATCATGGCTCCGCGGCTCATGCCATCATTGAGTTGATTGAGCCAGTAGTTGAAGCCCTCAGGGTCAGCGGACCGACCGATCACTTTGGTATAAACCAGGTTGACGAAATCGGCGTTGCTGAGCGAACCGTAGGTGGCTGCAAACTCCGGTCCACTGGCGAACCCAGCCGACATTGCCTCCAAGGTCAGACCACCGGCCCGCCGGTCCAGCCAGTAGGCCATGCCCGATGCATCCGGTTCACGGTCAAAATAGGCCCGATAGAGCCGAGCAACCTGACCGTCGAGTGAGAATGGCCTCACGGTCGTGGTGGTTGCACCCACAAACAGCGAGCGGGCTGAAATACTGGTTCCGCCAGCCGAGGATCCGGTGACCCGATACTGAAAGACGCCTGGTGTGAGTGCTGGATCGAACAGGCTGGTCCCAGTGGTGGAACCGACTGGATGGAAAGGACCTCCGTCCTTTGATCGCTCAACGCTATAGGTAGCACCATTTGTTCCTGGCGAGTTCATAGGCTCCCAACTCAGAGTCCGGGTTAGACCACCGCCAGTTGCCCTCACCAGGTACGGGTGGCCAACGGTACGGACGGAAAAGCTGGACATCGAGCCGTTGCCAGCAATCGCATTCACTTCTAGCTCATAGTCCTCGAAATTCGTGAGTCCACCGATTGTGGTTGAACTTGACTCCCAGGAAAGACTATTGGAGGCGATAACCGAGGAGCCCTGAGCGACCTGGACAACATAGCCTGTGGGGGGAAGTCCCGACTGGCTGAGATCGACCGACCAGTTCGCCGTGAGTTGTTGGGATTGAGACGTCACACTGAGTGATGTTGGGGTCAAAGGATTGGCTTTGACATCCCAGCCAATACCGAGCATCACCCCGAGAACCGCAGCGTCAATCCTCCGGTCGGTCTGACCACGTCCAAGAGCTGGCGTCATCATCGAGCCTGGCTGGCCAGGCTGGTACTTCTCGTCGAGGTGGGAAAAGCTGCTGCCATTGACGAATGAGCCCGGAGCGTAGAGTTGGAGCAGACGTTCGCCACCGAGATTGATGTGAAGGTTGTTTGAGGTTAGAGCCGAGCTGAGGTTGGGAATCCCTACGATGGGCGCACCGTTGTAGCGGGCAAGGCGGTCAAAGACCATCGGGATCTGATCAAGTGTTGGCTGGCCGGCCGTTGGTTTCCTGGCGGTTCCGATAAAGCCGAGCCCATGACCAATTTCATGCACCATGGTCGAATACAAGTCGCGCCGGTCAAAGGGAACTGGCCCCGTTCCCGCATACCAGCCGTTGGAGACATTGTAGAGGTTGGAGGCAACAGCGATCTCGATTTCGGCGTCGTCGGGTCGGAGGTCTGTGTCCAGGAGAGCGTTGGCCAAAGAAACCGGGTAGTAGTCCAGGGTTGGCAGGCTGGCCAGACGTTCGATATAGGTGGGGCGAGATGATCCCAGGAAACCCGGATCAAGGGGCTGCCAGTAGAAATCAATTTCGACTGGGGCGCCGCTGGGAATATTGAGTACGGCGTTCCAGTCGGCTGCAGCGGTGTTAACAATGTTCTGAACGTCGGGTGGCGTCGAGTTCTTGAACCTGACCGATATTTGGCCACCAATGGCCGAGGCTCGCAGCGCGGTCTGTCCCGGTGGGAGATTGATGGTTGCCGCTCTCGCCAAAGAGTCCGCCTTGGCCAGGGAGGCCATCATCGCCTCCTGTACTGCTTCGGACCCGGCATCGATGGTTGGATCCCAGACATCCACAATAAAGGGGACGTCTGGGTTCTCGTTGGTGAGCTGGTCTGTTGGCGCTGGTTGTGTGGCCCCAACTGGCTCAACGGCGGACAGGGTTGAGCCAATAAGAAGGGCGAAGGAGATTAGCGGGAGAAAAAGTTGGGGGCGTGCGATCACAAGTTCCTTATCGGCATAGAGGGGTCCTCTGTTTGAGCGAGGGGTCCTCCAGTTGAGCAAACTTGGGAGACACGGCTAACTCTGACGCAGACCATCAGACTTCTTGACTAGTTGAAGGTTAGCGTCAGATGAAGGAATGGTTTCAGCCCGCTGAGGCAGGTCCGGGGCACTCCGGGCCTCCGCCTCCGCCTCCGCCTCCAGGGGTGATTGCGGGATCGGCGCAGCCCAGGAGTTGGTCAAGGTCAATAGGGTCTTGTTCGTTCGCTTCGATCCGTTCCCGGAGGTTGTCCATCCACTCCAGATAGGACGCATCGGTTGTGTCCTCCTCGGACAAGATTGCCCGCTCGTAGAAGACCACAAGTTCGAGTTCGAGAAGCGTGTAGGTGTCCTTGTGGGCAGGCATTACGCCAAGTTCACCCGCCACTCGGCGACCATTGGCACCGTAGGTTTCTCCGGCAATGGCTGCGGAGCCTCGGGCAACATAGGCCATCTGATCAACGGGTTCGGGAAAGGTCTGCAGAACTTCGCCGCCGCTGAGGGCGTAGCCGACGCCGCCGCCTCCGGTGGCTCCGTGGCATGACGCACAACTTGAGTACGCCTGGGCCGCGTCGACAAACAATAAGTCTTCCGTTGGTGGAAGCTGCATGGTGCCAGCATAAGACAGAGCCCAGATGGGCAAGGCGAATACTAACGGGAGGGCCCACATCGGGATCCGGTTTCGAGCCCGGGACGCGGCAACGTAATGTGGCTCTGGGGCGGCAGGTGCGGGTTCGACGTCCTTGGGAATAGCGGCGGCTGCTGCAGCAATGGCCGGAGGGCCCGAAGGAGCCGGGGTCTCACTCGCGGCGGGAGTAACCGCACTCGAGCTTGACTCGGCGGTCGAAGCTGGGCCATCACCCGTTTTTTGGCCCTTGGCCGACTTGCTGCGTTTCAGGAGATGTTCAGGGATCTCGGTCACGGAATGCTCTCACTCAAATCATGCGGGTACAGGCTGGCTAACTCTAGGCCGAAACTTCCCGCGACCACGATCTCTTCGTCCTGAATTTTCGACTCATGACGGTAGTTGGAACCAAGTCGTGCTACACCTTCTCGCGTCGGATGCTCCGGTGGTTTGCCTGTCGAGGTAGCTGACATTGCCCGGTAAGCGCCCCTTGTAAGCGCAAACAAATAGCGACCATTCGATGAAGGTCTCGATGAGTTTGTCATGTCGAGCCTTTGGCGATGTAGATTATGCACACGTTGATCTGTGTCAGCCGATCAAAACCGCGCTCAATCTCGCTCATGCGAGAGAGGGTGCAGCCCCCAGTCCCTAGTCCGCCCCGATCGCAGTAGCGTTCGATCGCAGTAAACGAGGAGTTCTCGCCAATGGTTGCCCTAGTGGTGTCGGTACTCATCTCCGTGCTCATGGCCGCTGGCATTTGGCGGTATTCCAAGCGGCGCCCCGTTGGTGCCACCATGACCTGGGGCGAGGCAGCATTGTTTTCTGCCTACATTTTCTTTCTGATGTTCATTGTTTTCGGCATCGTCCCGCATCAGTGGCTGACGTTGGCAGAAAACGAGTGGAGTTTCCGCTCCGACAAGTTTGTCTTTGGCTGGGGCGACATTGTCCGCCCCCAGAGCCAGGGAGGCTGGCTCCCCTTCGATATTACCCGCCGAGTAATCTCTGATTCGGTGGCAGCGCTCATCTACATCATCTTCCTCGGTATCATGTCTGGGATGTGGGGGTCGTGGCAGTCTCGGGGCAAGTCCAAGGCGGGTGCCGACGTGGCCAAGAGCACCTATGGCCGTCCATTGGTAAAGCGGGGCTGACCGGTTCGATGGGCTACACCGACGCAAATCCCCCGCTTCCCGAATTCCGGGACGACTATGTTTTGGTTGAGGTTGACGCAGACTATTTGGCTCGGGCCGTCAAACCGAAACAGTTCATCCATATCGACCAATCAGAATGCATTACCTGCGAGGGTTGCGTGGACATCTGTCCATGGAAATGTATCCACATGCAAAAAACCGACTCCGTGGCGGAGAGTTTCGGTATTGCCCGGCCTGGCGACGACCCCGCCGATGCCTTCATCTTCACGATCGACGACGACGTGTGCACCCGTTGCGCTCTGTGCGTTGACCGTTGCCCGACCGGGGTAATCATCCTCGGCAAGATTTCCGACGCCAGTCCTACTGGCGACCACCACCAGCGCACGCCGTCCCATGGCTATGGCTATGGCATGCGCCTCGGCTAACTCCTTTTCGTTCCCCCTTTTCGTTCCCCTACTTCCCTCGATACTTACCACAGGAATCTCCATGGCAAAGTCGATTCAAGACAAGCCCTCGATGGCTGAAAAAGCAGCAACTCAACTGACGGACACGATGAACAGCGTGCAGGGCGGTCAGGTTTGGAACTCCATTTTTCGCCCAGGCTCCATCTTTCGTAAGGGCTATACCGACAGTCCCCGGAATCGCTCGTATGTGATCATGAACTCGGTGCTCTATCACCTGCATCCGGTCAAGGTGAAGCGCCACGCGGTCAAGGTGTCCTACACCTTGTGTCTCGGCGGCTTGAGTTTCTTCTTGTTCATTATCTTGACGGTGACAGGCATTTTTTTGATGTTTTTCTATCGTCCCACGGCCGCCGCCGCTTGGGGAGACATCTATACCTTGCAGACGTCGGTCACCTTTGGTCTCCTCGTACGAAACATGCACCGCTGGGGCGCTCACCTCATGGTGCTCAGTGTATTTCTCCACATGGCCAGGGTCTTTTACCATGGGGCCTACAAGGCGCCCCGAGAATTCAACTGGGTTATTGGCACAATGCTGCTCCAGTTCACCCTGCTTCTTTCCTTCACCGGCTACCTCCTTCCGTGGGATCAACTCGCTCTGTGGGCGGTGACTGTTGGCACGAACATGATGGGCTACACCCCGGTCTTCGGTGAGCAGGTTAAATTTGTTCTCCTCGGAGGCAAAGTAATCGGAACCGACACACTCCTTCGTTGGTATGTGCTCCATGTCCTCATGCTTCCCTTCGTCACTGTTATCTTCATGGCTATTCACTTCTGGCGTGTTCGCAAGGATGGTGGAATCTCTGGCCCGCTCTAGGCCAGCAGCTTTCAACTCACCGAATCGATTGCCGGAATAGAGGAACAACCGAATGACCGAGATCCCCGAACACCTTCGAAAAAGAGCATCAGAGGCTAGGAAAAAGGCCGAATCGGCTGCGGCTCCCGAGTCAGCGCTGGCAGCCAGCGATTCTGGCTCGAAAATTCCCGCCCACTTGCTTGAGCGATCCCGCTCAGCCAAAGGCAAGGGGGCGGCGGCGGCCGCACCGAGTGCAGCCGCCGCGGTGGCCACAGCCACCGCGGTCGCAGATGGCCCAGTCATGACTGGAGCCGCTGGTCATACCCAGCGGCTGCTCACGGTGGTCAAGTCTGGTTCGATCCAAGACATCAAGATGAAGCCAATGGACAAGGTGCATGTCTGGCCTCACCTAATTATCGTCGAATTCGGTGCAGCGTTGTTCAGCCTCGCCTTTCTCACCATCTTCTCCATCTTTGTCAACGCGCCGCTGTTGATCTTGGCGAACTTCAATGAGACTCCTAACCCGTCCAAGGCCCCCTGGTACTTCCTGGGGCTGCAGGAAATGCTCACCATGTTCCACCCGATGGTGGCGGGGGTAACCGTGCCCGGGATCGGCCTGATTATCCTGACAATGGCGCCATACATCGACAAGAACCCCAGCAACAAGCCAGAGGACCGCAAGTTCGCCATCAGCCTTTTCACCACGTTCATGATGTTCTGGTCGGTGCTCGTCTTGATCGGATCGTTCTTCCGTGGCCCCGGCTTCAACTTCGTCTTCCCGTGGGCCGACGGCCTATTCTTCGAGCTCTAGAGAGGTAGTCATGGAAATTGTCCTCGTGGTAGGTGTCGTCTTACTCGCTTTGGTCGCCCTTGTTGGGACCATGGCGTCGATGCGACGCAAAGACACCGAGGGAGCCATCGGTCAGCTCTCTGGTGAGGCCATCAAAAGAGATCGCGGTGCCCTAGATCTTGAGTCCTCCGACACCCAAACGCGCCCCACGTCGGGTCGAGACATCGAACAATTTGTCCAAGAGGAGCGCTCGGGCAAGCTGGTGAGCGCTGCTGCCCCAGCCCCGGTTGCCTACGTGCCGCCAGATCCTGAGACGTTGGGTGTCGCCCGTCGCCAGTTTCTGAATCGGAGTATCTTGCTCACCTTTATTGTCGGGCTAAGTGGATTCGGAGCAGCCAGCATTGCCTTCCTGTGGCCACAAGGATCCAGCGGTTTCGGATCCAAGATCAATGTCGGTCGAATTCCCGACATCAAGGCATCAATCAAGGCTGGTGGGGGATTCTTCTACGTTCCCGAAGGTCGAATGTGGGTTACCGAGTATCCCGACTTTGCTTTGGCTAAGGCAGCTAGCACCTATGGCTTTTATGACCAGATTTCGCCGGGACTGAAGGCAGGTGTCGTGGCCTTATGGCAAACTTGCCCCCACCTTGGATGCCGGGTTCCCGAATGCGGCACCTCCCAATGGTTTGAGTGCCCCTGTCACGGTTCCCAGTACAACCGTGTCGGAGAAAAGAAGGGGGGCCCCGCCCCTCGTGGCATGGATCGGTTCCCCATGGAAATCAACGCGGCAAACGAACTAGTCGTCGATACCGGGATCATCATCAACGGCCCGCCCATTGGCACCAACACCACCGGCCAAGAGGCTGAGGGCCCCAACTGTGTAGGAGCAGGCCACTAATGACCTTCGCTGTCCTTCTCGCCGTGAGTTTTCGCGGCATCGGCCTCACCGTGGCAGTGGTTGTTCTCGTTGCCTTTGTCGCGCTCTTTATTCGCAATGTCTTCATAGCAAAACCGGAACTCGGCTCGGAAATCGAACTTGCCGCCAACCGGGTTCCTTACCTCAACGACGAAGAGCTTGAAGGACCCAAGCTCGACAAGTCTCTCAGCTTCGCCTTAGTGCTTTTGGCAGTCGTTTCCATCTCGCTTCCCTTCTATTGGCTGGCGGAACCGGGTCGGCAAGAGGGCGCCGTCAACGCCTACCAGTTGAATTTCGAGAGCCGAGGCGAAGGTAGCTATCTGAGCGGAGCACAGTGTGTGAATTGCCATGCGGCTGGTGGCGTAGGCGGCTCGGCTCCCTATGTGTTACAGGACGCCGACGGTCAATTCATCGCGAATGCAACATGGCAAGCGCCAGCGTTGAATAACATCTTCAACCGCTACGACGAAGAAGAGGTCACCTACATTCTCAATTACGGGCGCCCCGGTTCGCCGATGGCGGCTTGGGGCACTCCTGGCGGTGGTCCCCTTACGAGCCAACAGGTGCAAAACATCATCGAGTACATTCAGACCTTCCAGGTGCAAACGCTTGATCCCATTGTCATTTCTCAGCAGGAAGACTCCGTGGCCGCTCAAGCAGCAGCCGACGAACTAGCCCAAGAGATTCGAGACGAACTCCAGCGATCAATCGACGACGGTGAGTTCTCCACTATTGGCGAAGCAGTGTTCAATCTTGGCTACTTCAGTGGGTTCAAGGCTGGCTCGCTAAGTTGCGCTCGCTGCCATACCGCTGGCTGGTCTTTGGGACCAGATATTCCGCGTGAGGCTGGCACCGATCCATTGGCCCTTGGAGTGGCTGGTTGTGGTGGTGGTGATCCGTCGGGAATTGGCTTCAGCTTGTGTGGTGGTATAACCGAACGCTTCCCCGACGATGCGTGGAAGAATCCGGACGGGACCTGGGCTCCTGAGGGGGGACATCCCAGCTATCTCGCGTCCGATCCCGACATTGTCGAATATAGATACTACTTGTCGATGGACAACCAGGAAATTCGCCTTGATGACACCGGCAGGCCAATATCTGATGAGACAGACGCCGACGGCAATCCCATTCCTTATCAGATCCTGAGTGGTGAACAGTATGGGGACCTGGCTGTCTGTGGGTACAACTCCAAACTGTGGGAACCAGGTGGAGTAGCGGCCAACGCCTATCCATTCGATCCAAGTTTCAAAGTCCAAGTGGATGCCGATGGCAACTTCATCGATCCCCCTCGACTGAATGCCCGAAGTCTTTCGGGAACGGTTATTGAGTTTGCCGATGGTCGACTTGGTGGCGACTGTACGATTGTCGAGATGCCGGAACGAACCAGCCGGGCCCAGTTCAACTTCGTTTCCAATGGCGCGGAGGCTGGAGCAGGTTATGGCGACGGTGGACAAAGCAACGCCGGGATGATGCCGAGTTTTGCGGGTCTCCTTCCGGCTGAATACATTCAGGCGGCTATCGACTATGTCCGGGGTCTGTGATGGGTAGCCTTGCTGGGGTCAATAGCCTGGCCTTCATTGGTGGCGTCGCCTTCGACCCGTTTTTCCGTGGCGTGCTGGTGGTTATGGTCGGTGTCGTCGTGCTCATGGGCAGCACATACCTGATCGTCTCGACCAACTCGGGCCCTCGCTTAGGTGGCCTCATCTCGGCGGCCGCGCTCTTTGGTTGGATGGCCACGATGGGGGTCTTTTGGACCGTTTATGGCATTGGTTGGAAGGGTGAGGCCGAGTCGTGGAAACTGGTGGAGATCGATGCCGATGCGCCAGCACTAAGCGATGATGGCTTGGTCTTTTCTGAAGACGAAGAGGTACTTGAACTAGCCCGGGCGTTGGAGACCTTTTCCATTGCTGATGGCGTGCAATCAGATGACCCTGAGGCAGCCCAGGAAGAGGCATCAATCTATGCCAAGAAGAACACCGACTCACTTGCTGGATGGCGCTACTTGGTTACCTCGAATCCTCGAAGGGGGGAGGCTCAGGCCTCGGCCGATGAGTATCTGAGCGAAGAGAAGATTTTCGAGAACACCTCAGCCTATGTTCCCCTTCGTTTTGGGGCCTACAACATTGGTGGGAAACCACTCTTGGTTGAGGACCCTCGCTGGTATGACCGAGTGCTTCACAAGTTCGACACAACGTTCATACGTTTCTGGCATCCACGAGAACTCATGGTCATCCAGGTCCAAGGGGTCATCGATACACCGGCCTTGCCGGGCGAAGCGCCGCCCGTGGCTACTCCAGACCCGGACAAGCCCGTCATCAGTGTGGTGATGGAACGTGATCGTGGTGGCCCGCTACCGATATTGTTCGGTGGAACTCGGGTTACTCCAGCCCTCTTTGGCATCTTTAACGGCATCATCTTTGGACTACTCGTCTGGTCAATGCACTTACGTGACCGTCGCGAACAGGCCATTCGGTCCGCCGCTGCGTAGTACCCTGGAGACCGCCGTATCCCGATTTGCGGACATCTCTGACAATTTGTGAAAGGACATAGTATGGCCCAGTACCTGCCGGTGTTGGCTCTGTTACTCCTTGGGTCCGGATTTGCTGCAATCAATCTGGTCGTGTCCAAGCTTGTTTCGCCAAGTCGGCCGACAGAAGAAAAGCTCGCTCCTTATGAGTGTGGGATCGTGCCCGGTCGCGAGCCTCCACACCGGTTCCCTGTTCGCTTCTACCTTATTGCCATGCTCTTCATCATTTTCGATATTGAGATTGTGTTTTTGTATCCCTGGGCGGTTGCCAACGCGGGGCTCGGTCGCTTCGGACTTGTTGCCATCCTGATCTTCTCGGCTCTTGTCTTTGAGTCCTTCATCTATCTCATATCCAAGGGCGCCCTTGATTGGGGCACCCTCCAGGTCAACCGTCGCCTTAGTCCCATGGTCAACGAGGATCGCACCGTGGAATCGACGGTCCGCAAGGTGGGGTTAGTCGGTCGTTTCGAAGAGGTCGAGAGTCTGAAGGACGCCTTGATCGATGGTAACGCTGCGACAGATTCGGTTCCTGAACAAGACGGAGCAGCAGCCTGATGGCAAAGCTTGACGATTTCGAGTTTGATGGCATCGGAGCCCTTGAGCACAACGTGATCACCGGCCACGTTGAGAGCATGGTGAATTGGGCTAGAGCTCGGTCGAGTTGGCCAGCCTCGTTCGGACTGGCATGTTGTGCCATTGAAATGATGGCTACTGGCGGGGCCCACTACGACATCTCTCGCCTGGGCATGGAAGTGTTCCGAGCTTCTCCACGTCAGGCCGACGTTATGATCGTTGCCGGTCGGGTCAGCCAAAAGATGGCCCCGGTTCTGCGTCAGGTTTATGACCAGATGATGGAGCCAAAGTGGGTAATTTCTATGGGGGTCTGCGCCTCCAGTGGCGGCATGTTCAACAACTATGCCATTGTCCAGGGAGTCGATCAGATCGTGCCCGTCGACGTGTACGCTCCCGGCTGTCCTCCGGGACCTCAGACCCTTCTCCACGCAATCAACACCCTTCATCTTAAGATTGAAAGCGGCGAACTGTTGCACCGACGAAGCACCACGGGAGCCGGTGCGGGAGTAACGATCGAACAACTCGATGGCCAGGGTGAGGCCCACATGATTGATCTGAGCAGAAGTTGACTACAGACCCAGCCACCGAGAAGCAACAAGGCAGTGAGGAGGAAGCTCGGGCCCAGCCAGCTCCCGAGATGGCCTATAACTGCGTGGTCAGCTATTCCCGAAATCAGCGGGTCATACATCCATCCAAGGATCAGTGGTTTACCACCGCTCAGGCGCTCCTTGAGGACGGCTACAGGATGTGTATCGACCTGACTGCTGTCGACTACCTGACCTATAGGGCTCAACGAGATCTCCCGGAGGGAATCAATCCGGAGCGGTACGAGGTGGTGGCAGGCTTTGCCAACTTTGTGACAAGGGACCGAATCCGAATGCGGACCCAGGTGAACGCCGATGCCTTGACGATCAGCTCGCTTTTTGTGCTCTATCCAGGGTCTGACTTCATGGAACGCGAGGTCTTTGATATGTTCGGCATCGTTTTCACCGGTCATCCTGATCTATCTCGGGTGCTCATGCCAGAATCCTGGGTTGGTCACCCTCTCCGCAAGGACTATGCCATCGGGGCAATACCGGTGCAGTTCAAGGGATCCTCGAAGGCGGAAGGGTCGCGGCCATGACCGCTATTGATTCGGAGGAGACAGCCCGGGCAGATACGACAAAAAACCCGGACCCGGCAAGTCGGCCGATTGGTCAACTTCATCTTTTGCCCCATCGGGACAATGTGTTGCGGATGACCGAAGTTCGGATGGCCGAAACAGCCAACGAACGCATTGACGACGAGACCGATCAGACCATGCTAATCAACATGGGACCAGCCCATCCGAGTACCCATGGTGTGCTCCGTCTCATGCTTGAACTCGATGGTGAGACGGTGGTTCGCTCCAAGCCGATCGTCGGCTACCTCCATACCGGCATGGAAAAGCAGGCCGAAAGCCTAACGTTTCTCCAGGGCACCACCAATGTCACCCGGATGGACTACATCTCCCCTCTTTTCACTGAGTTGGCGTTCTCGCTCGCAGTCGAGGAGCTTCTGGAAATCGAGGTTCCGGAGCGAGCAACCTGGATCCGCATGCTCATGACCGAGCTCAACCGAATTGCCTCACACCTTCTGTTCATGGCCACAAATGGTATGGACCTTGGAGCGGTCTCCATGATGCTGTACGGATGGAGGGAACGTGAGCAAATTCTTCGGTTCTTCGAAAAGACAACCGGATTACGGATGAATCACAACTACATTCGTCCTGGTGGCGTAGCAGCCGATCTGCCCGATGGCTGGCGAGAAGATGTGCAGGCACTCACCGCCATGTTGCCCGACCGTCTCGACGAGTACGACATTCTGATGACGGGACAGCCGATCTGGCGTGACCGGCTCCAAGGCGTTGGTGTTTTTACCGCGGATGAGGCCATTGCCCTGTCGACCACCGGGCCGATCCTGCGTTCGACCGGCATGGCCAGAGATCTCCGCCACGACGAGCCCTATTTGTTCTACGACCAGGTTGACTTCGACACAGTGGTCGGAACCTATGGCGATTGTTTTGATCGCTACGCCATCCGCCTCAACGAGATCCGTGAATCAATTCGAATCGTGGATCAGTGCGTGGAGAAGATGCCAGAGGGCGACTGGCGCGCCCTGGATGCCAAAGTCACTCCGCCACCTCGGGCTCGAATTGATGAATCAATGGAGGCCCTTATTCACCACTTTAAGATCTTTACCGAGGGGTTCAAAGTTCCCGAGGGCGAGGTCTACGCCGCTGTGGAGTCTCCGCGGGGCGAACTTGGTTGCTATATCGTCAGCGACGGTGGTTCCAAGCCCTATCGTATGCATGTCCGAGGCCCGAGTTTCATCAACATTCAAACATTGCCGCACATGATGGCTGGCGGCTTGCTAGCCGACGGTGTTGCCATTTTGTCCTCCGCCGATCCAATTATGGGTGAGTCCGACCGATGAGCAGGCTAAGTGCCGCCAATGAAACCCTGGCGCGAGAGATTATTTCGCGTTACCCCCGTCCCAAGTCTGCGCTCATACCGTTGTTGCATCTGGCCCAAGAGCAAGACGGCTATGTGGCGGCTGATGCCATGGAACAGTTGGCCGAGTTGGTCGGGGTTGCCCCGGCTGAGGTTTTGGGGACTTGCACCTTCTATGAGATGTTCAAACGCGAACCCGTTGGCAAATACGTTCTGAATATCTGTACCAACCTAAGTTGTCAGCTCAACGGGGGAGAAGAACTGCTTCACCATGCCGAGCAGGCCCTTGGTGTCCGCCCGGGAGATGTCACCGATGACGGATTGTTCACCGTCGAGGATGTCGAGTGCATAGCCGCTTGTACTGAGGCCCCATGCATGCAGGTCAACTATCGCTACGAGTACCGCCTGACCACGTCTGACTTTGACGAACTCATCAACGACATTCGCACGGGCAACAGGAGCGACCTCCCAGAGCATGGAACCCTCGGGCTTGTGCGCCAGCACATTCCGGCGGATCGTCTGGCTGGAAATGAATCTCCCGAAGAGGCCGGAACCCCAAGCTGGTTTGCCAGCCGTCAGCCCGCCCCCGAAGACTCTGGAAAGGCCTGATGGTGGCCACGAACGCCTATGTCCCACACGCCGCGGGCTATGTCGACAATGACGGTCCCAAGATTGTCACCAGCCGGTTTCTCCATGAGGATAGCTATACGTTGGTTCGGGCTCTGGCCACCGGCGGGTACGACGGCCTTAAAGATGCCCTTCGGCGCTCACCAGCCGAGGTTGCGGGTGAAGTAAAGAATGCGGTTTTACTTGGACGAGGCGGCGCTGGTTTCCCAGCCGGAATTAAGTGGGGCTTCATGCCACCGGTCTGGCCCCGATATCTGGTGGTCAACGGTGACGAGTCCGAACCGGGCACCTATAAGGATCGGCTCCTCATGGAACGCGACCCCCACCAGCTCATTGAAGGCTGCGTCATCACCTGTTATGCCCTCGGACTCAATCAATGCTTCTTGTATGTCCGGGGAGAGATGGCCCTGGCTCAGGAGCGGATCGCCCAGGCCCTCAACGACGCCTATGCCGCGGGCTATGTTGGCAAGAATATTTTGGGTACTGACGTCTCCATCGATGTCGTTTTGCACTGGGGCGCAGGTGCCTACATCGTTGGTGAAGAGACGGCCCTCATCGAAAGCCTGGAAGGAAACCCTGGCCGGCCTCGGCTGAAGCCACCGTTCTTTCCGGCCGCGAAGGGTCTCTACTTGAAGCCAACCATTGTCAACAACGTCGAGACGTTGGCTAACTTGCCGTGGTTGATGGTGAATGGGGCCGACAAGTTCCGATCCTATGGGTCGGAGAAATCGCCAGGAACCCGGATGTTGGCCATCAGTGGCCATGTCAACCGGCCGGGGGTTTACGAAGTCGAACAGGGTGTTGTGACCTTCCGAGACCTTTTCTACGGCGAACAGTTCTGTCAGGGAATCCGGGATGGTAACGCGCTGAAGGCTTTTGTGCCCGGCGGTGGATCTGCTCCCTGGTTCTTTGAAGACCAACTCGATCTTCCCATCGAGGCGTCTGAGGTCGGATCACAGGGCTCGATGCTTGGTTCTGGCGCCATCATGGTGATGGACGAGACAACCGACATCGTCAAGGCTTGTCTCCGGCTTGTTCGGTTCTATGCCAGGGAGTCGTGTGGTAAATGCACGCCGTGTCGCGAAGGTACTGCGTGGGAAGAAAAGGTCTTGCAGCGTATTTCGGACGGCCACGGTCGACCCGAAGACCTCGACCTGCTTCTTGAGATTGGACAGAGCATTAGCCCCGGAGATTACCCCGTAGCCTCATTCATTTCTGAGGATTTGGACCCTGTGCCCTTTCCTCCAAAACAGACGACAATTTGCCCGCTCGGTCCGTCTTCGGTGGCTCCAATCACCTCGGCGGTTCGCCGGTTCCGGTCCGAGTTCGAAGCGCTGATTCCTAAGAGTGAACTGATCTCGGCGACGGCACCTACTGTTGGGCCCGATGCGGTGGAGCAACTGGAGGTGAGTAAATGACTGCAACCGAATCGACCGAGGCGGCAACCGGGGTTCCCTTCTTCCTCAACGGTAAGTCACTCACCGCCAACAAGGGCGAACTTCTGATTGATGCGTGTGAACGTAACGGAGTTCACATTCCACGATTCTGTTACCACGAACGCATGACACCGGTTGGAATGTGTCGAATGTGCCTGGTCGAGGTCGACACTGGCCGCGGTCCTGCCCTACAGCCAAGCTGCATGTTGCCGGTCACACCGGAAATGAAGGTACAGACGGAGAATGAGGTCACCCAGCGGGCTCAGAGCGGAGTGCTCGAACTTTTCCTAATCAACCATCCGTTGGATTGCCCGGTTTGTGACAAGGGTGGAGAGTGCCCACTTCAAGACAATGCGTATAGCTATGGGCCCGGTGAAAGCCGCTTTGTGGAAGAGAAGCGGCACTACGAAAAGCCGATCCCGATCAGTGACCTGGTTAACCTGGACCGTGAGCGTTGCATCTTGTGTGATCGGTGCACGCGTTTCTCCAAGGAGGTGGCTGGCGATCCACTCATTCACTTTATGGGCCGGGGGAGTGAGACCCAGGTCAACACCTTCCCGGACCACCCCTTCTCCTCCTATTTCAGTGGGAATACGGTCCAGATCTGTCCGGTCGGGGCCCTCACGGCCTCGCCCTACCGATTCAAGGCGCGCCCGTGGGACCTAACCGCGACCGAGTCGACGGCCGTCATTGACGGCACCGGCGCCCGCATTGCATTGCAATCCTCCCAAGATGAACTAGTCCGAGTGCTTGGCGTTGATAGCGAGGCCATCAATTGGGGATGGTTGTCAGACAAGGAACGGTTTGGATACGAGTCGGCGAACTCATCGAGTCGGTTGACGGAACCACTAGTCAAGACCGGTTCTGGCCAGACAAGTGATATTGGGTTTGCTCCGATTCGGTGGAACAACGCGCTGGCACGAACGGCCGCCGCCCTCGGCGCCAACCCCGAGCGAGTAGGAGTCATCGGAGGCGCTCGATTGAGCGTCGAAGCTCAATATGCGTGGTCCAAGCTTTTGAGCAAAGTGGCCTTGATCAGCAATGTCGATGCCGACCTTGGCGATGGTATTCCGGCTGATCTAGCCCTTGGCCTACCACGGGCGAGTATTGCCGAAACGGTGGCACCCGGGTCCGTTGTTGTTCTGATGGCAGGGGATCCAAAGGAAGAACTGCCAACTCTCTTCCTTCGTCTACGCCACGCAGCGGTTGAGGATGGGGTCTCGATTGTCGAGATCACACCTCGACGGACATCGTTGACTAAGCATGCAGCCCTCAGCCTTCACCCTCGTCCTGGGGCCCTGGGTTCGGTAACGGAGGCGATGGCCAATGGGTCCTTCAGCGGAACAGTTGGTGGGGTCGAAGGGAGCGATCTCCAAGCGGCGGCCGAACTCCTAGGCAGTGACCGGCCAGTTACGGTCATTCTGGGCCGAGCGAATCTGGCCGAGTCCTCAGACTTTCTCCGTGACGCGGTGCAATCGATCCTTACTATTGCCCCCAACGCAAAGTTCTTGCCTGCGCTACGTCGCGGAAACCTGATGGGTGCGTTTGAGATGGGACTGGCCCCGGGCTTCGGTATGGGCGGGGTTCCAACGGAGGGAGGATGCTCGACCGAGCAGATTCTCCGAGCGGTTGTTGGTGGTCAAATCGAGACGCTTCTGCTTCTTGGCGCAGATCCGCTCTCTGACTTTCCTGATCGAGCCTTGGCTGCTCAAGCCTTCGACCAGGTAACCAACCTTATTGCTCTTGACACCTTCCTTTCGAGTTCCTCGACCCTGGCCGACATCGTCCTTCCAGCGGCTGGCTTTGGTGAGGTTGATGGTAGTTTTCTCAATATCGAGGGTCGTCTGAGTCCCATCCAGGCCAAAGTAACGTCGAAGGGCCAATCTCGGGATGACTGGCTTATCGCGGTTGGCGTGGCAGCATCGCTGGGTGCCGATCTCGGTTTTTCGACCTTGGAAGAACTGCGCATCGACCTATCTGCCAACGTGGCGAGTTTCTCTCAGGTCGATTGGATCAACCTGGGACGTGGTGACGACGGGCCATTGCTCGATTCGACGAGAGACTGGTCGCCTGAGTTTGGTGAGCGCAAGGCGGTGCCCGCGGTTGACGGCTATGGGCTTGCCCTTGTTGTCGATCATAAATTGTGGGATCTCGGGACTTTGGTTCAGAACTCCGCCACGTTGGCTGGCCTGCCAGAGAAGGCTGGGCTGGCATTGTCCAGGTCCGACTTCGAGAAGTTGGCCACCGAAGAGGGTGAGCGAGTCACCATCGAGACAGAACGCGCCAGCGCAAATCTTGTCGTGACCATCGATGATTCCTGTCCTCGTGGAACGGCGCACATTCCCTTTCGCCTACCAGGGTTTGACGTTGGCGAGTTGATCTCTGTTAGCAGTCCGGTAACGACAATTCGGGTGGCGCGCTAGTGGGTGGGCATCCTTTCCTCGCCGACGGCGTCGATTTTGGCGACGTCATCTTGGCCGTTGTCTTGGCCCTTGTTGCCTTAGTTCTTACGCTCGTCATGACCATGTTGATGGTCTGGTTCGAACGCAAGGTTGTTGGTCGCCTTCAGAACCGAATCGGTCCCAATGTTGCTGGCCCATTTGGCCTGCTTCAAACGATGGCCGACGGCATGAAACTGTTGTTCAAAGAAGACCTCATCCCGGCCAAGGCCGACAAGGTCCTGTTTGTTCTGGCTCCCTTCTTGGCGGTAGTTCCCGCCTTCTTAACCTTCACGGTAGTTCCGATTGCTGGTGACTTTTCCAATGGGGGATCTGGCAGTAGCACGTTGCCCGGCTTTCTTGGAAGTCGGGAGTTTCTGTGGCAGGTTGCCGATGTGCCCATCGGCATTCTGTTTTTCTTGGCCATGAGTTCCTTAGCCGTGTATGGCATCGTTCTAGCTGGCTACGGGTCGGGATCGAAGTATCCACTAATCAGTTCTGTTCGGGCCACCGCCCAAGCCATCTCTTATGAGGCAGCTCTCGGCCTTTCATTGGCTGCGGTTTTCCTGGTGAGTGGCGCGTTGAGTACCAATCAGATCGTCCTGAATCAAGTAGCCGAAGGGTACGGCGGCTTTAACTTCACTCGCTGGAATGTGGTGACAACCGGCTTGATCCCCTTCATTGTGTTCCTCATCGCTGCGACGGCCGAGCTAAACCGACCGCCATTTGATTTGGTCGAGGCCGAACAGGAACTCGTCGGTGGATTCCATACCGAATACTCATCGTTCCGGTTCGCCTTGTTCTTCCTGGCCGAGTTCATGAATACCGTGACCATGGGTGGCATCATCGTCACCCTGTTCTTTGGTGGCCCCTCTGGCCCCCAACTCTTGCCCCTTGGTGCGTTCATGGGCTTCATCTGGTTTTTCCTCAAGCTCATGGTCTTCCTCTTTATCTTTGTGTGGTTCCGGGCCACTCTTCCCCGAGTCCGCTATGACCAGTTGATGGACCTTGGCTGGAAGGTCCTCATCCCGATTTCTCTGGCCTGGCTGTTAATGCTCGGTGGGCTCCAACTTGTTCGATCCGGTGATCTGTCCTTTGTTGACAGCACTTCGGCCGACCTGGTCATTGTCATCGCCCTTGGACTGGCCATTGGCCTGCTTGGCTATGCCATGCTGAACGCCGCGATACGCACCTCACGAAGCGAGCGATTGGCGGAGGAAGGCCTCAAGCTAATCGCCCCCAAGTCGCAGGATTCTGAGTCGCTGGCAGGCCATCAGACCGGTACAACCCAAGGAGGCCACTAATGGGATACTTGGAGGGTTTTGCGGTCACGTTGCGGCAGTGGCCGCGTAAGCAGAAGGTAAGCACCGAATATCGAGGCGGGCGACCGAACAGCGACGGCAAGCCGTCGCCAAAGGACCAGAAAATCGACAAGCCGTCGCGGGCCCATGGCCGACACGTACTGAACCGGTACGAAGACGGAATGGAGAAATGTATTGGCTGTGAACTCTGTGCTGGAGTTTGCCCCGCGAAGTGCATCTACGTCCGGGGTGCGGACAACCCGATCGATGATCCTAAATCTCCAGGGGAGCGCTTTGGGTTTGTCTATGAGATCAACTACCTGCGCTGTATCCACTGCGACTTGTGTGTTGAGGCTTGTCCGACCCAGGCCATTACCGAAACGAAGCTCTTCGAATTCAGTTTCACGAACCGGGAGGACGCCATCTACACCAAGGACGAGCTCCTGGTTGGAGATGATGGCAGGCCCCAGTTTCTGCCCTGGGAAGACTGGCGGCCGGGTGATGATGACAATACGTCTGGCTGGATGAGGGCGACCGCTCCCGCCGGTCGAGCCGACTATCAGAACAAGATTGGATGGTCGGGCGAACTTGGATACGGAGTTCGCCACCCGGAGAAGGGCCAAACCTTTGCTGACAAAGCGGTCGATCGTGCTGAGGAATCTGAAGTTCATGAACAAGGCGATCACGACGGAGGCCACAACTAATGGTTGATGCCATTGTCTTCATTGTCTCGGCCATCATCATCCTTGGTGGTGCGGTCGGGGTGATCTTCAATCAGAACCCGGTGCATGCGGCACTGTCGCTCATCGCTAGCTTTTTCGGGGTGGCGGTGCTTTTCATCCTTCAGGAGGTCCATTTCCTCGCTCTGGTCCAGGTCGTGGTTTATGGCGGAGCCGTGGTTGTCCTATTCCTCTTTGTGATCATGCTTCTTGGCGTGGAGGAGATCGAACGATTCGATGATGAACCGATTCCCGGCCAGCGAGCTGCGGCCCTGATTGGTTCGGTTCTGCTGCTCGGCGTCATCCTCGCTGGCCTATTTCTCTCCGGACCAGGAGGTAACCGGGGGGCCGTCGCTCTGACGGGCAAGCCCTCCCAGATGGTGCCACTGACCACCGATCCCAATGTGGTCCAGTTAGCCAATGATCTGTTCACCCGCAACGTCTTTGCCTTTGAAGCGACAGGTCTGTTGTTGACCATTGCCACGGTTGGAGCCGTTGTCCTGGTCAAGAACCGGGGAGGCGAAGATCTGGTGGTCGACGAGCCAGGGACAAGCGTGCGATGACTGGCTTCCCGAAGAACAGGGCTGATAACTGTAGGTTCCCAGCGCCTCGTTCTGGTTTTGACCAAGGAGAATTGTCGTGGAGGTAACCACTACCTGGTATCTCGTACTAAGTGCGGTTCTTTTTGCGCTTGGATCTTTTGGTCTGTTGGTTCGGAGAAACCCTTTGGTCATGTTCATGTGCGTCGAATTGATGCTGAACGCGGTCAATATTAGTTTCGTGGCCTTCTCTCGATCGCTCCGAGATCTCGCTGGCCAGACCGCGGTTTTCTTTGTGCTTGTCGTTGCCGCAGCCGAAGTGGTCGTTGGACTGTCAATCGTCGTTGCCCTGCTCCGTCGAAACCCGACGGCGACGGTTGATGATTTCGCCGAGATGAAGGGATAGCCCCAATGCTTGAGGCCGCATGGCTTATTCCCGCCCTCCCCCTTGCCGGATTCTTGACCCTGTTGTTGCTTGGCCGTCGCCTGGGTGAGCCGCTCGCTGGTTGGCTGGCTACCGGAGCAATCGGGGGGAGTTTCCTCTCCACCGTCGTCGTACTGATCGGGCTTCTGAATAAGGCTCCAGCCGAGCGGTTCTATATCCAAAAGATCTTTACGTGGATCCCTGTCGGGTCCTTCAGCGTCGACCTTGGATTTCTTGTCGATCCCTTGTCGATAACGATGAGTCTCTTCGTCACCGGCGTTGGATTCCTCATCCATCTGTACTCCATCGGATACATGCACGGTGACGCCAACTTCTCCAAGTTCTTCCTGTATCTCAACTTGTTTGCTGCCTCCATGCTGATGCTTGTCCTGGGTGACAACTTGTTGATTACGTTCCTAGGTTGGGAGGGAGTAGGGGCCTGCTCCTATCTTCTCATCTCCTTCTGGTTCGACTCTGACGCCAACGCCTCGGCGGGAAAGAAGGCCTTCGTTACCAATCGAGTTGGTGACTTCGGGTTCATGCTTGGAACCTTCTTGGTGTTCAACCAGATTGGCTCGATTCGCTATGTCGATGTCCTCACCTCTCCAATTACGGCTGGTGCGGCGACAGCCATTGTGCTTTTGTTTCTGCTTGCCGCAGCGGGAAAGTCGGCTCAGATTCCACTCTTTGTGTGGCTGCCCGATGCAATGGCGGGACCAACGCCCGTCTCGGCCCTGATCCATGCCGCCACGATGGTGACATCAGGGGTCTACTTGCTTACGCGTCTAAACCCGGTACTTGCCCAGGCTGATCCATGGGCCACAAGCATGATTGCCTGGGTCGGTGCCATTACTGCTTTCGTTGCCGCCCTGGCTGCCATTAGTCAGACCGACATCAAGAAGGTTTTGGCCTATTCGACGGTCTCCCAGCTTGGATACCTCTTCCTGGCCGTCGGAGTCGGGGCATACATCCCGGCAATCTTTCATATGATCACACACGCCTTCTTCAAGGCGTTGTTGTTCTTGGGATCGGGCTCAGTAATCCATGGTGTAGACGGCGAACAAGACATGAGGCGCATGGGCGGCCTGGCCCGATTCATGCCCATCACCGCTGGAACGTTCATCGTTGGGTGGTTGGCGATTGCCGGAGTTCCGCCGTTCTCGGGCTTCTGGAGCAAGGATGAGATCCTTCTGTCGGCCTGGAATGAGAATCCGGCCTTGTGGATCGTCGGGTTTGTTACCGCCATCTTGACCGCCTTTTACATGACCAGGCAGGTCATTCTCACGTTCTTCGGCCGTACTCGCTATTGGGATGTCACCAACGAAGAGATCGCTTTCGCCTATGACCAGTTTGCCGAGGAGGCTCAGGCGGCACACCTCGTGGCGGCAGAGACGGTCGATGAGACCTCAACCGCATTGGACAAGGCCCGTTCCGATGTCGCAAAGAGAACGGAGGCTTTAACCAAGGCTCAAAACAGTCTTGCTGAGGCCACCAATGCCCTGGCAGAGAGTTCGGAGGGCCTAGAGGGGTATGACAAGCTGGTTAAGGCGGTTGAGAAGGCAAACAAGTCGGTCCCCAAGGCCGAGGCTGCCCTGGCCAAAGCGACCAGCAAGGTTTCTGAGCTTGACGATGCGGTTGACCAGGCCGAGGGGTTGGTTGTAGCGGCCCAACTTGAGGCGAAGCGCGCCGCCAGTCGAAGGACCGAAGCGCCAACCGTGTCCCCAGTGGTGACCGCTCTGACCGAGGCGCCCGAAGTTGAGGCCTTTGTTGACAAGTTGCCGGAGTCCTACCACGAACGCAAGGAATACACACCTCACGAATCTCCCTGGACTATGACGCTGCCTCTGGTCGTACTTGCCGTGCTTGCGGCTCTCGGCGGAGCTATCAACTTGCCCTTTGCCAAACGGCTCCAGTTTCTTGGGAACTGGCTTGAGCCTTCTCTGTTTGTGAACGAGGCGCACGTGACGTCGGCAACCTCAACCAAGTGGCTCCTGGCTGTAGTCGCTGTTCTTGGTCGACTGGCGGCCATTTTTGTAGCGTTCAGGGTGTACCTACATGGCCAAGGCAACACGGAACAAATAGAAAGCAAGAACTTTGCTTTGGCCGTGACATGGGACGCCATCCTGGCTCGGTTCATGGGTGGCCCGGGCAGGACCCTCTTTGATTGGATGGCCTGGTTCGATAAGACCTTCATTGATGGAGCGGTCAATGGTGCGGCGAGTCTCGCCCAATTCACCGGCAAGGAGTTGAAGACTTCTCAATCCGGTCTTGTTCGGCAGTACGCCCTTTTTATTAGCGGTTCGGCTGGTTTGATTGGACTTTGGTTCGTAGTGAGGTTGTTCGCCTGATGATCCCTGCTCTAGCCCAAAGTTCGGTTCTGGCCGCACAAACGGCTTTTCCCATTCTGCCCGCTCTCATTATCACGCCATTGCTTAGCGCGGTGGCAATCCTGCTCGTTCCATCTCATCGCCAGTCCGAGGTCCGACTGGTTGCCCTTGCCGGTTCGACTATTACCGGAGCGATGGCCGTCTGGATGATGGCTGCATTCGACAAGACTGAGGCTGGCTTCCAGTTCGTCGTGAATGAGCCCTGGCTCACAAGCATGGGCCTGAACTGGCATTTTGCCGTCGACGGCATTTCGTTGTTCATGATTGTTCTCACCGGGATCCTTTTTCCGATAGCCATTCTTGCCGCGGTACCCCAACACGACTCCAAGGCATACCACGCGTGGATCATGGTCCTCATGGCCGGATCTATGGGTGTCTTTATGGCTCTGGATCTTTTGTTGTTCTTTGTCTTCTTCGAGGTTGTCCTGATCCCCATGTATTTCTTGATTGGGGGCTGGGGTCACGGTCGCCGAATTTATGCTGCCCTCAAGTTCTTTATCTACACCATGGCGGGTTCGGCTCTGATGCTGGTTGGCATTGTCAGCCTTGCCTTCCTAACGGCCTCACGAACTGGCAATGCGCTCACCTTTGACGTCACCCAATTGGCTGAGGCCCAGGCCCTGGGGACAACCGCTCAACGGCTAATTTTCTTAACTTTCGCCTTAGCCTTTGCGGTGAAGGTCCCCATCTTTCCCCTCCACACCTGGTTGCCAGATGCTCACACCGAGGCACCAACTGCTGGTTCGGTCATCCTGGCTGGTGTCATGCTGAAGTTGGGCACCTATGGCTATATCCGTTTCGGCGTCTATCTTTTCCCCCAAGCGGCCTATGACCTTGCTTGGATCTTCTTGACCCTCGGAGTGGTCGGCATTCTGTATGCCGCCGTGGTGGCAACCATGCAGAAAGATCTCAAGCGCCTCGTTGCCTATTCTTCGGTTGCTCACCTCGGATTTATTGTTCTTGGCATCTTCACGCTCAACACCCAGGGACTTACTGGATCGGTATTCCAGATGGTGGCGCACGGCGTTTCGACCGGCGCGTTGTTCATCATGGTGGGCTGGGTCTATGAGCGACGACACACTCGACAAATTGCGGAACTTGGTGGTCTTCAGAAGCCTGCGCCCATCTTTGCCGCGGCGTTCACCCTGGTGATGCTGTCGAGTATTGGCTTGCCTGGCCTCAATGGTTTCACCGGTGAGTTCCTGATTTTGCTCGGTGGCTTCCAGGCGGCACGCTGGTGGACCGTTTTTGCTGTGCTTGGAGTCATTCTTGCTGCCCTGTACCTTCTTTGGGCCTATCAGCGGGTCTTCCATGGCACCCCAACTGGCGACAATATCGATATGCCGGAACTGAAGGCCTCTGAGGGACTTGTTCTGCTCCCACTACTCGTTCTGATCGTATTCATGGGGGTATACCCAAAACCAATGTTGGAACGAATCGAGCCGTCGATCGAACGACTGGTAGCCCACGTCGAGGCCAATGTTGACGGTTTCATCGAGCCAGGGCCTGTGCAAGTACCCGAGCGACCCAGCGATGCAGTCACCCTCACCGAAGCCTTGGAGGAGGCCGAGAAAAAGGCCGCCAGGGAGGAGGGCGAAGTGGAAGATTCAGTCGATGAAGAGGGCCGTGAGGCTTCCCTGGCAGAAGGCGAGACAACCAAATGATGTCGCTCTTCGCCCAAGTGCCAGTATCGACTCCAGAAATCCAATGGTTCTATCTGGCACCCATTCTTATCCTCGCCCTAGGCGGCGTCCTGTTGATCACTCTGACCTCGGTTGCCCCGGTCATGCGAGGGCGTCACATCTCAGCCCTGTTTACCGTAGCTACTGGCGTTCTAGCCCTGGCTTTTCTTCCCTTCATTGCAGCCCGGCTTGATGGTCTTGTCGACCCTGTCGCGGGGCAGGGGGGTCGGCCTGCAGTTGACCTGGTTAGTTCGGCCTTGGTGGTTGACCATTTCACCCTTTGGGTAAGCGGCTTGATATCTGTGGCCGTGATATTGGTGGCGGTCATGCTGGATGGCTATCTGGAACGGGAGGGGTTTGAGTCTCCCGAGTGGTACGCCCTGCTCCTGATATCGGCTAGTGGCGGAGTCATTCTGGCTTCGGCCGAGGATCTCATTGTTACCTTCCTTGGCCTGGAGATTTTGTCGATCGCTGTGTATGTTCTGGCTGCCCTTCATCTACGTCGCTCCGAATCTCAGGAAGCAGGGTTCAAATACTTCATTCTTGGGGCCTTGTCGTCAGCCATTTTCTTGTACGGCATTGCCATGGTCTATGGGGCCACTGGTTCGACCACCCTGACCGGAGTCGCGGGCTCAATGACGGGAAGGAATGCGGCCGGGTTATCTCCGGCGGTCGATTCTTCTCTGGTCATGGTCGGTATCGCTCTGATGTTGATTGGCTTTGGCTTTAAGGTCTCCGCCTTCCCTCTTCACATCTGGACTCCGGATGTCTACCAGGGATCACCGACCCCGATCGTCGGCTTCATGACCTCGGCGGTCAAGGTAGCGGCCTTCGGTGGAATGATGCGGGTTTTCCTGGTGGGATTCGGTGGCACCTTCGCTTCGGATTGGCGAGTCCTGGTCTTGTTTATGGCCGGTTTCACGATTCTGTTTGGTTCTTTCTTGGCCATTGTCCAGACCAACATCAAGCGTACGATGGCCTTTTCTTCGATTGCTCACGCCGGGTTCATGTTGGTGGGGCTGTATGCCGCAGCCAGCCCAGTCGCCATCGGCGACACAGGGAAAAGAGCGGTTCTTTTTTATCTCTTGGCTTACACCTTCATGTCCATTGGTACCTTCGCAGTGATTTCTATCGTGGGTAAGAAGGGAGACGGAAACCACAGCATTGAGGCGTACCGAGGATTGGCCAAACGGGAGCCACTTCTTGCGATGGCATTCACGGTTTTGCTTTTTGGACAAGTTGGTGCCCCCTTCACGGCCGGGTTTTTTGCCAAGTTTCGGGTCATTGCTGCGGCGGCTCAGGTTGAGCGGACCGAGGCCTACATCCTGGCTGGCGTGGCCATGCTTGGAGCCGCGGTTGGGGCATACCTGTACTTGAGGGTCGTCGTTGCTATGTTCCTCGATGTTCAGGAGTCGCCTAGCACTGAAATGGCTGACTCTGCGGATGAGACGTTGGCCCTAGTGGAGGTGCGGGCGTTGGAGGTTCCACCGGCAACGTTGGCGGTTGTGCTTCTCGCTGCGGTTGTAACTCTGGTTCTTGGGATCTTCCCTGATATTGGTTCTGGTGCCCTGGCCGAAGCCGCTCTTGCCCTTGTTCGCTAGCCCCCAGATGCGGCAGAATCTCCCTCGGGACTAGCCAGCGCGTCGTCGTCGGGGTCGTCCAACCACCCTTGGGGGAGGGAAACGTTTTGAGGTCCGCGAGTGTGACCGCGAGCGACACGACGGTTCTCTGGTGGAAGTGGCGCATCGGCGATCTTTCCGAGGATCCATTCGAGTTCGTCCATGCTGGCAACGTTCGCGAGCAGGCCCCGAGTCTTTCCCCCGACGGGGTACCCCTTTAGGTACCAGCCGGTGTGCTTTCGGAATTCTCGAATTCCGCGGTCGGTTCCAAACCACTCCTGGAGGGAGGCAGCATGCTCGGTCATGACGGGAACGATCTCGGACACTGTTGGTGGTTCGGGGACCGGCTGGCCCGCAAGGGCGGCTGCAAGCTCGGCAAAGAGCCACGGTCGCCCAAGACAACCTCGACCAATCACGACCCCGTCACAACCGGTTTCATTCATCATTGCTAACGCGTCCCCAGCCTCCCAAATATCACCATTGCCGAGGACCGGAATCTCCGGCACTGCTTCCTTAAGCCGTCCAATCGTCGTCCAGTCGGCCTGTCCGCTATAAAGCTGGGCCACAGTCCGCCCGTGCAAGGCCAACGCGCAAACTCCCAGGTCCGCCGCTATCCGGCCAGCCTCAAGGTAGGTCGGGTGAGCATCATCAATTCCAACCCGCATCTTGACGGTGACGGGAATCTGGCCAGCATTGCTAACGGCAGCGTGGATGATGGCGGCAAACAGCTTTCGTTTGTAGGGAAGAGCGCCTCCGCCCCCGTTCTTTGTGACTTTACGAACGGGACAGCCGAAGTTGAGATCCAGATGGTCGATCCGGCCTTCAGACACCAGCCGGCTTACGGCCTCCCCCACGTATTTCGGCTCGACTCCTGCGAGCTGGAGGCTTCGTGGTGATTCATCCGGATCGAAGCTGGCCAACCGGTCGGTCTTGTGGTTCCCTTCGACCAGTGCTCGGGCTGAAACCATCTCGTTGACGAACAAACTGGCCTCACCCGGGGTTGCAGGCCCCTGCTGGGCAAACCGGCGGCAAAGTCGCCGAAACGGCGCATTGGTCACCCCAGCCATCGGTGCCAGAATGACCGGCGTTGCGAGTTGAAGCGAACCAATTTGCACCCAGGGAGTTTGCCACGAATCACTGACGTAGCCTTGGCCCCAATGCAGGATTGTGAGTTGATCTCCGATGAGGACCGATGGCTATTTGGCGAAGGAGCTCACGCCGGGCTGCATCGGGTTCTGGGCGCCCAACCACTCGATGGTTGGGCGAACCCCGGCCGTCGATTCTCGGTCTGGGCTCCGTCTGCAATCAGCGTCTGGGTCGTTGGAGACTTTAACGGCTGGAGTGCGGAGGCCTCCTCAGCGTTGAGCCCTCAGGGTGACTCGGGGATTTGGTCCGGGGTCGTGTCACAGGCCGGAATTGGTGATCGCTATAAGTTCCGCATTCTGACCAAAGGCGGTGATGAAGTAGAGAGATCTGACCCGCTGGCTTTTGCTACCGAGCTCCCCCCGGCTACTGCGTCGGTTGTGACCGATCTGAGCTATGAATGGCATGACCAAAAGTGGCTGGCGGAGCGGGCTCAGGTTCAGCGTCACGACAAAGCCATCTCCATCTATGAAATGCATGTTGGTTCGTGGCGCCATGTCGGGGCCCACGAGAGTTATCGCTGGATAGGCCTGGCCGATCCGCTCTGTGACTATCTTGACGAACACGGCTTTACCCATGTCGAGTTGTTGCCGATCATGGAATACCCCTTCTACGGATCGTGGGGATACCAGACAACGTCCTACTTTGCCCCGACTGCCCGTCATGGGCTTCCAACCGAGTTCATGGCCTTTGTTGACCGGCTCCACCAGCGGGGGATCGGCATCGTTCTCGATTGGGTGCCCTCTCACTTTCCCTCTGACGACTTCGCTTTGGGCAACTTCGATGGCACCCACCTCTACGAGCACGGAGACCCAAAGGAGGGCTGGCACCCTGATTGGAAGAGCCATATCTTCAACTATGGGCGACATGAGGTTCGGTCGTTTCTGGTCTCTAGTGCAATGTCATGGATCGAGCAATATCACATTGATGGGATACGGGTTGATGCAGTGGCCTCGATGTTGTACCGCGACTACTCCCGTGAGGAAGGGGAGTGGGTTCCCAACATGTATGGGGGTCGGGAGAACCTTGAGGCCATCGAGTTTCTACAACAACTCAACGCCACGATCGGAAAGAATCACCACGATGTGATCACCATCGCCGAGGAGTCAACCGCTTTCCCTGGCGTCACCAGACCGACGAGCGAAGGTGGGCTTGGCTTTCATTACAAGTGGGACATGGGTTGGATGCATGACACGTTGGCTTATTTCAGTCGCGACAGTGCCCATCGTCGCTATCACCACGACGAGATCACGTTCCGTTCGCTCTACGCCTTTAGCGAACACTATGTGCTGCCGCTCTCCCACGACGAGGTCGTTCATGGCAAGGGGTCAATTGTGGCCAAGTTGCCCGGCGACCAATGGCAACGGCTGGCCAATATCCGTCTTCTTTATGCCAATCAGTGGCTGAGTCCGGGTAAGAAACTCCTGTTCATGGGGCAAGAGTTTGCCATGGATGCCGAATGGGATCATGACCAGGAGTTGGCCTGGAGCGAGGCATCGGAGCCAGCCAACAGCGGCATTGCAACCTTTGTTGGTGCCCTCAACTCCCTCTACCGCTCCACGCCAGCCCTTCATCAGTTAGACAACGATTCTGCTGGTTTTGAATGGGTAATCATGGATGATGGGGAGAACTCGGTTTTGGCTTGGCTGCGTCATGGGGACATCTCGACGGGAGCCAAGCCGGTGTTATGTGTGCTCAACATGACGCCGGTTCCTCGAGCCGACTACCGAATTGGTGTGCCGCTGCCTGGAGGTTGGCAGATCCTACTTGACTCGAACGATCTCGACTTTGGCGGTTCCGGGTCGAGCCAGAGTCAAGGCCAACTGCTTGATGGGGAGCGGTGGGTTGAGACCAAAAAGCCCGGAGCCCACGGCCGCGAGCAGGCGCTGTCCTTGGACTTGGCGCCACTTGGTGCGTTGGTACTTTGCCCCGTCGGCAACCCAGACCCAAGCGGCGCAAAAAGGTCTCAATCCAGCGGACAAAATCGAGCCGGGGAAGAGTTTGTGGCATGAACCTTGGTTCGGGGGCTCTGGGCGAGATAGCATCTCGTGCCGTGTCTGACTACTCGAACTTTCTTCGTGAGTATCTCATAGTTGGTCTCTTTGGTGTGCTCGCATTCGCTACCGTCGCTACCTTCATTGGGCTGGCTCGTGTTTTCCGACCAGATCGCCCAACTGCAGCCAAGATCGAGAACTATGAAAGCGGCGTTGACCCCGTCGGGGATGGCTGGTCCCAAAGCCAGATCCGCTACTACATTTTTGCTCTGCTATTTGTCATGTTTGATGTTGAAGCAGTTTTCATCTTCCCGTGGGCTGTCGGACTTGAGCAGTTCGGTGTCTTTGGTTTGGTGGAGATGGTCATCTTCATTTTTATTCTTGCCCTTGGTCTGGCGTACGCCTGGCGCAAGGGTGTACTCCGCTGGGTATAGGCAGCACGTTCGCCGTTCGTTTCACCCCGTTTATTTCGCAGTTCCGAAGCAAGGTCAATCATTGGTTCGGTGTTGTATTCCGTTCCGAGATCGTAGGTAGAGAGGCGCCCCGATGGGTCTGGTCGAATCAGGCAAGCTTCCCAAGCCCCTGACAGCAATCCTGAATACCAGTCGCAAATACTCACTCTGGGTGTACCAGTGGGGTCTTGCTTGCTGTGCCATCGAGATGGGTGCTGCTTTTGGCTCGCCTCGCTACGACGTCATGCGGCTCGGCGTCATCCCCCTCCCGGCCAGTCCACGCCAGGCCGACCTTGTTGTCATCTCGGGAACTGTTACTGACAAGATGGCCCCAGCCATCCGCCGTTTGTACGAGCAGATGCCCGAACCAAAATACGTAATCTCTATGGGTTCATGCGCCAACTGCGGTGGGCCATATTGGGATAGTTACTCGGTGACTAAGGGGGTTGACCAGATCATTCCCGTCGACGTGTATGTTCCTGGCTGTCCACCCAGGCCTGAGGCGCTGCTCGAGGGAATCGTGCTTCTTCAAGAGATCATCCAGAATGAGGACATGGCCCAGAAGTGGAAACGTGATCCCCTCGCGGTTGGGGTGGTCGACTAATGGCCGACTCCTCAGATGAGACGACCACGGAGGAGCCTGTGGTCGATGAGGCCAGGTCTGCCCTTCTTGAGGCGATTGCGGCTGATCTTGGCCACGACTTAGTCGGATCGCATCTTCTGCCAGGAAAAGATCTGTGGATCCGGGTTAGCAGCGAATCGTGGGGGGCCACCGCTGAGTACCTACAAAACCATCAGCAGTTCCGGTTCTTCAACTTCTTGTCCGTGATCGACTGGTTGCCTTCCCCCTATGGCCGCTCGAATGATTCAGCGGTCGAGGTGTCACTGGCTCAAGCAGCCGGGGAGTCAATCGAAGAAGCAGACCAAACGCTGGGGACAGGTTATGGCGGGGGCTCAACTCGCTTCCAGGTTCTCGCTCGGGTCCATAGTCTGACCACCAATCTGGGACTAACGGTCAAGGCCGACTTCCCCGAGGACACCCTGAGCGTTGGCACTTGGGTCAAGGAGTATCCCGGAGCCAACTGGCACGAGCGAGAAGCGGCCGAAATGTTTGGAGTTCACTTCGCCGGACACCCTGGTCTCACCGCCCTGTACCTCCCTAGCGCTTTTGAGGGACATCCTCTCCGGAAGGATTTTCCACTGTTGTCTCGCATAGTAAAACCTTGGCCTGGCATCGTTGACGTTGAACCAATGCCTGAAGCTGTAGAGCCACCGACGGCTGAGCCCAAACTTTCACCATCCGCCTCCACTGAGAATCCACAAGACGTACCCTCATGACCGCCATTAGCGATCGCAGACAACTTGCCTACATAGCGGCCCAAGCAGCGGACGCTCGGGTGAACGTCGAGCTTGAGGCCGAGGGAATGACGCTAAACATTGGGCCTCAGCACCCGGCCACTCACGGCACGCTGAGAATCGTTGCTCGGCTTGATGGTGAGCAGGTCGTCGAAGCCAATCCAGTCATGGGCTATATGCACCGCGGCTATGAGAAACTGGCCGAGGTTCGCACCTACCCTCAGGTCACGGCCCTGATTAATCGGATCGACTGGCTGGGGAGCTTTGCCAATGAGGTCCCGTTTATTCTTGCCTGTGAGCAACTCATGGGCATTGAGGCTCCTCCCCGGGCCCAACACATTCGCACCATTTTGTTTGAAATGGCCCGGATCGCCAACATCACGCTTTTCCTGGGCGACATGGGGGTGCAGTTGGGCGCGGTTACCCCGATCTTCTATGCGTTCCGTGACCGCGAGCACATCCTGAACCAGATCGAATCGGCCACCGGCGGTCGTTTTCACCCGAACTTCGATCGTATCGGTGGGCTGAAGGACGATCTCCCCGCTGGCTGGATCGAAGAGACAAAGCGTTCCCTTCGTGAGATTCACAAGTTCTGTGACCAGATGGACGATCTGATCATCGGCAACGAAATCTTCCAAGCAAGGACGCGCAATATCGGAGTCATTCCGCCCGACGTTGCTCTGAGCTATGGCCTGAGCGGACCAAACCTACGGGCCTCAGGGGTCGATTGGGATCTCCGTCGAGACAGCCCCGCTGGCCTGGCCTATGACCAGGTTGACTGGCGGGTCTGGACTCACCCCGATGGCGACTCTTTCGCCCGCTATTGGGTCCGTCTGCAGGAAACCCGGGAGAGCTGCAAGATTGTTGAACAGCTCTTGGATTCCATCCCCGCTGGCCCGATCATGGCCAAAGTCCCGAGGATCATCAAGGTTCCCGAGGGCGAAGCCTTCGTCGAAACCGAAAATCCACTGGGGGTGATGGGTTATTACGTTGTCAGTCAGGGTGGCCTTGAGCCGTTCCGGGTTAAGATTCGTTCCGCCAGCTTCTCGAACATGTCCATCTCGCCATGGCTGCTCAAGGGGGCCTACGTACCGGACGTGATCACTATCCTTGCCTCGCTTTATTTCATCCTGGGAGACATCGACCGATGATGCTCGCCGTTGAGTGGTTCTGGCTGGATTGGCCGTGGTGGGCTGACACAGTTGTCCGCCTAATTTTTGCCATTGTGGTGGTGCTACTGCCTGCCGGTGTGACCGTGTACCTCTACCTGTTCAAGATGGTTTCGTTCATGCAGAGTCGCCTTGGCCCGATGGAGGCCGGTCCGTATGGTTCGATGCAACTTCTGGCCGAGGTCGGTAAGAACCTTCAAAAGGAAGATATTTTTCCGGCCAAGGCCGACCGGAGGGTCTTTGCGCTAGCTCCCTATGTTGTCTTGCTTAGCACCTTCTTGTTGGCCGTTGTCATCCCTTTCGGGCCCCAAGCGACCTTCATCAATCTCGACACGGGCGTGTTCTTTGCTCTCGCTGTGTCATCGGTTTCGGTTGTTGGCGTGATCATGGCTGGCTGGGCTTCGGCCTCGAAATACTCCTTGTTGGGTGGCTTGCGAGCGGCTGGTCAGTTGATTGCCTATGAGTTACCCCTCATCCTGGCCGTTGTTGGTGTTGTCATCCAGGCGGGCACCCTCAACCTGCAAGGCATCGTTACCGCCCAAACCGAAGGGGAGATCTTCGGCTTCGGTGGGCTTGGCAACCCCTACTTCTTCACCCAGTTCATCGGCTTCTTCATCTTTCTGGTTGCCGTTCAGGCCGAGTTGACCCAGGTTCCATTCGATATGCCCATTGCCGAGTCCGAACTGGTCTCGGGTTACATGACGGAGTACTCCGGGTTTCGGTTCCTGATGTTCTTCATCGGCGAGTTCGCCACAGCGAACATTTTCGCCTTCCTTGGTGCCACCTTGTTTCTTGGTGGGTGGCAGGTCCCACCCTTCGTCCATGATCTGCTCGGGGTGGACGCCAACTGGCAGTATTTCAACCTTATTGGTCCCGGAGTCATGCTGGCCAAGATGTTGCTCTTGACCTTTGTTGTCTATTGGGTTCGCTTCACTTTCCCTCGCTTTCGGGAAGATCAGTTGCAAAAGTTCGCCTGGAAATTCCTGATTCCGCTTTCGCTGCTCAACATCGCCGTTACCGGTGCTTTCAAGGTATGGCTGTGATGGGTGTGACGAGGGTAGTTCCGAGCACAGGAGGACTCTCATGGGTCTAGTTCCAGGCTTGATTACCGGCCTTGGTGTCACCTTTAAGGAAATCATCAAGACTGTGACCACCGGTGCGGAAACGGTTCAGTACCCCCACGAGAAGGAAGACCCACCACCTCGGGCTCGGGGTGTCATTGCCCTCCACCAAGAAAACTGCACGGCCTGCATGCTTTGTGTTCGGGAGTGTCCCGATTGGTGCATTTTCATCGAGGGTCATAAGACGTTGGCTCCGCCCCGCCGAACCGGGGGCAAGCCACGGACGGTGAACGCCCTTGACCGGTTCGATATCGATTACGGCTTGTGCATGTACTGTGGGATTTGTGTCGAGGTTTGCCCCTTCGACGCCATCTTCTGGAGCCCAGAGTATGAGTACTCCGAACCACGGATCGCCGACCTGCTCCACGATAAGACTCGGTTGAGTCAGTGGATGGAGACGGTGCCAGAGTATGAGTCCTATGAGGCCGGGTCCGCAGCAAAGGTAAAGAAGGTGCCGCGCCCATGATGTCCTCTGCCCTGCTGGCCATTCAGTCGACCAATCCGATTGCTCTGACCCCAAACGAATTGTGGGTTATCAATACGTTCTTCTATGTCATTGCTGCTGTTGGAATAGTGGCTGCTCTCAAGATGGTGACCACCAAGAACGTGGTTCACGCCGCCCTCTATCTGCTAGTGGTGCTTACGGTGGTGGCTGCCACCTACATCGTGCTTGGGGCCGAGTTTGCTGCCGCTACTCAGGTCATGGTTTACATCGGAGCGGTCATGGTGCTCCTGCTGTTTGGTGTCATGTTGACTCGGGCCAAGATTGGTGATGACGGCGATCTTGACTATGACTCGAAGTGGATCGGCGGGTTGAGCGCGGTCTCCATGTTTGCCGTCATGGGCTACTCGTTGTGGGAGGCCTTTGGGACTGACGAACTCCCGGCCGATATGGCAGTACAGCGAACTGGCCAGGTGGCGAATTCGATCTTCAGCCAATACATCGTGCCCTTTGAGGCATTGTCCATGCTCCTGCTCGCCGCCCTGATTGGGGCCGTCGTCGTGGCCAGAAGGGATTAGCCGATGTTCCTCAATCAGTTCCTCTTCTTCGCCGCCATCTTGTTCAGCATCGGGGTCTATGGCGTTCTTACTCGCAAGAACGGTGTCTTAGTTTTGATGTCGATCGAACTCATCCTCAATGCGGTCAACATCAACCTGGTGGCATTCGGGGCTCTTCACCAGGACATCTCTGGTCAGGTGTTCGTCTTGTTCGTCATCGCAGTGGCTGCGGCAGAGGTCGGAGTGGGGTTGGCCATCGTGCTTCTGATTTTTCGCAATCGCCGCAGTATCAATGTCGCTGAAGCCGACCTACTCAAGGGTTGATCGGGAGCCTCTGTGAACCTTCTTCTTGCTGCCGAAGCCGTCGCTGTGCCCACGGTCTTTAACTATGTCTGGCTTATTCCGGCTGTCATGGCCGCCTCCTTTCTCTTCATTCTGTTTTTCTCCAAACGATTGAGCATCAAGCCGCACCTGGTTGGTGTGCCAGCGGTCGTTGGCTCCTTCTTGTTTGCGCTCGTCATCGCCTTTTCCTGGATCGGCTACAACGGGGACGTCAACGAGGCTCAGGCTGGTCCGATTTCCTGCGCCGGAGGTGAAGTAGCCGTTGGTGGGAGCAATCACGACACTGAGGCTGCGGCTGAGGGCGAAGGTGAGGGAGAGGGCGGTGGCGAGAGTGGCCACGGTGAGCAAAGGTTCAGTCCCTGCCCCGTCGTCAATGACGTCACCTGGTTCCAAAATGGCGGGCCGGCTTCGGAGGGTGGCTCTGATATCACCGTTGGCACCCTGGTTGATGGTCAGTCCGTGCTGCTCTTGGTGGTTGTGACGTTCATATCCGGACTGGTCCACGTCTATTCCACTGACTATGTGGCTGGGGATCGCCGCTACACCCACTACTTTGCATTCTTGTCGCTGTTCACGGCCTCCATGTTGTTTATGGTGTTGTCCTCCAGCACGCTCCAGTTGATCGTCGGGTGGGAACTGGTTGGAGTCTGCTCCTTTGCCCTAATTGGGCATTGGTGGGAGGAAAAACCAAACTCCGATGCCGCACTCAAGGCCTTCTTGACCAACCGTGTCGGTGACATTGGTCTGTTGGTCGGCATGATCATCCTCTATTTTGGGGCCGGTAAGACCTTTGACATTGTCGCCATCAATGAAGCTGCTATCTCCGGTGCCATCTCCAAGAACACCCTTCTCGTAGCTGGTCTCTTCTTGATGGCCGCTGTCATGTCCAAGTCGGGGCAGTTCATCCTTCACACTTGGCTGCCTGACGCCATGGCTGGACCAACACCAGTGTCTGCTCTGATCCACGCCGCCACCATGGTCGTCGCTGGTATCTACCTCATCGGTCGCCTTTATGCCGTCTTCTTCATCGGCTTTGGCATCTCGGGAGGGACCCTCAATGCCATGGCCCTCATCGGCGGTATCACCACTGTGGGGGCAGGCGCCTTGGCCTTTGTTCAAGACGACATTAAGAAGGTCCTGGCCTACTCAACGGTCTCACAGCTCGGCTACATGGTGCTAGCCCTTGGTGTCGGCGCCTATACCGCGGCCTTCTTCCACTTGTTCACCCACGCCATCTTCAAAGCGGCCCTGTTCCTTGGCGCTGGCTCGGTCAGCCACGCCTGCCATCACAGCTTTGATATGAAGAAGGACATGGGGGGTCTACGCAAGTTCATGCCCAAGACGTTCTGGACCTTCGTCATTGCATCCGGAGCACTGGCTGGCATCCCACCCCTGGCTGGATTCTGGTCCAAGGACGAGATCTTGGTTGGAGCCGGTGCGTTCCCCGGAACCGGTGGTAACGGAACCTATTGGGTTCCGTTCATTTTCGGCATGATCGCAGCAGGAATGACGGCTGGGTACATGGTCCGAGTTATCTGGCTGACGTTCTTTGGAGAGTACCGGGGTCACGAGACGCCACACGAGTCCGGCCCACTGATTACTACCCCCTTGATCATTCTGGCCTTTGGAGCAGTGTTCGCTGGCCTATTCAACATTCCTGAGGGATTCCCAGTCCTGGGAAGCCGGATTGGGGAGAAGTTCATTCGCTGGGTCGAACCGTCCGGTATCAGTTCCTTCCCAACGATTGGGCATGCTAAGCCCAGCGTGGCCCTGGCCTTGTTGGCAACCATTATTGGTTTGGCGACGGGGCTGCTGGTCTGGACGTACTACTCCAAGCTGTACGCAAAGGACAAGCTGGCCACCGAGGTAACCGGAGGCCTCCGGGACAAGAACAGGCTGGCCCGAGCTGGTCACAAGTTGCTGGTTGAGAAGTATTATCTGGACCACCTTTATACTGGCGTGATTGCCGGTGGAACGAAGGGGCCGGTGGCTCGAGCCGCCTATTGGTTCAACCAGAACGTCTTGGATGGCATCATCAATGCGGCCGGAACCGGGTCGACCATTATTGGTCGGTTCGTTTATCGCTTCATTGACCAAGGCGCAATTGATGGTGCAGTCAACGCTTCAGGATTCGGAGCAGAAAGCTCCGGTGAAGTCCTCCGCAAGGTGCAGTCCGGAAAGATCCGACAGTACGCAACCCTGATGTTTGCAGCGGCCGCCTTGCTGGCCGCCGTCTTCATCGTCGCTGTGTAAGGGAAATAGCAAATGGAACAGTCCTTCCTCGCCGACTACGGCATCACTCTCATGGTCTTCCTGCCTCTGGTTGGGGCGGCCATAATGATGATGGTCCCAGGCAAGAATGAAGAAGCCCACAAAACCATCGCCTTGGCCACAACGGTCATCACCGGAATTATTGGTGGCTGGATGGTGGTCGATTTCTATCGACTGGGGTCGGCGAAATGGAGCGAGCTCAGCTATCTCATTGACAGACCCTGGATCAATATCATTAATGCCCGCTACACCGTGGCCGTTGATGGCATTTCTGTTCCGCTCATTGCCCTGACCTTGCTGGTCGTCCCATTGGTCATCGTCTACAGCTGGAATCACATCCCTCAGCCCGGCAATACCAAGGCATTCCTGATGCTGACGCTGGTGCTCCACACCGGCATGCTTGGCAGCTTTGTGGCCCAAGACTTGGTGTTGTTCTTCGTCTTCTTCGAGGTCGTTCTCCTCCCCATGTACTTCATGATCGGCGTCTGGGGCGGCGAGAACCGGCTCTATGCCGCCATCAAGTTTTTCCTCTTCACCTTGTTTGGGTCTGCCCTCATGCTGGTGAGCTTCCTGGCCCTCTACTGGGTCACCGGCGGAACCACCTTCAACATGGTCGGCTTAGCCGAAGCCGTCCAGTCCAATGACGTCAAGCTCAGCACTCAGGTTCTGATCTTCGCTGGCATGTTCTTGGGCTTTGGTATCAAGGTGCCGATGTTTCCGTTTCACACCTGGCTCCCCGACGCCCACACCCAGGCTCCAACCCAGGGCTCGGTAATCCTGGCCGCAGTCTTGTTGAAGCTCGGCACCTACGGGTTCATCCGGATTGCCATTCAGATCCTTCCCGAAGCTTCGATAAAATGGGCCCCCTGGATTGGTTTGTTGGCTGTCATTGGCATCATTTATGGTGCCCTTGGCTGTTTGGCTCAAACGGATATGAAGCGACTTATCGCCTTCTCTTCGGTGGCTCACATGGGCTATGTCATGCTCGGCATCGCAACCATGACCGACTTCGGTCTCAATGCGGCCATCTTTGGCATGGTGGCTCACGGCTTGATCACCGGCCTGTTGTTCTTTGTTGCTGGCTCGATTAAGGAGAGGTATCACACCTTGGAGATCAAGCGCCTTGGTGGTCTGTTGATCTCGGCTCCGCGGATGGGGTGGATCTTGGGTCTAGCCACGATGGCATCCCTGGGCCTTCCTGGTCTGGCTGGCTTCTGGGGCGAGTTCCCGGCGATTCTGGCCGCGTACAGCCCCCAGGAAGGGATCTCGGTTGGACTGTTCCGGGTCTACATGGTGGTGGCGGCCATCGGGACGGTCTTGGCTGCTGGCTATCTTCTTTGGCTGCTTCAGAGGACGGCCTTTGGTCGGCCTAGCGAAGAGTTCGAGAATGATCCGGCCATCACCGATGTTGTGCCTACCGAATGGATTGCGTGGGTGCCATTGTTGGCTTTGATTGTCTTGCTTGGTTTCGTTCCAGGTCTCATCTTCGACATGACTGATGGGCCAGTGACGGTTCTAACTGACGCCCTAGCTGCGGCCGGGAAGTAGGCGCCAATGTTTGCCTACGCCGCCAGCCTTCTGGCTCAAGTGACACTGGAGCCATTCAATCGGCCTGCGATTGATTGGCATGCGGTAGCGCCCGAGTTGGTGCTGTTGGCGGCTGGTGCTTTGATCACGATCATCGATCTTGTCGGGCTGGAGCGGGTACGCAAGCTAATGCCAACCCTGACCAGCTTTGCCTTCCTGGCTGCCCTCATTCCTGTCCTAACCCTTTGGAGTCAGGAAGATGAGTTGCCCCGGTCCCTATTTGACGGGGCCTATGTTGTGGATCGCTATTCGCTGGTTCTGAAGGGCCTGTTTCTTCTCACGGGTTACGTGATCGCGTTGCTATCGACGAACTACATGAGCGAAGGTGACTATTACGACAGCGAGTTTTATCAGCTTATTGCTGCATCGATTCTCGGCATGCTGGTGATGAGTTCATCCCGGGATCTCATCTCAATTTTCGTAGCGCTCGAACTGATCTCGATTCCCGCCTATCTTATGGCGGCCTGGCGCAAGCGGGACCTTAGGTCCAATGAGGCGGGACTCAAGTACATGCTGATGGGCGTCTTTGCCTCGGCCATCTTGCTCTATGGCATGTCACTACTTTACGGACTGGCCGGATCAACCAAGCTGGTTGACATTGCTGCTGCCTTGTCCATTGGCGAATCGAAGCCATTGATCACCTTGGCCATCGTGTTCAGCGTCATCGGTTTCGGCTTCAAGGTCTCGGCCGTGCCTTTTCACACTTGGGCACCGGACACCTACGAGGGCGCACCGACTCCCCTCACCGCCTTTCTTGCTGTCGCATCCAAGGCGGCCGGTTTTGTCGCTCTCATGAATGTGGTCATCGTGGCCTTCCCCGGCCAGTCTGACGTTGTTGAGCCCTTGATGGCCGTCCTTGCTGGGGTGACCATGACGGTGGGCAACCTTATTGCCTTGCGGCAGACGAACCTGGTGCGCATGCTGGCATATTCCGGTGTAGCCCAGGCTGGCTACATCATGGCTCCATTGGCGGTCTATGGAACGAACGTCGACCGGGTGCCATCGGCCATGGTCACCTATCTAGTGATCTACGCCGCCATGAACCTTGGGGCTTTTGCCGTGGTGATTATTGCTGCCCGCAAGACGGGTTCTGCCGAGATCTCCAGCTACGGCGGCATGTTTGGGTATGCCCCAGGGCTGACTCTAGCCATGACGATGTTCTTGTTCTCTTTGGCTGGTATCCCTCCAGCGGGTGGATGGTGGGCAAAGTTCGAACTATTCCGAGTCCTCACGGACGGCAACCGCTACCTGGGTATCATGCTGGCCATCGTCTTGGCAGTAAACTCGGTCATTGCCGCCGTCTACTACCTCAATATCACCCGTCAGATGTGGTTCCTGCCAACGCCCGATGGTGATACGTCCCGGATCGTGACTCCACCCGCGTTGCAGGTGGCACTCGCTCTGACCTTGTTGGTAACCATTGTCAGTGGCATTCTGCCCGGCCTCGTTAGCGATATTTCCGGCAGTCTCCAACTGGCCTTACCCTAGTTTGGGAGGCTCAGGCCGTGCAGCGCTTCGATGCGTTCATGGAGCAAAGTCTGTATGGACCAAACGGATTCTACGGTTCAGGTCGAGGGGTGGCTGGCGGGAGAAGCGGCGACTTCCTAACCAGCTCCGAGGTTGGGCCACTCTTTGGAGCGGTGCTCGCCCGTGCGGTGAACTCTTGGTGGGCTGACAACGGACGACCACCCAACTTTCGGGTCATCGACGCCGGTACGGGTCCTGGGACGCTGCTCAAGAGCCTGACCAAGGCCGACCCTCCTTGCGCCCGGGCCTGGGAGCTTCTCGGAGTTGATCGGGCCGCTCGCACGCCACTCCCGGGGGATCTCCGTGGCTCGGTCGTGATTGCCAACGAGCTTCTGGACAACCTGGTGTTTCGGGTCGTCGAACGGCAAGCCAGAGGCTGGCGGGAGGTTTATATAGAGGGCAATGCTGAGGGTAGAAGAGAACGACTCGTTGATTGCCCCAAAGGGTTCCAGCCCGGGTTTGAGCTTGCCGTGGGCCAGCGGGCTCCCATGTTGTCCGCTGCTAGGCAATGGGTCACGAACGTACTTGAGCGGGGGGCCTCCAAGCTTATTGTGTTTGACTATGGGCTGAAGACGACCGCAGAGCTCGCCAATCGTGGCGGCTGGCTTCGGACTTATCAGCAACATCGACGAGGACATGACCCGCTTTTCGAACCGGGGCAATGGGACATCACCACCGACGTAGCGGTCGATCAGTTGCCGAAGCCAGACACCGTCACCAACCAGGCAGACTGGCTTGGCCACTGGGGAATTGGGCAACTGGTTGAGGAGGGTCGGGCATACTGGCAAGAACATGCCGATGCCCCGACGCTGAAGGCGTTCCGAATGCGCAGTCGTGTTGGGGAGTCTGCTGCCCTCACCGATCCGAGCGGTCTTGGGAGCTGGCTCGTCCTGACTTACTCTTCGTGAGTGATGCTGCTAGCCAAGTACTGGTGTGACGCCGGTTCGACTCGCCCTGAGGTCTCCGACGACTTGACTTGGTAATCTGAGCCAATGGCCATCGTCGATCGAACCCCTCTGTCGCGTCAACGTATCGCCGAGCGGGCTCTGGCCATGATCGGTGACGTTGGCCTTCCCGGCCTCTCGATGCGCAAACTCGGCGCCGAACTCGGGGTCGAAGCCATGTCGCTCTACCACTATGTGTCCAACAAGGATGACCTTCTCGATGCTGTCCTCGATCAACTCTATGACAAGATAGAACTGCCACAAGAACTGCCGGATTCAGACTGGGAGCAGGCAATCCGAAGCGCCCTTCGTTCGTTTCACCAGGTGATGTTGGAACATCCGGGCTCCCTGGAACTCTTCGTTAATCGACCCGGCCGCTCGATGTCAGCCTTCCGCGTTCTCCGGTGGGCACTCGAGCGTTTCAAGGCAGCGGGACTCGACGTTCTGCAATCTGGGCAGGCGTTTCATTTCTGTGTTTCTTATGTTCTTGGCCATGCCGCTACCGAGTTCGGTTCGATGCGCCAGATCCGAGATGGGCTCGTAGTTGACACCAGTGAACTGGATGATGAAGACTTCGCCCTCTTCATTAATATAAGCCAGGAAGTCACTCCAGACGAGATCTTCAAGCGCGGCCTCGATGCTCTGGTGGCAGGTTTGCGAGCCACATACGGTCTGGACTGAACGAGCGGGTTACGATCAGCCCACTACCCATTTGATCTCCGAGGAGCGAGAGAATGTCAGAGCCAGCGATCGAGGTTTATGAGAATGAGCAGCGGAAGTTTGTTCCGTCGGCTGCTTTCGCCGCTCAGGCCAACACCAGTGATCGGTCCTTGTACGACGAGGCAGAGGCCGACTATGAGGCGTTCTGGGCCCGGCAGGCACGAGAGTTGTTGAGTTGGGATGCTGACTTTGAAACCACGCTGAACTGGAAGCTCCCCTTTGCCCACTGGTTTGTCGGCGGCAAGCTCAACGTCTCCTACAACTGTCTTGACCGCCACGTCGAGGCGGGCAGGGGAGACAAAGTTGCCTATCACTGGGAGGGCGAGCCCGGGGACAAGGTCACCCTGACCTATAGCGAGCTTCTTACTGAGGTCAAGAAGTTTGCCAATGTCCTCAAAAGTCTTGGGCTTCAAAAGGGTGACAGGGTTGCCATCTACATGCCCATGATCCTTGAGCTGCCGATAGCCATGTTGGCCTGTACTCGTATCGGTGTGGCCCACTCGGTGATCTTTGGTGGTTTCTCCGCCGACGCCATCGTGGACCGTTGCAACGATGCCGAAACCAAGCTCATCATTACCGCCGATGCTGGGTTCCGTAAGGGATCGGCTGCCTTGCTGAAGCCTACCGTTGATGCTGCTTTGGACATTGGGGCCCCATCGGTCGAGAAGGTAATCGTCGCCAACCGCTGTGACACCAATCCGGAGATGGTCGAGGGCCGTGACCTTTGGTGGCACGACCTGATGGCGGACGCGTCGCCGGACTGTCCGGCGGAGCCAATGGACTCCGAGCAGTTGCTGTACCTGCTCTATACCTCGGGGACCACGGCCAAGCCCAAAGGAATCATGCACACGACCGGCGGGTACCTGACGCAGGTGGCCTTCTCCCACAAGTACATTTTCGACCTCAAACCTGAGACTGATGTCTATTGGTGCGCTGCTGACATTGGCTGGGTAACCGGACATAGCTACATCGTGTATGGCCCACTCACCAACGGATGTACCTCGGTCATGTATGAGGGAACGCCGGACACCCCAAACAAGGACCGGTTCTGGGAGATCATCGAGCGTTACGGGGTTACCCAGCTTTATACCGCTCCGACTGCTATTCGAATGTTCATGAAGTGGGGGACTGAAGAGCCAGCTCGTCACGATCTGACGTCGTTGCGAGTATTAGGAACGGTGGGTGAGCCAATCAATCCGGAGGCGTGGATGTGGTATCACGACAACATTGGAGGTGGTGAGCGCCCCATTGTTGACACCTGGTGGCAGACCGAAACCGGGGGACACATGATTGCGCCGATGCCAGGCGTCACCGAGACCAAACCGGGATCGGCCTGTGGCGCTATCCCTGGGGTGTTTGTTGATTTGGTGGATGACGGCGGCAATGTGGTGACCGAAGGCGGGGGCTATCTCACGATTTCTCGTCCGTGGCCTTCGATGTTGCGAGGAATCTGGGGCGACGAAGAACGCTATCGGGAGACATACTGGTCAACCTATGAGGGTCGTTACTTTGCTGGTGATGGGGCCAAGCTTGACGCCGACGGTTATCTCTGGCTACTCGGACGAGTCGATGATGTTATGAACGTATCGGGTCACCGGATTTCGACGACCGAAGTAGAATCGGCGCTAGTCGGTCACCCAGCGGTGGCCGAAGCAGCGGTCGTTGGTGGCAACGATGATCTGACTGGGCAGGCCATTATTGGCTATGTAATTCTCCGCGGTACCCACGAAGCATCTCAAGAGCTTGGCGATGAGATTCGCGCTCATGTTGGCGATAAACTCGGAAAAATCGCTCGTCCAAAGACGGTTGTCATCGTGCCGGACCTTCCCAAAACTCGCTCAGGAAAGATCATGCGGAGGCTACTACGTGATGTGGCCGATGGCCGATCGCTCGGTGACACGACAACTCTGGCCGACCCAGCAGTTGTCCAGGAGATTGCAGACCGCGCATCGGCTGGCGAGGACGACTAAGGGGCAAGATGAAAAACGGGTTGAAGACTGCCGTACTCCTTGGAGGACTGGCAAGTCTGTTCATGATGGCCGGAGCCGCCCTTGGTGGCCGAGGCGGGCTGACCATTGGTGCCATCCTTGCTCTAGGCACCGTTGGTTGGTCCTATTGGCGTAGTGACACCCTCGCTATTCGATCAGCTAAGGCGATCGAGATCTCACCCATCCAATACCCGGAGTATCACTCCATAATGGTGGAGTTGACTGCTCTGGCCAACATGCCAATGCCCAGACTCTATATCTCGCCGGAACAGCAGCCAAATGCTTTTGCCACCGGTCGGAACCCGTCTAACGCCGCCGTGTGTGTGACCCAGGGTCTGCTTCAGACACTCGAATGGGGGGAGGTCCGCGGGGTACTTGCCCACGAACTATCCCACGTCAAAAGCCGGGATATTCTTACTGGCTCGGTGGCGGCAGCCATCGCCACTGCTATCAGTTACGCCGCCAATATGGCTATGTACAGCGGGCTGTTCGGTGGTCGGCGGCGAGCCAACAACGATGGGAACCCCATCATCTTGTTGGCTTTTGCCATGCTGGCCCCGATGGCTGCTGGTCTGATCCAAATGGCCATCAGTCGGAGTCGAGAGTTCGAGGCCGATCGAGATGCAGCGCGGATGCTTGGCGAGGGAGAATCATTGGCCCGAGCTTTGGAGAAACTTCACGGCTACAGCTTGCAGATCTCGTCGAATATCCCCCCACCCCAAGCCAGCCATTACATCATCAATCCTTTGGCTAACCGACGGGTCGCCATGTCGAAGCTCTTTGCCACTCACCCTGATCCGGCCGAACGAATTCGGCGGCTCCGGACCCAGGAGTGGCGCTGACAGTTAGTCGCCGATTCATCGCTTTACTGGGGGATTGTTTGGGGGAATCCCCGATGCCAGTCGGCGCTTCTGTGGGCAATATGAGTGGGAAGAACTATTGCGGAGCCCGCAATGGCCGACGGGAACCTGAATGATCGGTATCTCCCCAGCATTAGTCAACGAACAGGAAGTCAGGGGCGGAACCTGGCAGACTGGAGAACTGGGTTGGGGAGATGCGGATCCCCGTCCGGACAGAATGCGGTTTCCTCGTTGGCCTTGGCAGGCCAGGAGTGGAGGTACGAGGTCGTGAGTCGGTTACAGAAACTTCAACAGCAGGTTGGTCCCCGAGTTGACGGCGTGGTCTTTGGTGCGGTCGCGGCCGCTCTGATTCTGCTGGCTGGCGTTTTCGTCGTTCGCTCCGATCCTCGGGCTGAGGTTGAGCTTCGTTTGGCCGATGGCTCGGTTTGGCTTCCCTCGCTCGCCATCGGTGGAGTGTCACTGCTTGATGGGGGCAGCGGATCCATCGCCACTTCTCTGGGGGTGGCCGATCAGGGTGACCGCTTCGAAGTCGTACAGTGGGGTTCGGATGCGATTCTGGTCAACGAGTCCGACGGTACCGTCAGCAGGTTGGATGGGGCCGACTGGTCCATTGCCACCGGGCGAGTGAAGTTTGGTGAGCCTGGAGCTTCTCTGAACATCCTGGCCAGCCAGGATTCTGGCTGGTTGGTTCAGCCAGGGTCGGTTGCTCCGATTGATCTTGAAACCCTTGAGCGTCGACCTTCAGCCCCCGTGTCTGGCCGCCTATCTGAAGGTGCCGTTACCGAGGATGGTGCGCTGCTCTATTCTTCGCTGGAACCTAACGCACCCATGCGTCGCTTCTCCGCCGATGGTGCCAGCATCACCATTTCGGAGATGACGGGCCCAGTCGCCTTGCGAGATCTCGGTGGAGTACAGGCAGGTGTCGACCTTGATGATCAGCGAGTCTGGCTGGAGGGGTCTGGAGTGGTCTGTCCTCGGCTGGAATTTCCCGATGGTGCCAAGCTTGGAGTCGGTGGTGGCGACGGTCAACTGCTTGTTGTCTCCGACGATGGTGGAGTCATGATGTGGTCCCCAGCCGAGTCTGGTTGCCCGAGTTCTGAGGCCTTCTTCTCCATGGAGGCAGGAAGCTATGGAACCCCAGCGGTTACCCAAGGTTGGGGAGTCATCCCAGACTTCAGTCGTGGTGAGGTCGTTATCGTCGATCTCGAAACCAAGAGCATCGTTGCTCGGCAGTCCGTTGATGGCATAACCCTTGGAGCATCCTTCGATCTCGTGACCGAAACTGGGACGGTTTGGTTCAATGATCCAAACTCCACAGTGGCTGGACTCGTTCGTAGAAATGGCGACGTTATCCCGGTGGCCAAATACGATCAAGGGTCAGATTCGGGCTTTGTCGCTGCTCCGATTGATGATCCCGGCGTTGATGGTCAGGCAATTGCACTCAGCGGAGGGGGCGATCGAAGTGACAGCGCTGCCCCTGGGCCGAGCCAAGATCAGCTTGTCCCTGACGATGGACAGGGGCTCAATGACAGTGGGCCCGAGTTGACCCAGCCCGAGGTCGATCCGCTTGGCCCGACGCTGGAGGAGACGACCACCACGGTTGAGGGTGTGGCGCCACCAGCCCCCCCAATCACCGGACGGCCAGCGGAAACAACACCGTTCTCCTCGGCCCCAGAGTCGACAACCACCCCGCCCATTATCGACATTCAACTAGCCTCAACCGCAAGCCAGATCAAGGTGGGTGAGTCCATTACCTTTCAATCTGTCACCCTGGCTGGGAATCCTCGGTTCTTTGATCTAGCGGTTTCGCCCGACACGGGATTTCTGGCGCCGATCATCTCCTTTGGCCGCTTTGATTACACGTTCCCGAGCGCGGGTGACTATCGAGTGACGCTCGAAGCTTGTGACCCAGACAACATCTGTGATTCTGAAACCATCGCCGTCAGGGTCATTCCCTCCGATATTCAAGTCGAGTTAGTGGCGGCGGTGACTGCTCCGAGCAAGGTAACCGTCGGTGAGGCGGCAAAGCTCTTCGATGCCAGTCAGGGCGATCCAACCTCCTGGGAGTGGACCTTTGAGGGAGGGACACCCGGATCCTCCACGGCTCAGAACCCTTCGGTTACCTTCGATACCACCGGCCCCAAGAGTGTTGTCCTCACGGTCATGACCGATGATGGCAGAACCAACACAACGAATCTCACCATCGAGGTTGTCGACAAGGCTCCGCCCTATCTGCTGACAATCGTCGGAGACGCCAACGTGCAGGTAGGCCAAACGGTCGGCTACTCGGTCACAACGTCCAATCCGAACGGAACACCAAACCCCCATTGGAATGTGCAGGGAGCCGACTCAGTTACTCCGAACGGAACCAGTCTTGAAGCCTCCTGGTCTGGGCCGGGCACCTATGAAATCACTGTCTCTACTAGTGATGGCTCGGTCGAGGGAGAGGGATCACTGTTCGTAACTGTCACCGATCCTCCCCCGGTTGACCCTGCGCCCGTTATTTCCGTAAACGGCCCGGCGAGCCGTGAAACAGGTCAGAATGGCTCCTGGTCGGTAAACAATAGTGGTGGCTCAATCGATTCCTACGCCTGGCAAATCAGTGGAGGACCTTCCGGTTCGGGAGCCACCATTAGCCATACCTTCACCACCCCCGGAACCTACACGGTGACGGTCTCAGTCACTGGTCCAGGCGGAAACGACACGGCAACCCGCAACGTTACGGTGTCGGATCCGGCTCCCGCTGCCTCGCCCTTCGGAGTGTCTTGTCGTGCAGCCACCATCGCAGCAGGAACTCTGACAGGTTGTGAACTGGTTGGCGACCCGGCTGACTTCTTGAACCCGAGCTGGGATATCAGTTGGCCCGATCCCACTCAGGCCAGCTCATGGCTCATGAACCCTTTCCGAGTTGACATCCAGTACGACGTTGCCGGGACCGTTACGGTGGCCCTGACCGCTCAGGACGTGGCGACGGGTCTCACCGTGACTAAGAGCGCCAACGTGACGTTCACAGAGGAGGCCACAACCACCACTACCGAGGCCACAACCACCACTACCGAGGCCACAACCACCACTACCGAGGCCACAACCACCACTACCGAGGCCACAACCACCACTACCGAGGCCACAACCACCACAACAGCGG
>JAJRXF010000179.1 GCA_024276425.1 Actinomycetes bacterium | reverse complement strand
TCGGGCGATCTGGCACTTCGGCGAGCGGCAGGTGCTGTTGGGCTTCCCAGCGACGCCGAGGGGCTCCAAGAAGCGTCCGAAAGCTGGCGGCCTTGGCGATCCTATGTGATGCACCACCTATGGGCCGAGTATGCCCATCCAGCCCTGTCGGTAACCCGACACCAGTGAGTGGAGACTCTGATGATTGATCGCGACGAAGAACTGGTAGAGACAAGGTATGAGTCTCCCCTCGGGATGCTCCGCCTGGTCGCCAGCGACAAGGGAATACGGGCCATCCTCTGGCCCAATGATGATGTTGGGGGCGAAGGTAATCGTCGGCGAGTCAAGCTCGGGCACAGTCATGCGGGCTCCTCAAGCATCCTGACACAAACAGTCCGGGAGTTAGACGAATACTTTGCTGGGGACCGAGAGGTTTTTGAGTTGCCATTGGATCCACGCGGAACCGAGTTCCAGCTCTTGGTCTGGTTTGGACTAGCGAGCATTCCCTATGGCCAGACGGCTACCTATGGGCAACAGGCGGCGGCTCTTGGAAGGCCTAAAAGTGTTCGGGCGGTGGCATCGGCCAACGGAAAGAACCCAATTTCCATTGTGTTACCCTGCCACCGGATCATCGGTGCCGATGGTTCGCTCACCGGGTTTGCCGGAGGGCTTGATGGAAAAGCCTGGCTTTTGGCTCATGAGGGGCGGGCTTTGGCACTGAGTTGACCCAAGGGTAAGGCATGGCCCGCTCCGCCGAGGGTGCCGGGCACACTAGGTGGATGAGTGACTCCTTTTGTGAACAACCGAGTGACTGGGCCAGCGAAGTTGATCAGCTCATTGATCAACTGCGGGACCGGCTTGGGGTGTTGCCCTATGACCCAACACCGGCTGGCCTCTATGACGCTGCCAGTTTGTATCCTGATTTTCGCCAGGTTGGTTTTGAGGGTTGCCTCGATCAGGTCATTTATCGACGGGCCAGAGTAAGTGGCGGACCCCCTATTGCGCCGGTAGAAGAGTTAGCTCAGCGGTTGCATGATCACGGAATCACGGTTGCCCTCAATGAGTTCCGTAGCTCTCGAACCTTGGTGGGGGTGATGGGAGGCCACGCCCTTGTACGTGGATCGGCTGGCTATGGTCAGGCGGTCAGTCTTGGCCGGGGCCTGGCCAAGGCCGGATACTGCGTCACAACCGGGGGTGGACCGGGGGCGATGGAGGCCGCGAATCTCGTTGCCGTCACCTCCCACCTCAATCAGCAAGAGGTTGACGAGCGGGTTGCTGCCTTAGCCACGGTTCCCGAGTTTGCTCGTGATCCCGATGCATTTGTTGCGGTCTCTCTTGATGTTATGGAGGGCATCGCGGAGCCGACAGAGAGCTTGTCTGTGCCTACCTGGTTCTACGGACATGAGCCGTCAAATCCATTCGCCACCCGGATTGCCAAGTACTTCTCCAATAGTGAGCGAGAAGATGGGTTGCTGGCAATCGCGTTGGGAGGAATAGTTTTTGTCCGGGGCGGTCCTGGCACCCTGCAAGAGGTCTTTCAGGATGCAGCCCAGAATGCGTATCGAACCTTCGGCCCACCCAGTCCTATGGTTTTTCTTGACCCCCCTGATGCTGCTGGTTGGTGGGAGAAATCGGGGGTGATGTTTGCTTTAGAACGGGCTTTCACCAAACCCCTTGGCGGTAACCGTCCGGGCTGGGATCTGGTGACTTATGCCGATGGTTTTGACTCGGTCCTTCAGGCCTTGGCCACCCAGAACGGAGGCTGAGGGCGAGGGGGCGAAGTCTTTGGGGATGGCACCCAGCTAGTCGGGAGAGTCGACAGTGACAAGAATGCGCTCGGCGGTGAATGCGCTGATGCCAACCACGCGGGTGTCGATCTGGAGGGTAGCGGTGCCATCTGGCGATTTAGCGATGATCTCGGCGCTGGTGCCGGGAACTAGCTGGTTCTCCTCTAAGAATTCCAACAAGCCAGGTGCAAACTCAAGTTCCTCGGGGATCCGGGTCACGGTAACTGCGTTCCCCGGCTCGATGGTAGACAGGGCGGCGAGCCGAGGCTCCACATAGGTGGAGCCGGGGATCGGGTTGCCGTGAGGACAGGTTGTTGGGTTTCCAAGTCGATCAGAAATGGCCTTCTCTACTTCGGGGCTGATGACGTGTTCCCATTTGCCTGCTTCGTGGTGGGCGGCGGCCCAAGAAAGACCGAGCATGTCGGTAAGGAAGCGCTCGGCTAACCGGTGGCGGCGAACCATGGTGGTTGCGAGTTTCGCCCCGGAACTGGTCAGGCTAATCTCGGTCCCCGCTATCGCGATCAGGTCTTCTTCGACCATTCGGCGGATCATTTCTGATACCGCTGGCCGAGACACCCCAAGTCGCTCGGCCAGTCGAGCCTGAATGACGCGGACTCCGTCCTCGGAGAGTTCCCAGATTGTTTCGCAGTACTCCTCGAAGGCGGGGTGATGCTCCGGAGAGGTGTACTCGGTCATACCAAAACATCATAGGCTCCCTTTCCATCCTCTGTCGGCCTAGTTGGTCCGGAGCAGGGTTTTCCCTACTTGCTACTGGGTTATCGTCCCTTACAAAGTTGCGTTAGGGACTCAGTCCACGTTGCGAGCATGGTCAACAAAGCCAGCCAGCCAGCCGCGCAGATTCTCGCGAGTCTCCTCATCGGTCATCGTTCCGTCGGTCAACTTCTCAACGATGGAGGCGATTCCTAGTGACGTCGGGTAGAGATTAGCGGTATTCGCACCAACCGAGTCAGCGAGATGCTGACGTACGCCGGCGACTTCATGACCGCCAGGGCTTGAGGCAACAATGCCGACGGTGGCCCGTGACAGTGGGCTCTCGCCTGGCATCCGAGAAAGCCAATCAATAACATTTTTGGTTACGGCAGGGATGCTTCGGTTG
>JAJRXF010000178.1 GCA_024276425.1 Actinomycetes bacterium | reverse complement strand
GGGCAACCTTAGTTGGCGCAGTAACCTTCAGTCCTACAACTTCCCGTAGAGGATCGGTGGTTATGTTAACTCGGCGGCCGGTTGGAACCGACGGCTGAGCTTTCGATGTCGGTCTAACATGTCTGGCAGTTCCTCTGAGACGAGCGCTCCATTCTTGACCACGACGGAGCCGTTGATGACAGTGTGATGGGCCCCCAGGGGGCCGCATCGCAGCCAACCCTCGACCAGGTCATCGAGAACTCCAGCGAAGGCCGGGCCCTCAAGCCTCCAGGCGACAATGTCGGCCGGAGCCCCAACCCGAAGTACACCGAGTTCCTCGCCGCGACCCAGGCATGATGCTCCGCCCCGCGTCGCCATGTCGAGGGCATCTCTGGCCGAGAACTGATCGGCCCCGCTCCTAAGCTTTCCTACCAGCATGGCTAAGCGGGCTTCCTGCCACAGGGAGGCTGAGTCGGCCGAGGAGGAGCCATCGCACCCTATTCCCACCGGACTTCCAGCAGCGCGAAGGTCAACTACGGGGGCGATACCGCTGGACAAGATCAGATTGGAACTGGGGCAATGTGCCACACCGACTCCGGCTCTTCCCAGGCGGGTTGTCTCTTGTGGGTTTGGTCTGACGCAGTGAGCTACCCAACTCCGGTCGGTCATCCAACCAACCTCTTCGAACTGTTCGATCGGTCGGCGACCAAAGACCTCAAGCGAGTAGTTGTCGTCTTCGGAGTTCTCGGCCAAGTGAGTGTGGAGGCGAACATCCAATGACTCCGCCAATTCAGCGGTGCGCCTCATGAGGTTCGGGGTGACCGAGAATGGGGAACAGGGGGCGAGAGCAATCCTGGTCATCGCTCCAAAGGATGGATCGTGGTGGACGCCTACTAGCCGCTGAGATTCGGCCAGAATATCATCTTCGTCAAGAACGACGCTGTCGGGTGGAAGACCACCATCTTTATGAGAAAGGCTCATTGACCCGTGGGTTGGATGGAAACGCATCCCGAGTTCTCGAGCTGCGCTGATCTCGGCCGATATGAGGTCGCCACCTCCCTTGGGGTGGAGGTAGAGGTGATCGGTCGAGGTGGTGCAACCGCTGAGGGCGAGCTCGGCCAAGCCAACCCATGCTGAGACATAGGCAGCCTCCTCATCCAGTGCCTGCCATAGGGGGTAGAGGGTCTGAAGCCAGCCAAAGAGGGGGGCCGAGGTCATTGGGGCGTAGGCTCGAGTGAGATTCTGGTACAGATGGTGATGGGTGTTGATCAGCCCCGGAGTAATGAGGCAATCGGTGGCCTCTAGGCGTTCTCGGGTCTGGGGTGGATCCTGCTGCGGCCCGCCGAGGGCGGTAATCTGGTGGCCGGTGATGGCGATCCAGCCTCCGGGTATCTCACCGAGCATCGGATCCTGGGTGACAACGAGGGAGGCGCCGATGATGACAAGATCGGTCGTTGCATGGTCCTGGCTGAACATTTCGCAAAGCCTAGTAGCTGGATGGCTTGACAATTTGTTAAGTTTCAATCATGAGCGCGTATGTGACCAGGAATCTACTACGGCAAGATCGGACGTGGCCATCACCACCACCCGAACTGGCTGGGTTCCACCGCCGGATGCCAGCATATGCCCCAACCCTGCTTCTTGACGCACCGCTTCTTGCAAGTCGTCTGCAAGTCGGACGAGTTCTGGTCAAGGCGGAGACCTATCGAATGGGCCTGCCCTCCTTCAAGATTCTTGGTGCATCTTGGGCCACCTACCAGGCTTTGTGCGCTCATATCGGGCGAGAGCCCGAGCCTTGGCACAATATCAACGAACTGGCGGCCAACTTGGTATTTCTGAAACCTTTCAAACTTGCGACGGCCACAGATGGAAATCATGGTCGAGCGGTCGCATTCATGGCTCGGCTGTTGGGTTTCGAGGCTCAAATCTTTGTTCCCGATGGAATGGCCGCGGCCAGAATCTCGGCCATGGAGAAGGAAGGGGCGACGGTGTCTATCGTTGCCGGAGACTATGACGCTGCGGTGGCTCGGGCAGCCAAGGAAGTCTCGGAGTCCTGTCTCGTTATCTCGGATACATCTTGGCCCGGCTATGAAACTATCCCGAACCAGGTAATCGAGGGCTACGCCACCATCTTCCACGAGATTGATGATGCAATCGATGCTTCGGGACTCGCCCATCCCGATCTTGTGGCGGTGCCGATGGGGGTTGGGGCCTTCATGGCTGCGGGAGTATCCCACTATCGGTCTGGCTCTAACCAGCCAACTATCATCGGAGTCGAACCGCTCGATGCCAACTGTGTTCAGGAGTCGGCCGAGTTGGGCGAAATCGCACATGTGCCTGGGCCTCATCAGTCGATCATGGTTGGCTTGAACTGTGGTCGACCCTCCCTCATCGCTTGGCCCCGCCTCGCTGCTGGTATTGATTGGTTTGTCTCGGTAGAGGATGAGGCTGCTCGTCAGGCCATGCGAGATTTAGCCGAGGCGGCGGTGGTTGCCGGTGAAACAGGCGGGGCATCTTTGGCGGGTGTGACCGCTTTGCTGGGCGACAAGGATCGCCGCCAGGAGGTAGGAATTGACGGGAGTTCCACTGTCTTGGTAATCGTGACCGAGGGCGCCACTGATCCCATTGCCTATGAGCAAATCGTGGGTCGGCCACACGACTCCATTGGACGGATACTGACCGCCATTCGTTAGGCCAGCACGGCCTGGGGTCCTTGGGAGCCACGCGAGATTGACTTCGCGGTAACGCCGCTCTCGTAGCGGGGCATTCAATTGACGACCAGCAAAAAGATCGCTATACATCTCGGCGACACCGCACTTCGATCGAAGCATTCCTCAAGTGGTTGGACAACGCTCCTATGATGGCGACGCAAAGCCCGTTTGAGGAACTATTTCGATTTGAGTCGGCCATGGCCGTTTATGTACAGGGGGATAGATGATTACGAAGTCCACCAGATGGGTGGCGTTGCTTGCCGCTTTCGCTCTCGTGGGGGCCGCTTGCGGTTCCGCCAGTGACGATGCAGGCAGTGATGTCACCGAAGCCGAGGCCACATCAGAGACCAGCGCCGCGCCGGCCGCTGATGAGGAACCCGCCACCGAAGAAATGGAAGATATGGAGGACGATGGCGCGATGGAGGCCAGCGGCGAGCCCATTAAAATTGGCGCGCTCACCTCCCTCACCGGGCCTTTCACGTCGTGGGGGATCCCCTCCAGCTCTGGAATGCAGCTGGCTGTGGATGAAATCAACGCCGCTGGCGGAGTTGATGGTCGGATGCTCGAGTTGATCATCGTAGACGACCAGTCCGACGCTGAGGAAGCCGTTGTACAGATGGAACGACTCATCGAGGATGGTGTCATCGCTGTCGGCGGAACGATTTCCAGCGGCGTTGGTCTGGCCACTACCCTGGTGGCGGAGGATGCTCAGGTCCCACTGTTCTTAAGCAAGGCTGGGTCATCGGCCATCCTGACTACCGACAGTCGCTATACCTTCCGTACCTGCCTACCAGCGGCGCCAATGATTGCTTCGCCGTGGGCCGACTACGCAAGCCAGCAGGGCTTCACCAAGGTTGGGGCCATCGTGGCTGACTACGCCTGGGGTCAGTCATTCAAGGCTGCGGCCGAAGCTGCTTTCGCTGAGCTTCCAGACATTGAACTACAGGTAGAGGTTGCGCCAGTCCCCGAAAAGGACTTCGCCACCTATCTACGCAGCCTTGATTCCTTCGGTCCAGATCTCATTCTGGCCACCGGCCACCCACCGGGAACGGGCCCGATTCTCCTTCAGGCCGCTGATTTCGGGTTTGAAGCCAATGTGAGCGGTCCTTCCGCTTCGCTTTCCGCAGTCCTTGAAGGGGTTGGGGACACCGCTGTCGGTCGATATGTCGATTACAGTTGTGCTGACTACTTCAGCGACTCCTACGCCGAGCTCGCCGCCCGCTACATTTCCGCAACCGGAAACAGCTTCATGGAAGATGATGCGGTGGCTGGTTATGGAGTCGTGACGATGTTGGCCGACGCTGTAAGCAACGTCGGTGACGACCCTGCTGCTATCGCCGAATACTTGCATGGCCAGACCTATGAGTTGGATGGAATGGCTTCCCCGGTGAGTTGGACCGAATGGGGAGAGCTAGCGACCTCACAGTTACTCCTGATCAAGGTGGGTCCTGGGCCTGCCCCGGCGGGACTTAACGCTGCCGGTGATTGGTACCCCGAGAAGCTGTTCTTGTCCGAGCCGCTCGAGCCATTCGTTCCCTAGGAAGTCTTCCAGAGTTGACGCGACTCGGCGGGAGTCGCGGCTCAGGATGGCACAGAAAAACAACCAGTGACGATTTTAGAACTCGTTGATGTTGAGAAACATTTTGGCGGATTGCCTGCTGTTGATCGCGTGAGCTTTGGGGTTCAAGAAGGAGAGATCCTGGCCTTGGTCGGCCCGAACGGGGCCGGCAAGAGCACCCTGCTCAAGGCGATAAGTGGCATGCAACCCCCGACGCGAGGCAGCGTGAAGTTCCAACGCCAGGAAATTGCTGGCTTGAAAGCTCACTCGGTCCGCCAGAAGGGGATCTCGATGGTGCTTCAGACACCTCGAGTGTTCGAATCGATGACGGTACAGGAAAATGTGGTAGTTGGGGCGACCTTTGGGGCCGTTGGTCATCGGCCGTCGACCCAGGCCGCCAGGCAACGGGCTGAGGAAGCACTTGGCTTTGTCGGCCTCGGCGATTTTGCCGAGGCCGAGGTAGGTGTGCTCAACCTCCACCAACAACGCTTCCTTGAGTTGGCCCGGGCCCTTGCTGGAAGACCAAAGATGCTCCTCTTGGACGAGGTCATGGCTGGACTGAACGACACCGAACTTCAGGCATCGATCGACATTGTCCGAACAGCTCGCGACCAGTTGGGTGTAACCGTCATCTGGGTCGAGCATGTCATGAAGGCGGTCATGAGCTTGGCTGAGCGGGTGGTCGTGCTAGACCTGGGTCAACTCCTGGCCGACGGAGAACCAACAGAAGTCATGTCTGACCCGGCCGTGGTCACTGCGTATCTGGGCACAACCGAGGCCACCCTATGAGTGGTCACCTTTTGGAGATCGAAGGGCTTTGCGCTGGCTACCTCGGTCAGGACGTCGTACACAATGCCTCACTCTTTGTTGGCCAGGGTGAGGCCGTGGCCGTCATTGGCTCCAATGGGGCGGGGAAGACCACGATGTTTCGGGCGATTTGTGGGATGTTGGAAGCCACTGCCGGGACCGTACGTTTCGATGGTGAGGACATCACGAACCAGAAGGCACACAAGGTTAGTCGAGCCGGAGTCGTATACGTTCCAGCTGAACGTCATCTGTTCCCCCAAATGTCGGTGCGTGAGAACCTTGTGCTTGGGGCCTATCCAAAACGTCCGAGCGGTAGCCAACTCGACATGATCTTCAGGCTTTTCCCCCGTCTCGAGGAGCGGCTGAGCCAACACGCGGGGCTCATGAGTGGCGGCGAGCAGCAAATGTTGGCTGTGGGTCGAGCCTTGATGTCTAGTCCAAGGGTGCTGTTGTTGGACGAGCCGACAACTGGGCTTTCGCCGCTGTTGGCGAATGAGGCATATGATGCGTTAGCTGAATTGCGAAGTGATGGCCTGACAATTCTCGTGGCCGAGCAACAGGTTCCTTTGGCTTTGGGGCTGGTGGACCGTGGCTATGTTCTGGATCATGGGCGGATCGACCTGACTGGAACGGCAGATGAGTTGCGAGACGATCCTGGCGTTCGACGCGCCTACCTGGGCGTGTAGTGGCGTGCTAAACGAGGAGTTCGTTTCATGAACCTTACCGACCTGACCGCGGTGGTGCTTGATGGTTTTGTTCTGGGCCTACAGTTCGGAATCCTCGGAGTTGGCCTGACATTGGTGTACGGCCTTGGGGGGATCGTGAATCTCGCCCATGGCCAGATGGCTGTCTTGGCTGCAATCATTATTGCTCGACTCATTGATGGCGGAACTCAGACAGCTTTAGCCCTTTTGATTGGGGTGACGGCGGTTGGCATTCTGGGACTTGTCCTCGATCTCACCTTGATGCAGCCGGTGTATCGAGAACCGGGGGAAGGTCGGGTATTGCTTGGCCTCTTGCTGATGTTGGGCGTGGGATTCATAATTGACGGAATTCTCGAATGGCGCTACCCGATCGAGGCCCTGACCTTGCGCGTAAGTGGCTCACCAATTCGCATTCTCGATGTTCCGATGAGACGAGGATCTATTATTGCTTCGGCCGCCATTATTGGTATTGGCGCGGCACTCGCCCTTTTCTTTCGCTACACCACCTTTGGCCGAGCGACCCGATCGGTTATCCAAGACGAACAAGGTGCTCGGCTTTGTGGGGTAAACCCGGCGTTGGTACGGACGGTGGTCTTTGCCTTGAGTGGTGTCCTTGCCGGAGTCGTAGCCGTGACGAGGGCGATGACGACACCAGTCGATTCAACCGCTGGGGTGAGCTTGACCGTCTTTGCCCTCATTGTTGCCGTCGTTGGTGGACTCGGAAGCGTATCTGGTGCTTTTCTGGCCGGGATTCTGCTGGGGATTGTCAATACCGTCAGCGCCTTTTACATCGGCTCCTATGTAAGCACGATTATTCTGCTTGTGGTGGCGGCAATCACCATTGTCGTTCGTCCCAGCGGACTTTTGGGGGTGAAATCCTAGTGACGACAACGGAGACGGGGCGATCACTGGATAGCCGACCATCCGCTCATGGTGCCGACCGTTGGACCAGGGACTTTGTGCCCATCGTGTTGGTTGGGCTTGGGTTGGCTTTAGTTCCCCTACAGTTCCAGGCTTCGGGTTCAATGATGACGGTGGTGACCAGCGGCATGCTGTTCGCGGCCTACGGCATTGGTTTCAATATCATTTTCGGCAGTACCGGCCAGCTTTTCCTGTGTACCGGAGCACTGGCCGGAATCGGCGGCTTCGGATCGGCCATTCTGAGCGAACGGCTTGATGTGCCCCTGATCCTTAGCATCATGATTGCGGGAGCATTGGCCGCCATCGTGGGTGGTTTGCTGAGCTGGATCGCCGTAAGTCGATCCTTAGATACGATCTTCACTGGCATTGTCACCCTGGCATTCTCGTTGTCCTATGAGAGCTTCATCTTGGGAAAGGGAGATCTCACCGGTGGGGAGAATGGTCTTCGAGTCGAACAAGGCAGAGATACGATCCTGGATCGTCAGGTCGCTCCCTACTATGTATTCCTTGCTCTTGTACTGCTCTACTTGGTGATGTACCGGGTGATCCAACGGTCCCATCTTGGTTGGGCCTTTCGAGCGCTACGTGACGACGAGGTGGCAGCGGAGTTGGCCGGTGTCGACGTGACCCGTTATCGGGTTTACGCTGGCATTATTGGGTCGGGAATGCTTGGGATTGCTGGCGCTGTCTTTGCTCACAACCGTGGATTCATTGGTCCGACAACATATGCATTTGGCAACGTCGATGTGCGTGTACTTGTCATGTTGGCTTTCGGTGGGATTGGTTCACTACTGGGACCAATTTTGGGAGCAGTCGTCTTCACCACCCTCGATGAACTCTTAGATGGCCAGGCCCAACTGCGAGAGGTTTTCTACGGAGTGGTGACCGTGGCACTGTTCTTGGCCTTTCGCAGAGGAATGATCCCATCGTTGGGGGACTGGTGGAACCGCTTGAGGAGTAGCCGTCGAGGAAGGACCTGACAGCGGTGACCCATTCGGAGAAACTCCTGGCGGACCTTGTCGCCGGGGTGGTGCCCACGGATCGAAACGCACGAGAGGATGCCCAAGCGAAGCAGCGTCTTCTCACCAAACCGCTAGGTTCACTCGGCCAGGTCGAGGATCTCGGTGCTCAGTTGGCCGCCATTGCCCGCGTGGGCCTACCTCCTCGAGCAGAGCCGGCCGCTGTTGCGGTCTTCGTGGGAGATCATGGGGTCCACGCCGAGGGGGTGAGCCCTTGGCCCCAAGAAGTGACCCTTCAGATGGTTCTGAACTTCTGCTCAGGCGGTGCGGCCATCAATGTGATTGCCGAAGCGAACGGGATACGCGTCGTCATAGTAAACGCCGGGGTGGCTGGGCAACTTCCCCCTCACCATCTTCTCACTAACACTCCGATTCGGGCCGGGACAGGCAATATCCGAGTTGGGTCAGCGATGAGCCGATCCGATGCTGTGGCTGCTCTTTCCCTTGGTGCTCAGACGGCACGGCGACTGGTGGCAGACGGTGCTCGGTGTCTGATTACTGGTGACATGGGTATCGCAAATACCACTCCATCGACCGCTCTTATTGCTTCGATTACCGGTGAGGACCCAGCCCGCATTACCGGACGCGGAACGGGGATCGACGACGAAATGCTTTTGCTCAAAACAAAGGTTGTGGGCGATGCGTTGGCTCGCATCGAGGGGAAGAGGTTGGACGGCGTCGCTCTGCTATCGGAGGTCGGGGGTTTGGAGATCGCCGCTTTAGCTGGCTTCTGTCTGGCTGGCGCTGGACTGCGGGTTCCGGTTCTCCTTGATGGGGTGATTTCTCTAGCCGGCGCCCTGGTGGCCTACGAGCTTCAGCCGTTGGTGGTTGAGTACCTCATTGCTGGACATCGCTCGGTCGAACCGGCTGCATCGGCTGCCCTAGGACACCTCAAGCTGGAGCCCCTCATTGACCTTAGCCTTCGGCTTGGTGAGGGAAGTGGGGCGGCTCTTGCCTATCCGATGGTTCGGGCGGCTGCCCGCATCATGGCTAACATGGCGACGTTCGACAGCACTGGCATCGACGGAAGCTCAGCCCAAAAGCCGCGCCCAAGAGTGTCCCGCTCGTAGACGACTGGCATAGTGCCAGAGTTTTTGGGCCAGGTGCGTGGTCTGGGGCCCTTGTTCGCATCACTCGATCCCTTCGCACTAGCTTGGGCCCTGTCCACCAAGAGCCTAAGGAAGCTTCCATGTCTGTGCCAGCCCTGTTGCCCTTTGATTCCCTGCCCGATGTTCCCAGTTTTTCCTTGCATAGCAGTGATATGACCGAGGGAGAAATGCTCAACCCTGCCCAGGTCAGTGGCATCTTTGGTGCGGGGGGAGAGGACATTTCACCCCAGCTTTCTTGGTCCGGTCACCCAGTTGAGACCAAGAGTTTTGTTGTCACCTGCTTCGATCCGGATGCGCCAACTGGCAGCGGCTTCTGGCATTGGGTTGTCTACAACATTCCCGCGACGGTGACAGAATTGGCCACCGGGGTTGGAGACCAAGATGGTGTCCAATTACCGGAGGGGGCGGGGCAACTTCGCAATGATGCAGGTTTGTACGGGTACCTTGGGTCGGCGCCACCTGAGGGACACGGTAGGCATCGGTACGTTTTTGCTGTTCACGCCCTCAGCGTCGATTCCCTGCCGATAACTAATGATGTCACGCCGGCGATCTGCGGATTTAACATGTTTGGCCAGACAGTTGCCCGGGCGGTTCTTATTCCGGTGTACGAGCGGTAGGCGGGTTGAGGCCCAAGCCAAGGCGGCCAAGCTGCCCCCAGCCATGAAATCATGGCAGGGGATGACCACTATGTTGGAGGAGTTCAGATGGCGCAGGAAACGGCCTCTCGACTTGGAGTTGCCTTTCAACTCTTGGATGGGGTCGGTCATTGGTGGATGTGTCAGAATCGGTCTGTGGCAGCCAGTTTTCTTGGCCGACATTGGCGTGAGGTTGCCTAACTCCTGTTATTCGAAGGAATTCACATGAAAGTATCTGATCTCTTTGACGTGTCCGGCAAGGTTGCAATCGTGACCGGTGGATCCCGTGGCATTGGTGAGATGATCGCCACCGGCCTCGTGACCAACGGGGTCAGAACCTACATCACTTCCCGAAAGGCCGAGGTGTGTGATGCCACCGCTGCGAAACTGGGGGAGCTAGGTGAATGCATATCGATCCCGGCTGATCTGTCCACTGAGGATGGTTTGGAAGATTTCGTACGGACCTTTAGTGACCGGGAGGATCGCCTCGACATCCTGGTCAACAACGCCGGCGCTGCCTGGGGAGCGCCGTTGGGTGAGTTTCCGGCCAAGGGCTTCGACAAAGTTATGAATATCAATGTCAAGGCTCCGTTCATGCTGACGCAGGCTCTACTGGACAAACTCAAGGTTGGGGCCACCCAAGACGATCCAGCTCGAGTCATCATGACCGGCTCAATCGATGGAATTCGTGTGCCTTTTGGCGACAATTTTTCCTATTCGGCGTCCAAGGCTGGTATTCACATGCTGGCTCGCCATCTCGCCCACTTTGTTGTGTCCGAAAACATCACCGTTAACTCGATCGCTCCCGGACCCTTCGAGTCCCAGATGATGGCCTATATGCTAGATACCGAGGAGAAGCGAGCCATGGTTAATGCAATGGTTCCTCGCGGTCGAATCGGAACCCCGGAGGATGCGGCGGGCGTCGTTTTGTTCTTGGTGAGTCGAGCCGGAGCATTCATTACGGGGGCAGTCATCCCGCTCGATGGTGGAATCTCGACCCACGGCTGACCATGTTCGGACCTGGCTTCGAGTCCTACCCGGGGCCACCGCAGGCCGGGGATGTCGGGTTTCTTTCCCATGGTCCACCACTTGAGCCCTGATATCTGCTGCATTTGCGGTTTCTCAAGTTGAGAGCCTTAAGGAGTAGAGCAATGACCACAAAAGCGGAAATGGTCCAGGGCGTAGCTGAGCGTGCAGGCACCGATAAGAAGACGGCTGAGGCAGTCCTAGGTGCCTTCTTCGACTTCACGGCGGAGCAGGCTAAGGCCGGGGAGAAAATAGCGTGGCCAGGCTTTGGGACGTTCTCCATGACTGAGCGCGCCGCTCGCTGGGGACGCAATCCTCAGACTGGCGACAAGATCAAGATCAAGAAGAGTCGTGCTATCAAGCTCTCGACCTCGGCCCCGATGAAGCAATGGTTGCTGGGAGCGCGAAAGAAGCGCTAGCCGCTTCCACTCAGGTCCGCGTCTCAAACGGTGAGGAACGATCCTTTCTTGAATTGCTCATTCCTCACCGTTGAGCACTAACGCGGGGCGAACCCTGCGAGCGTGGCGTTGAGGGTCTGGCTGGGTCGCATGGCGGCGGCTGCTTGCTCCTGATTGGGAAAAAAGTAGCCTCCTATGTCGATTGGTTGGCCCTGGACGCTGAGGAGTTCTTCCACAATAGTGGCCTCGTTGTGGTGCAACTCTGCCGCCAGGGGAGCAAACATCTTGGCCAGGTTGGAATCGGCACGCTGGGTTGAGAGTTCCTGAGCCCAGTACAAGGCGAGGTAGAAGTGGCTGCCCCGGTTGTCTATCTCATTGACCTTACGAGATGGGGACTTTCCCTGAACCAGGAGTTGGGTGATGGCTGCGTCAAGGGTCTCACTCAGAACTTGGGCCGAGCGGTTGTCGAACTTGTTGGCCAAGTGCTCAAGGGAAACCGTCAGGGCAAGAAACTCTCCCAAGGAGTCCCAGCGTAGGTGGTTCTCCCTTTCGAACTGTTGGACGTGTTTAGGAGCAGACCCGCCAGCGCCAGTCTCAAACAGTCCACCGCCTTTCATCAGGGGTACGATTGAAAGCATCTTGGCGCTGGTCCCAAGTTCCAGAATCGGGAACAGGTCGGTTAGATAGTCTCGAAGGACATTGCCGGTAACCGAGATGGTGTTGTTTCCCTCGCTGGCACGCCTCAGCGTGAACCGAGTGGCCTCGACCTGGGACATGATTCGGATATCAAGGTCGGTCGTGTCATGACCCGCCAGGTAGGTTGAAACCTTCTTAATCATTTGGGCATCATGGGCCCGAGACCCATCCAGCCAGAAGACCGCCGGCCACCCAGTAGCGCGGGCCCTGTTAACAGCCAACTGGACCCAGTCTTGGATTGGCTCATCCTTTGCCTGACACATCCTCCAAATGTCTCCCACTTGGGCGGAATGCTCGATGAGTACGTTTCCGTCTTGGTCGACAACTCGCACGGTGCCAGCCATTGACAACTCGAACGTTTTGTCGTGGGAGCCGTATTCTTCGGCCTTTTGAGCCATGAGGCCAACATTGGAAACGGTGCCCATTGTCGTCGGATCGAATGCGCCGTTTTGGCGACAGAAGTCGATTGTTTCTTGATACAGGGGGGCATAGCTGCTGTCGGGGATGACCGCGAGGGTGTCTTGCTGGGCGCCGGCCGCGTTCCACATCTGACCTGACGTGCGAATCATCGCGGGCATAGATGCATCGATAATGACGTCACTGGGGACATGCAAGTTGGTAATGCCCTTGTCGGAGTTGACCATGGCCAGGTCTGGGCCGTCTGCGTAGGCGGCCTCGATGTCGGCCAGAATTGCCGCCTGGGTGTCGGCTGGCAGCTTTGTAATGTTGTCCAATAGGTTGCCGAGGCCATTGTTGACGTTCACCTCAACGGAGGCCAGAGCCTCGGCGTGGTTGGCAAAGACGTTGGCAAAGAAGGCCCGAACAGCATGGCCGAAGATGATGGGATCAGAGACCTTCATCATGGTTGCCTTCATATGGAGAGAGAAAAGAACACCCCGTTCCTTGGCCTTCACCAACTGGGCCTGGAGGAACTCATCAAGCATTGCCGCGTTGAGGAGGGTCCCGTCGATAATCTCACCGGATAAAACCGGGATCTCATCTTTCAGCACAGTGACGGAACCATCGGGGGTCTCGACTTCGATGCGGACCGTCCCGTCGGAAGCAACCGTGACGGACTGTTCGTTACTTCGAAAGTCACCAACGCCCATGGTGGCTACCTCAGTTTTTGATTCGCTCGACCATGGACCCATTGGATGCGGGTTCTTGCGGGCGTACTCCTTGACCGCCTTTGGTGCACGACGGTCAGAGTTACCCTCTCTTAGGACCGGATTGACGGCGCTGCCCTTGATCTTGTCGTAGCGAGCGCGAATGGCTAGTTCGTCCTCGCTGTCTGGGCTATCGGGGTAGTCGGGCAGCCCGTAGCCTGCCTCTTGCAACTCGGCTACGGTTGCCTTCAGTTGGGGGACCGAGGCACTGATGTTTGGGAGTTTGATGATGTTGGCGTCGGGGAACTGAGTCATTCGGCCAAGTTCGGCCAGCGCATCATCCGTCTGCTGGGCTTGGGTGAGGAAGTCCGGAAAGGCAGCAATCACGCGACCGGCCAGCGAGATATCGCGCGTCTCAATGTCAATCCCTCCAGCGCCAACAAAGGCTTGCACGATGGGGAGCAGCGATTGTGAGGCCAACGCTGGCGCTTCGTCGGTGAGGGTGTAGATGATCTTCGAGCTTTGCTCAGTCATGCGATCTTTCTCGTTCTTGTATCGAGGTCAACGGCAATATGTTACCGAGCACTCGACGGGGAGCGAGTAAGGGCTAAGGGGGAATGTGGTCGGAACCGGGCCTACTACCCTCCGAGCAGTTTTCGCAGCCATTTCGGCCCGGCTTCGCTCTGGCAGCTACATCGGTCCTCGATATCGACGTGGCCGAGAACCTGTTCGATATGAGCTCCGCATCCCGCCCAACTGGGCTTCCCACACTTCTTGCAAGTCGTCTGTCTGCACATACCCCCAAGGGTATATGAATGTCCGTACAATTGCAAGAGTTTTGCTGAGCCCAACCGAGATGTAGGCCAGCTCTAGGCCGACTCTAGGTAGTGGGGGGAGGATCTGGTTAAGACAGAGCAAGACAGGTGGCTGGCGCGTCGGTATAGTTGGTATCTGTGCTATCTGGCACGTCCGCTGGGAGTAGCTGGCGGTCAAGAGTCCTGAGGAGAGGAACTCAATATGAAGAAGTTTGCACGCCTGTTGGCGTTGCTGTTTACGTTTGCCCTTGTGGCCGCGGCCTGTGGTTCCGACGGCGGCACAACCGATGCTGGCTCTGAGTCGTCCGGTGGTGAGTCTGCCGATGGGCTACCCGACCTTGGTGGCCGCGAGATAACCGTGGCGGTAGAGAATGCCTACCTACCCTTCAACTACATCGATGGAGAGACCGGCGAACCTGGTGGCTGGGATTATGCCGCCCTCGATGACATTTGCAGTCGCTTGAACTGCACCGTCAAGTACGAGACCTTTGATTGGGACCCCATGATCCAAGCCGTATCTGATGGCCAGTTTGATCTGGCCGCCGATGGCATCACGATTACTGAGGAGCGGGCCAAGGTCGTCGACTTCTCCGATGGCTACATCAACATTGATCAGCGCATTCTGGTTGGTCTCGATTCCGATATCGATTCCGTTGATGCCCTAAAATCTG
>JAJRXF010000177.1 GCA_024276425.1 Actinomycetes bacterium | reverse complement strand
TGATCGATCGGGGCGTCAGCGCTGGACCAATCCTGGCTGACCGGGGTATTCCCTATCTTCCCGTGGCCAGTTTCGCCGACTTCGGTATGGAGCCGGTTTTGGCTTCATGATGGCTCGCTCGTCGTGACTAGCCTGGACAGTTTCTTGGCCCGCGGATTCGACGCGGTTCCCGCAAGTCGGCTGAGTGATGTTGCATCGGATACCAAGGACACCTGCTATGCGACGGGAGATGTGCGATTCTGCATTGCGGCAGAATGCATCGAGATCATTGCCTCGTGTTGGGGCGATGACGGAGCCGTCCGAGAGTCGGTCGTTGATGATCTCCAGGACTTCATTGTCCGAGAGTTTGGTCCAGCCATGGCCGAACCAGACCGGGAGGCCAGTCGCTCATTAATGCTTGGGGCCCGGTCGAACCTTCTCTCGCTGCTTGGATCCGCCGGGGACTTAGTTTACGGCTAAGGAATCTGGAGCATGGCTGGCGAGGGGCTTGGTGATGGTCCAGAGCGTTTGCTACCGGACTCTACTTGATGGCATTCTAAATACTCCCGTCATACAGAATCCCAATCCCGTGTCACGGAATTGGGATGAGAGAGGAAGAATTGCCGGTCGCGAGTTCCCTAGTGGTTCTTTCCAATGTCCACGTCGGAGACGGCTATTGGCACGTCCGAATTCGGGCCGAGGAGGACCAGCTTCTGGCCAAGCCTGGCCAGTTCTTCCACCTGAAGTGCCCAACTGGAGCCTCGGGGCCCAGCTACTTGCGTCGACCGATGAGTGTGTACGCCATCAACCGCGAGCTTGGTTTCATCGAGTTCCTCTACAAGGTGACCGGTGTTGGGACCCAGGGACTAGCTTCTCTTCAACCCTGGGATGAGTTGGATATCTTCGGACCGCTTGGAGTTGGCTTCGAACTACCGGCTGGTTCCGGTCGATCATTGATCGTTGCTCGGGGAGTGGGGCTTGCCACAATGGGACCATTGGTTGGTGGCCTCGTCCGGAACGGCAACTCGGTCCTTGCGATCTGCAGTTTTCGTCGTCCCGAAGCCGAAGTCGGGCTTGTCCCATTCGAGTTAGCCGGGGTCGAAGTTCATCGGGTCTATGACAGTGACGGCAGCAGTGACGTTTCTGGGCTCGGACGATTAATTGACGATCTGAGCCGAGTCCAACCATTTGCTTCGGTATACACCTGTGGAAGTGCCAGATTGGCTCGTCTGTTAAGCGGCCTCGCGTGCCTGAGTGGTGTACCCAGCCAGATCGCGGTGGAGCAGCGAATGGCTTGTGGGCTCGGCATGTGTCATGCCTGTGTAGTCCCCGTTTGCACCCCCGTTGCCTCTACAGAGGCTGCGGGCGACACCGGCATTAGTGAAACCAAGAAGGCTGGAGTCCAAACGAAAAGAGTGTGTTGTGAGGGTCCCGTCTTTGGGCTGGATGAGATCGTGGGGTGTTGGCCGTGAGCAACCGTGACCCTGGCTTGAGCATCCAAGACGGTCCTGAAGGCGAAACGAAGGATCGGGATGGTTTGCTGGCTACTGCTTGTGGGGGCCTCGAACTGCGATCGCCGATCATGCCGGCATCAGGTACCTTCTCTCACGAAATGGATCAGGTTCTAGATGTGGCCAAGCTCGGGGCGTTGGTTCTCAAGACGACGACATTTGGACCACGGGCCGGAAATCCGGTTCCCCGAGTCAGTGAGACGAGTGACGGCATGCTCAACTCGATTGGTCTTCCAGGCGGGGGGTTCGAACATTTCTCAGAATCCACCTTGCCCAAATATCTCCACTACGGGTCACCGGTTGTTGTGAGTATCTCGGCGGAAACCGTTGTTCAGTTCGGACAGATGGCTCAGGCCTTAACGCTGCCAGGTGTGGCCGCGATTGAGGTAAACGTTTCATGCCCCAACATCGAGGCCGACGGGAAAGCCTTCGCTATGAGCAAGTCGGCAACAGCTTCGGTTGTCGCCGAAGTTAGGGCTTCGACCAACCTGCCTATTTGGGTAAAGCTGACGCCCAACACCGGGGAACTTGTCGACATTGCGCTAGCTTCCCAAAACAGCGGGGCCGATGCGGTTGTCATTGCCAACACCATTTTGGCCATGGGTATCGACGCCCCGACACAGAAGCCGACCCTTGGAAACGTCATGGGGGGCCTGAGTGGGCCAGCGATCAAGCCGATCATTTTGAGAATGGTGTATCAGTGCGCTTCCAAGCTCGAGATTGATGTTATTGGTTGCGGGGGAATCCAATCGGGTGTCGATGTGGCTGAGTATCTGTTGGCGGGTGCAGCGGCGGTTCAGGTTGGGACAGTCTCATTCGTTGATCCGACGGCTCTGGTCCGGATCGAGGACGAGCTTGTGGACTTTTGCCGATCCCAGCACCATTCTTCGGTTCGTGAACTCGTTGGTGCGCTAGAGATTCCAGGCCATTCGATCAATACGGCGGTAAACCAGATGGACGTCGCCCCATGAAGAGGTCGCACCGATGAACCCGATGACGCATCACCGATCGTTTGCGGCCGAGATGTTGGAGAACATCCGAAGAGTTTCCGTGGACGGCCCTGGTGTCACTCGTCCAAGCTATGGGGCAGCGGAGGGCGCGGCCCATGGAATCTTGGTCCACTACGCGGCCGAACTCAACTTGAATGTCCGAGTTGATGCCGCTTTGAACACCTGGATCGAGTTGCCGGGTCTCAATCCTGGATTGCCGATGATTGTGACCGGCTCCCATCTCGACTCTGTCCGGGTCGGGGGCAACTTTGATGGGGCAGCCGGTGTTGTGGCCGCCATGATGGCTTTGCGTGAGCTTCAGAACGGACCGCCGCTGTCCCGGACAGTTGCTGCGGTGGCTTTTCGCGGGGAGGAGAGCGCATGGTTTGGAACGTGCTACGTTGGGTCCCGAGCCCTAACCGGACGATTGGATGCGGAAATGTTGGCATCTCGGTCACCCGAATCAAACCAAACCTTGGAAACCGCCATGCGCTTGGCTGGAGCTGATTTGACTGCTATCAGCCGCGGCCAGGCGTTGCTCGATGCCGCATCGGTGCATCATTTCCTTGAGGTGCATATCGAGCAGGGGCCGACGTTGGAGGCTCTCGGGCAGCCCGTTGGGGTCGTCACCGGTATCCGAGGCAACCGCCGCTATTCCAATATTGGTTGGTGTGGTGAGTCTGGGCATTCGGGCGCGGTTCCACGATCCCTTCGGCGGGACGCGTTGCTTGGCGCCGCGCATTGGATCCATGAAGTTGAGCGCCAATGGATCCGAGAAGAGCAAGCGGGAGCAGACCTGGCCATAACCAGCGGGGTCTTTGGTACCGATCCTCTCGTGCACGGCATCACCAGTATCGCTGGCTCGGTCAGGGCCGCGTTGGATATTCGCTCGGTTGATTCGGACACATTGACCCGGCTGGATCGTTGGATTCGAAGTCGGGCGGAAGAAGTTGCGGCCGCACGTGGACTTGAGGTTGACTTTGGTGCAATGATCGAGACGGCCCCGGCGACGATCACCGAGGAGACCGTTTTGTTGATTGAGCAGGTTGCCGAGGCGTTAGATCGACCGGTACCTCGGCTACCAAGTGGGGCCGGGCATGATGCAGCGGCGCTGGCGGAGGCTGGCATTCCTATTGGCATGATCTTTGTTCGTAACGCGCACGGATCGCACAACCCTTCGGAGGCAATGGATTTGTGTGACCTGGAGATCGCGGCTCAAATCTTGACAGGCACAATTCGCGCGTTGGACTTATGAGGTGTTCTCCTGCACGGTATAGAGACGAACTTTTCCCATTGACTTGCTTCAACATAGTGTTGAAGCCACAGTATGGGGCGAGCCCGACAAGGGTGGCCGACGTTTCGCGGAGATGGGGAGAGCGGAGATGGGGAGAGCACATGGCAGCCGGTAAGGAAGAACTCAGGTGAGAAAACTGCTGGGGGCCTCAATCCCAATCTTGGCTGCGCTGGTGGCTTTCCTCTTCGGGGCGTTGATGCTGATTGCTTTAGGGGCGAGCCCGTGGGAGGGTCTGCGAGCCCTTGGCAGTGGGGCGTTCGGGAGCAGTGATCGAATCGTGGCCACCCTTATTAAAGCCACCCCCCTCATCCTGGTGGGTGCTGGGATCTCTATTGCCTTTCGGACCAGCGTTGTCAACATTGGGGGTGAGGGCCAAATTGTGGCCGGCGCCCTATTGTCAACCATGGTGGCCTTAGCAATTCCCGACCTTCCTCGGGTGTTGTTGATCCCGATCGTGTTGGTGGCGGGATTGGTGGGTGGAGCCATCGCCGGGGCCATACCAGGCGCATTGAAGGCCTACGCCTCGGTCAATGAGATTTTGAGCACCATCATGCTCAACATCATCATCCTGCAGTTCATGAACTTCCTCTTGCGTGGTCCCTTAATCGATCCACTAGAAGTCGAGGCGGGAACCCGGATTCCTCAGACCGAACGACTTTCAGACAACGCGGCACTTCCAGCCTTACCGGGCTCTCGCCTCCACCTTGGTGTAGCCATCGCTATCTTGGCCGCGGTAGCGGCCTGGCTCATGCTGTGGCGGACCCCTCTCGGTTTTCGCCTTCGAGCCGTTGGCCACAGTCCGGCAGCGGCGAGGTCTGCTGGGATCAAGGTTGAGCGTCACGTGACCTACGCTCTTGCCATCTCAGGATCTCTAAGTGGCTTGGCTGGAGCCATCCTAGTGTTTGGAAGTGAAAGCCAGCGGATGGTCACCGACGGTTCAACCGCTGGATTTACTGGTTCGGCTGGGTTCAATGGGATTGTCACCGCTCTCTTTGGCGGCCTGCACCCCCTTTGGACAATCCCGTCAGCCATTCTCTTTGGTGGCCTCTTGACTGGGGCCACCAACCTTCAGCGAGTGTTGCAGGTTCCCGCTGCACTAGCGGTGGCCCTCAACGGAATCGTTGTGGTCTTTGTTGTTTCCAGCAACCGAGTTCGAGCCCGACTGGACGCTCTTATGGAATCTAGGGACGAGATGAACTCTTCGGACCGGTCGGCCGAGCCAGACAAGATGTCCGAACCCGAACCGGACACCTTCTTCGAGGAGGTGAAGCCAGCATGAGTCAGTTCTTCACCCTCAGCGTCATCGTGAGCGTGGTTGCTTCTGGCATTCGGTTGGCGACTCCTTACCTGTTGGCATCGTTGGGCGAAACCATCGGGCAGCGAAGCGGTGTCCTTAACCTTGGGGTCGACGGGACCATGGTGTTGGCCGCCTTCGCGGCATATTACACCGCCTTGAAACTCGACAACCTTTGGTTGGCTGTATTCGTCGCCTTCCTTGTTGGGCTCTTGATTGGGGTGATCTACGCTCTTATCACGGTCTCGCTTCACGCCGCCCAGGGCATAAGCGGAATTGGGATCTTCCTGTTTGGGCTGGGCTTTAGCGACCTGCTGTTTCAGGTTTGGGTCGGCACCCCGCTCCCGATTCCCAGCAAGCTTCCACCCTTGGGTATTCCTGGACTGAGCAGTATCCCCCAACTTGGTGACGCTCTGTTTCGTCACAATCTGATGACCTATGGAGCGTTCCTTCTCGTGCCGGTGGTCATTTTCCTTCTGCAGAAAACCACATTTGGAATGAATGTGCGGGCGGTCGGGGAGAATCCGCAGGCCGCGGACAGCCTTGGCGTCTCCGTTGAACGGACCAGGGTGGTCGCCATTCTTCTCGGTAGTTCAGCTGCGGGTCTTGCTGGCGCCGCTCTGGTTCTCCAGGGCGGAATTTTTCAAGCCAACTTGACCAATGGGCTCGGGTTCATTGCGGTTGCCATTGTCTACTTCGGTGCGTGGCGACCGCTTGGTGCGATGGCTGGATCGCTGCTGTACGGAGTTGTCAATGCGATCGTCTTGCAACTCAAAGCGCAGGGCACCATTCCCCGGAGCGCTTCGGACTTGGCGGCCATGGCTCCTGCTGTGATCACGATTCTTGCTCTAGTCTTCTTGGCTGGTCGAGTCAAAGCCCCGGCCGCACTCACAAAACCGTTCACTCGTCACTGATGGCTCGGCTTGTGATCAATATCGAATACATGGGAGAAAACACAATGAATACAAAACATCGAACGTGGTTCCGCCTTCTGGCGTTGCTATTCAGCTTCGGTCTTGTCGCAGCCGCTTGTGGTGGTTCGGACGCTGACGACGGTGGTGCCGATGCTGGTGAGGCAACCGAGACCACCGCGGCAGCAGACGACGAGGCCATGTCGGACGAAGAAATGGCGGCTATGGATGAAGAGGAGATGGCCGACGACGGGGCCATGTCTGATGAAGAGATGGCGGCCATGGATGGTCCCCTTCGGATCGCTGTGGTTGCCCCCAGTTCTAAGGACGACTTGGCGTTCAGTCAGAGCATGGTGGATGCCATTGACGCACTGGACCGCGAGATTGATCTCCAGATCACCGACGGAACCTTTGTCGTTGAAGATGCCGCCGCAGCGGTGCGTGGCTATGCCGAGGACGGTGTGGATGTCATCGTGGCCCATGGAACCCAGTACGGAGGTTCTTTGGCTGAGATCGCCCCAGATTTCCCCGATACAACATTCATTTGGGGAACCGCTGCAGACACCCTTGGCCTGGACAATGTCTTCGCCTACTATCCAGCTGCTGACCAGGGCGGATATGTCAATGGCATTCTGGCTGCAGGTCTTTCGACCAGCGGCAAAATCGGGGTTGTTGGTCCGATCGAGGCTGGCGACGCCGTGGCCTACATCGTTGGCTTCCAGAATGGAGCCGAGTCCAAGGGGGCCGAAGTGAGCGTCGTTTACACGGGCAGCTTTGGGGACGTGGCTTTGGCTGCCGAGACGGCAACTGCTCACCTTGCTAATGGCGCAGATGTTCTAACCGGAACGGCCCAAATGGTGGTTGGCGCGGTTGGTGTTGCTAATGACGCTGGGGTTCCGTGGTTCGGTACCCAAGCAAACCAGACCTCGCTGGCTCCAGACATCGTTGTCGCCTCGCAGGTTTACCACTGGGAGGTTGTCCTGGAGGAGATGTTGGCCCTGCGCGATAGTGGCACCATTGGAGGCCAGGCTTTTGAAGTGAACCTGGCCAATGGTGGACTGGTCATCGAGTACAACGATGCCTTTGACCTCCCCGATGACCTCCGGGCTGAGGCGGACGCGGCGGTTGCCGGAATTATTGATGGCTCCATAAGTACTGGTGCCTAGCTAGTCGCTTGTTTGGGGTTGTTGTCGTCGATGGTGGCAACCCCAAACAATCACCCACCTACCTTGGAGAACGTTGCCATGTCGACAATGGATCAACCCGATATCGCGAAAAGTGACGCAGGGTCGCCTGGTTCAGGATCGACTGTCCCGGTCATGTTGGAGATGAAGGGGATCACCAAACGATTCCCCGGGGTCCTGGCGAATTCTGGGGTAGATCTTGATGTTCGCGAAGGCGAAGTGCACACTCTTCTGGGTGAGAATGGGGCGGGCAAGAGCACGCTGATGAAGATCTTGTTTGGGCTGTACCGTCCTGATGAGGGTGAGGTTCTGTACCGGGGCGAGAAGCTGGTCATCACCTCGCCGTCTGAGGCGATCGATGCCGGGATTGGCATGGTGCACCAACATTTTATGCTGGTTCCAACCCTCACGGTGGCCGAAAATGTGGCCTTGGGTCTGAAGTCAAGCCGGGGAGTGCTGACCGACCTAGCCGCAGTGTCCAAACGAATCACGGAGATTTCCGAGGCCCATGGGCTTCATGTTGACCCGGCGGTCGAGGTATGGCGCCTCTCGGTTGGTGAACGTCAGCGGGTGGAGATCATCAAGGCCCTCTACCGGAATGCCAAGTTGTTGGTGTTGGATGAACCGACCGCGGTGCTGACGCCACAAGAGGTCGATGACCTGTTCGTCATTCTTCGCCGCATGACGGCGGAGGGTCGAGGCCTGATCTTTATTTCGCACAAGCTGCACGAGGTCATGGCTTTGAGCGACCGCATCACGGTGCTCCGCAACGGCAGAGTCACCGGTCAGACCGTTCCGGCGGAGACATCTCGAGAACAACTGGCGGAGATGATGGTCGGCCGGGCGGTAAAGCTAACGCCAGACCGACCCCCCGTCGATGCGGGGGTTCCGCGACTCGTAATTCGTGACCTACGAGTGAGCGGCGATCGGGGAACGGGAGCGGTTGAGGGGGTAGACCTCGACGTTTGTGGGGGTGAGATTGTCGGCATTGCTGGCGTATCTGGCAACGGACAGCGCGAGTTAGCTGAGGCGGTGGCTGGTCTTCGGCCCACCCAGGCCGGTAGCCACATCATGCTCAATGACACCGACATCGCCCGTTGTGATACCCGCACCCGACGTGACTTGGGCCTGGGGTACGTTTCCGAGGAACGGATGACTGACGGGGCCATTGCTGAGTTTTCGGTTCGGGAAAACCTCATTCTGGTCGATCATGGAGCGGAGAAGTTCACCAAACGAGGGCTTCTAAACTTCAAGGCCATTCGGGAGCAGAGCGAGGCGTTGGTGAAACGCTTCGCTGTCAAGACTCCATCCATTGATACCCCGGCGGCCAGCTTGTCTGGCGGCAATATTCAGAAAGTCATCCTGGCCCGCGAGTTGAGTGCTGAACCAACGGTGATGGTGGTGGCTCAACCAACCCGCGGCGTCGACATTGGTTCGGCGGAGTACATCCATTCTCAGCTGATTGCCCAGCGAGGCGTTGGAACTGCGACCCTGCTGATTCCGGAGGATCTTGACGAGGTCATTGGTCTGTCGGATCGGATAGCGGTCATGTTCGAAGGAAAGGTTGTTGCCGTCATCCCATCTGAAGAGGCAGAGCGCGACAAGATTGGACTCCTGATGGCCGGGGTGTTTGATGACGAGTCCGATGAGCCTGCCGAGGTTGTGGCGGAGCCCTAGTGGGTTGGTGCTTCTCTAGTCTTGCTCGGGGGCGATGACCTTGATGGACTTGGCGGGGACCCCACCAACAACGTGGTAGTCGGGCACGTCCTTGGTCACTACGGAGTTGGAGGCGACGATTGCGCGGTAGCCAACGGTGACTCCGGCTAGCACGACAGCGTTATAGCCAATGAGGCCAGCACCACCGATTTTGGTGGTGTGGGCGAGGCGTCCTCCGTACAGGATCGGTTCGTTGAAGTCGTCCATGATGTGGCTGTGGGTTTCGATGATGGCGCCGGCGGCAAGGCCGGTGTAGTCGTCGATAATGACGGGGCCACGATCGTCCAACATGACATTGCGATTGAGGAAGACACCGTCGCCGATGGTGATGTTCTTGCCTGAGTTGAAAAGGACCCCGTGGTGGATGGTCACGCCTTCCCCAACACTTTTGAACACCTTTTTGGCCAAGACTCGGCGAAGATTGATGGCAAAATCCTGCATCATTGAGGCGGGTGTCTTGTCGAACATGCGCCAGAACATGACGTAATAAAGGTGGGAGTCCATGGCGAGAGCCTTGTCACCGCCTTTGAGGGCATCTTCTGCCACCTTGAACTCACCAGTGCCGTAGAAGTGGTCGACCATGGCCGAAACCTTGGCCATGAACTGGTCGCCGCTCTCCGGGAGTGTGTCATCGGAAACGAGTTCGCTGAACTCGCTAATGAGGTCGTTTTCTCTTGATGGATCAGTCATGTAATCCGACACTACAACGAGATCGTTAGGGCCTTCATGGAAATGGGAATTCTGGGACTTTCGTCACATGGTTGGATGGGCCTATCTTCGCAACGGTAATTGACCACTGCATTTGTCGCCCAGTAGGTTCGCCGAATGAGTCCGATTGGGGAAGAACAATGCAGCCACATCCAAGCTTGAAATCTTTTAACTTTGCTGCCTGGATCGAGGCCAATCAGGAGCACCTGACACCACCGGTTTCCAACAAGCTGTTGCACGAGGACACCGGCATGATCGTGATGGTGGTAGGTGGACCCAATACCCGCGTGGATTTTCATGACGATCCAGTGGAGGAGTGGTTCTATCAGGTGAAGGGCGACATGGTGCTCAAGATTGCTGATGGGGGAGAGATCTACGATGTGGTGATCCGGGAGGGGGAGGTGTTCTTTTTGCCTTCTCATGTGGTGCATGCCCCGCAACGCCCTCAGGAGGGCTCGATTGGACTGGTGGTCGAGTCACCCCGAATGGCAGGGATGAAGGAGGGCTTCGAGTGGTACTGCTTTGGCTGTGGTGCTCGGGTCCATCGAGTTGAGGTTTCGCTGGGCGATTCCAGTGGCATCGTCGACGCGTTGCCCAAGATCTATGACCAGTTCCATAACGACACCGAGGCCAGAACCTGCCCACAATGTGGCGAGCTTCACCCCGGCAAAGGCAAACCTCCGGAGGGTTGGGTCCAGTTGTAGGGGGTTGGGTGCATCACGTTCACCCACCTCCCCATTTCCCTCAAGCGTGCCCGAGTCTGCGGTTCCCTGTCGCGTTTGCGACCCCCAAACCGTGGGCGTGTGATTCCCTGTTGCGTTTGCGACCCCCAAACGGGTCGCAAACGCAACAACGCGCTGACTGGACACTCAGCCCTTGGCCTCGGACCATCGGTCGATGATGCTGACGTTGGCCAGAAAGCGAACCTCAGGAGAGGGCGACCAGTGGAAGGCGGCCTGGTCGACGGCGCTGTGGACCATGGCAGCGACGTCCTGGGCATTTTCCGAAGGCGTGTGAATCAGAAGTTCGTCGTGGAGGCAAAGGACTATGTAGGCTCCGAGGTCTCGCCCTCGGCTGCGGACGATGATGGCCCAAACCTTGAAGAATTCCGCCGCTGCTCCCTGGATGATGGCATTGCGAGCGAATCTCCCACGAGAGGCGGCAACCTTGCGGGCCCTCTCGATGCCCCCTTCGGCGGACTCATCGACCCCCATACGAATGAGTCGACCCCCAATGGTCATGACGCTCTCACCCCGGATGCCGGATGCCGCTGCGTCTTCCAGCACTCCCATAGCCCTGGGATAAGCCCGCTGCAGGCCGGGCAGGGCGTGAGCCGACTCGCCCGTCGTTGCCCCATACATTGCGCCCAGTACGGCCACCTTGGCAATCTCTCGCTCGACCTTGAGCTGGTCGGCGATTGGCTGGTACAGGTCGTCATCCTGGGTGGCTGCAATCAGGGCAGCGTCCCCGGAAACGGCTGCCAGAACTCGGGGTTCGATCTGGCCAAGGTCGGCCCGAACAAAGACGTGGCCAGCTTCGGCGATCACACACGGACGCATCTCGGCCGGGAGGTTGTGCAGTCCTGCCGATGCCGTCATGCGTCCCGCGGCTCCATCCGAACTTGACCAACTTCCGCGCAAGCGCCCGCCGCTGACGTGTTCGTCCAACCAGCGATAGCCGTAGGTGGTAGAGATTCGTTCGGCCTTGCGCCAGGTGAGCAAGGCCTCGACTAGGGGGTGCATGTCGCGGACCTGTTCGAGCCGCCAGGCCCGAGTGTCAGGCAGATCAATAGCGATGCGTCGCAGCATCGACTTGACCTCTGCTGGGTTGCGCAGGTTGACCTGGGCGCCGGGGCCGAGGTGTTTGATGACCTCACCGTCTCGCTGGTGGCGAAAGTTGTCTTCTTCTTCGTAGCTCGCTGGCCGCGGGCCGACAGCATCGGCGATGATTCTGATGGCCTCGGCCTCATCGATGGGCAGTCCTTCGATGCTGAGCTCCAAGCTCATGAGCTCGGCTGCCGACTCGGAGTGAGCAGTTGACCGGGCCTTGTCTGGGTTTGGTCGTTGGTCCAACAATCTTTGTTGTAGGGCTGCAGTTTTAAGAGCCAATGCCGCCCAGGTGGCCAGCCGGTCTGGGGTCGTCTTCCAGCCGCCGCAAACCCATTCGGGACGAAGGTGACCATCGGGACGAACCGGGTTCTCGAAGTCGTCGCCCTCATCGACGGGGCCGTGAAGAAGATCCAGTTGTCCCATCTGTGGAAGAGACTCGGCGGAGAGGTCGTGCAGCCAGGCCCACGCCAGTTCGCTTGAGGTCCGCCAACCTCCATGGAGTAGTCGATGAACGGTCAGGATGTCCCAGCAGCGGTTGATTGGGATGCGGCCACTGGCTAGTGCTTGGGAAGTTTGGCGGTCCCACCAAACCCAGCGTGGACCAAGCTCGGCTTCGATCTGGCCGATGACGGTGAGCGGATCGGTGGTAGCGATCGCGGTGCTTCTGGAACCGATGGCGAGGCCCAAGCCAACCCCAGCATCAAAAGCCAGGCCCATGAGGCAGCCTGGTTGGGCTCCCAGCGACTCCAGCAGGTTTGGGATGTTCCCGTCGGTCATGGAGCGGTCGTCGTTTCGGTGCCTGTTGTGCCGGTGCCTGTTGTGCCGGTAGACACAAGCCAAGCCTACCTGTGCTACCTCCCAGCCTTCCGAGGGTCGCAAACGCGACAACGAATCCGATAGCTGGTCTTGATTCGGACTGACCAGCCACCCGGGGGACTCAGCGAGGCTAGTCCGTCTTCTCGCTATATTTGCAACTAGAAGGGGGCGGTGGCGTGTCGTATGTTGATGAACACACTAATTGGCTGATTTCCAAAGGGGTTGGGGTTCTCCCCGAAGCCGACGAAGGGTTCAGAGGTCTTCCGTTGCCTGTGGTGGATCCGGGATTGTTGGAGGGTCTGCCGACTGAGGTGGCGTTATGGTATGAGGCTCGCTTGTGTGGCCGGGTCTCGGGGGATGCTGTCGCCGGGGTCCCACCGCATGGTGATCATGCCTGTCTCGCATGTCTAGATGGAGTCATTGTGTGAGACCGGAACAAGCTGGAGTAGTTGCTCAGTACGAGTCTGGCGTCGATGCCGTGAGGAAGATCACAGCTTTGTTCGGTGAAGGTGTTTGGTCGGCGACGGTCTGTGGCCGGTGGACTGCGGTTGAGACGCTTCGGCACTTGGTCGGTGTTGTTGGTTGGTATGGCGAATGGCTAGACCGGGCGTTGGAAGGCGACTGGACTGCTCCTTTTGATCCGGTTGATCCGGCCGAATTCGCCGTCCGCAACGATCGTCTGGTAGCTGAACATGGTGGGCTTTCTGGGTCGGAGGCCGCTGAGGAGTTTGTGGAAGCTGCGAGTGCGTATGGCAATCGAGTGATTGAGCACTGGGATGTGGCTTATGGGTTTCCGTTGGGGGCGGTGACTGCTGGTCTGCATCTGGGTGTTGCCGCGACGGAGTATCACTTGCATGCGTGGGATCTCAGTGCCCTGTCTTCGGTTACACTCTTGAAGGAATCCGGTAGGAAGGCTTAGCCAGAGGACAGAGGAACGCCCACCCTGTATCAGCCCGGATCAGGCCCCAGGCCCGGGTTCCGTGACGCGTTTTCGACCCTTAAACGGGTCGTTGACGCGATAGCGAACCGGTTTTGGGTCGGAGTGCGAACGCGACAAGGCCCCGACGGTGAGTCGGGGCCTTGTTGATGTAGTCGGGTTGCCGAGATTTGAACTCGGGACCCCCTGCTCCCAAAGCAGGTGCGCTACCAAGCTGCGCCACAACCCGTTATTGCTGGCCACAATTTTGGCCGAACGTGAGCCTACCGGTGGGCGAAAGGGAATAGCCCTGAATTATCCAACTGATTGCCCGACGCCCCTCAGCTCAGCCACAAGGGTCGTCAAGAACACCCTCTTGGACCCAACAGAAGTCTGCTCTCACTCTGCAAAGCCAGCAACCACACTGGGTCGCCAACCATCTGAAATATGGAGCGGACCAGTCGAATGCGACCCGGCATCAGCACGAGCGTCCTAGCTCGTCGGTACACTCCGGCCGGTGCAATCCACAGTCGAAGCCCTCGAGGGCAACAAGGTCAAGGTCTCGGTCGAAATCGACGAGATGGAGTTCGAAAAAGACGTCAATGCCGCCTTTCGTAGGCTGGCCAAAGAGGTCCGCCTGCCGGGTTTCCGTCCAGGCAAGGCGCCACGCAAGGTGCTCGAAGCCCGGATTGGCGGGGAGTACGCTCGCTCCGAGGCCATTCGAGAGGGCCTCCCCAACTACTACGTTGACGCCATCAAGGAACACGAGATTGACATTATTGGCCCCCCCGAGATCGATGTAACCGAGGGTCAAGACGCAGGCCCAATCAAGTTTGATGCCATTGTCGAGATTCGACCCAACGTCGAGATCAGCGGATACGAGAACCTTGAGGTAGAGATTCCCTCCCCGGATGTTACCGAAGAGGCCATCGACGAACGCATTGAGCAGATGCTTGGCCAGTACGGCTCCCTCGAAGATGTCGATCGGCCAGCCGAGCACGGCGATCGCGTGACGCTGGACATCTCTGGAAAACATGACGGCGAAGAACTCGAAGGTTTGACCGCCGAGGACTACCTATACGAAGTTGGCATGGGGGCCATTGTCCCTGAGTTGGACGAAAATCTCACCGGCGCTTCGGCTGGCGATGAACTCAACTTCACCGCCGACCACCCTGACGAGGACGAAGAGGGTGAACTCGAATTTTCTATCTTGGTCAAACAGGTGCAAGCCACCGTCCTTCCGGAGGCCGACGACGAATGGGCGAATGAGAACACCGAATTCGAAACCATCCAGGCCCTTCGAGACGACCTTGCCTCCCGCATGAGTGAGGTGGCCATTAACCAAGCATTGGCAGCGCGCCGAGACAATGTCGCAGCCAAACTGGCCGAACTTGTCTCCGACGATGACGTGCCTGCTGCTCTTGTCGACCTCGAGACCGAGAACCGGGCCCAAGACATGGCAATGCGCCTCCAAGCTCAAGGCCTGGACTTCGAGCAATTCCTGGACATGACCGGGCAAAGCCGGGACGACATGCTTTTGGGCCTGCGAGATACAGCGCTTACCTCAGCCAAGATTGATTTGGCCCTCCGAGCCATTGGGGAGGCCGAAAACCTTGATGTCACCGATGAGGTGATGGACGCCGAATTTGCCAAGGTCGCAGCTCAGGTCAACCGCTCTGTTCAGTCGATTCGGAACGAGTTCGCCGACGCTGGCCAGATCCCTGGACTACGATCAGACCTCCGCAAGAGTATGGCCCTCGACTTGGTCGTCGAACGCTGCGTGCTTGTCGACCAGGATGGCAACCCCATCGATGCATCTGCGCTAGAACTACCAGAAGTTGATGAGAATGCCGATACTAACTCTGAGGATTCGGCCGACCCAGCAACAATTAGTGAAACCTCAACCACCAACGACACCGAAGGAGACGATGCATGATGAATCAAGATCACCTGCGAGCGTCGAGCTATTTGGTTCCCACTGTGGTCGAGCAGACCAACAGAGGAGAGCGGGCCTATGACCTCTACTCCCGCCTGCTCAAAGACAACATCATTTTCCTTGGAACTCCCATTGACGATGCCATTGCCAACCTGGTTTGCGCCCAGCTTCTCCATCTCGAGTCGGAGAACCCGGAGCGTGACATCAGCATCTACATCAATAGTCCGGGCGGCGACGTCAACGCAATGTTCGCCATCTACGACACCATGCAGTACATCCGCCCAGACCTCACCACCATCTGCTTCGGTCAGGCCGCCTCCGCGGCTGCGGTGCTGTTGTGCGCCGGCACTCCGGGCAAACGACTCGCCCTTCCGAGTTCCCGGGTCCTTCTCCACCAGCCTTACGCTGGCGCCCAGGGGCAGGTTTCTGATCTAGAACTTGCGGCCAATGAGATTGAACGCCTCCGCACCCAACTCGAAAAAATTATGGCCCATCACACCGGCCAGACCGAAGAGAAGATCCGCGAAGATACCGAACGCGATTTCGTCATGACGGCCGAAGAGGCGAAGGCCTATGGTTTGATTGATGAGGTGCTGTCTTCTCGAAACATTGTCGACGACAAGGGCCCAATCCGGGCTGTCGATTCCTAGAAAGGTACGCGCAGGTGGCCAAGTTTGGTGAAGGGGGCGAACTCCTCAAGTGCTCCTTCTGTGGCAAGTCTCAGAAGCAGGTCAAGAAACTCATTGCTGGCCCCGGGGTCTATATCTGCGACGAATGTATCGATCTATGCAACGAGATCATCGAGGAGGAGTTGGCCGAAGGAACTGACGTGTCCTTCGATGATCTGCCAAAGCCTAGAGAGATTTTCGATTTTCTCAATGGCTACGTAGTGGGGCAAGAGGAGGCGAAGAAGGTTCTTTCCGTCGCGGTCTACAACCACTACAAACGAATTCAGTATGGCTCCAAGCAGGGACCCGGCTCGACCGCAGAGGTCGAATTGTCTAAGTCGAATATTCTGCTGATCGGACCAACCGGTTGCGGTAAAACCTTTCTGGCTCAAACATTGGCTCGCATGCTCAACGTGCCCTTCGCTATCGCGGATGCTACCGCTCTCACTGAGGCCGGCTATGTTGGTGAGGACGTCGAGAACATACTGCTCAAACTCATCCAAGCCGCCGACTTTGATGTGAAGCGGGCCGAAACCGGCATTATCTACATCGACGAGATCGATAAGGTTGCCCGCAAGAGCGAGAACCCATCGATCACTCGTGATGTGTCTGGTGAGGGCGTTCAGCAGGCCCTGCTCAAAATTCTTGAAGGTACCGTGGCTTCGGTTCCCCCCCAGGGTGGACGTAAACATCCGCATCAGGACTTCCTGCAAATCGACACCACCAACGTCTTGTTCATCTGCGGAGGTGCCTTTGCCGGAATCGAAGACATCATCGAACGGCGCCTTGGGACCAAGTCCATTGGATTCCGTACCGACCTCCAACTTGAGGAGAGCGGTGACAACCTTGATGTCTTCACCAAGATTCTTCCCGAAGATTTGTTGAAGTTTGGGCTGATCCCTGAGTTTGTAGGTCGAATGCCCATCACGGGTACGGTCACAAAGTTGAGCCGCGATGCGCTCATCCAAATTCTGGTTGAGCCGAAGAACGCGCTGGTCAAGCAGTACCAGACCTTCCTAGAGATGGAGGATGTCGAACTCGAGTTCACCACAGACGCCCTCGAAGCCATCGCTGACCAGGCGTTGTTGCGGGGCACAGGTGCAAGAGGGTTGCGGGCCATTCTTGAAGAAGTTCTTCTCGACGTTATGTATGACATCCCCGGCCGCGAGGACATCGGTAAATGTGTCATTGATGAGGCTGCGGTGCTGGACCGGGTGAATCCGACCCTGGTTCCTCGAACCGAAGAGCGAAATGGTCCGCGGCGGGCCGCCTCCTAAACGGTCATCCACCAGTAGATGGATTATCGCCAGGCGATCGAGTATCTGAATCGCCACACGAACTTCGAGGGAACCAAGACTGGTTCTCGTGGCGCGTTGATGCCGACCGCAGGACAAACCGAGGGGCTTAGCCTGGCCCCAATCCGTGAGCTCCTTAGCGTTCTCGGTGACCCCCACCTGGCTTATCGTGTGATCCACATAACTGGCACAAACGGGAAAGGCTCCACGGCTAAGTTCACTAGCGCCATCCTGGCCAAGACCGGCCTTTCGGTTGGCACATTCACCAGCCCGAACCTTGAATCGGTAAACGAAAGGATCATGTGGGACCTCAACATGATTTCGAACGAGGACTTTGCACGGGTTATGAGCTTGCTCGCGGCGGTCGAACCCCTCCTTACCCTCGGTCCCGGACGTTTCGATCTGCTGACCGCAGCGGCTTTTGTGTGGTTTGCCGAGCTCGGAGTTGAGGTAGCGGTAATCGAGGTTGGCATGCTCGGACGGTTCGACTCCACCAACGTGGTAGCTCCTGACGTCGTGGTCTTGACCAACATCGGCAAAGACCACACCGATGGGGCAACAGGCTGGCGTGCCGCCATAGCCAGGGAGAAGGCCGGGATTATCAAGAAGGACTCCCATGTCATTCTCGGAGAACCATTTGATGATCTTCGCTCTATCATTGACCAGGAGGTGGCCGAGGCTGGAGCCACTGGAGTCTGGGAAGCCGATAGCGATTTTGAAGTGGTCGAGAACCGTGTTGCCTTCGGGGGACGAGTGGTGGAAATCCGTACACCGGCCACGGTGCATGATGAGATTTTCGTCCCGGTTCATGGGGCCCATCAGGGGTCCAACCTGGCCGTAGCGGTTGCTGGCGTTGAGGCGTTCTTTGATCGCCCGCTGGAAACCGACCTTGTCCGTCAAGCCGTCGAGGAGATCGAACTGCCCGGTCGATTCGAGATTGTCGGTCGCCAACCAACCATCATCTTGGACGGAGCCCACAATCGGGAGGGCTCACTGATGGCCAAGCAAACACTTGATGACGAGTTCACCCGGCTGGGCTCCTGGATCCTCGTGGTTGGGATGTTGTCTGGTAAGAATCCGTCGGAGATCCTGTTAGCTCTGGGAGCGGATGATTTTGATGCCATCATCGTTACCGAACCTACCTGGTCCCGGGCCATCCCGGCTCGCACTATTGCGGAGGCCGCCGCTGACTTGAACATCGAGGTCGAGATCGTTGTGGATCCCAATGAAGCCCTCAACCGCGCCAGGGCCGTAGCCAGCGACGACGATCTCATCCTGGTGACCGGGAGCCTATACCTCATCGGCGACGTTAGGCCCGCCGCCCGATCGGTCGCTCAATCCGGCGGTCATGGACCTCCTCAGGGCCTCAAGGAACCATTCGCGGAACCATAGGCGCCCAAACCGATTGGATCCCTGGGCCCAATGCCCTAGGTGGTGGGCGGTGTTGCTTCAAACCTCAAGGGAAGGGGCCGGGCTGCCGATTGGTCAAGCGTGAAGTTCTTACGAGGCAATCGACGTGATCGGCAACGAGGCGCAACCCTAAGTGGGTATGCCATTACTTTGGCCGCGTTCACGGCGGTGAGCCTGGGTGCGATGGGTTCACTCCAAGACAACTCGGGGTCGTTCCTCACCAATTCGGGCCAGGCGATCGGTGCCCCGCGTGATGGCCGTGAAAACATCGAAGGAGTCGTCTTCACCACCCCCGACGGCTGGTCTCCGCCAACCGCTCCGACTACGGACCCCTCGACTACGACAACAACGGCCGCTCCCACGACCACCACAACGGCCGCTCCCACGACCACCACAACGGCCGCTCCCACGACCACCACAACGGCCGCTCCCACGACCACCACAACGGCCGCTCCCACGACCACCACCACATCTCCGGCGACGTTCGCCAATCAGTCTGTCGGCGTTGAGGCCGGCGGCTGCATTCGGGTGAGTCCCAGCAACGGTTGGCTCTACCGATCGAATGACTGCTCGGGTAGCAATGGGCAGATGTCGGGCACTGAGCTTCCTAACGGAAACATCCTCTTGACGACCTCTTCGGGGGATTGTTTCGAGCCGTGGAGCGGAGACGAGGACGACTGGGTTGACTCCTTCCCTTGCACCGGCGATACAACCCAAGAGTGGGTGGCGATTCCGGTGGGGAGCTCATTCATGTACCAGAACGCGGAGACGGGCTACTGCTTGGATCTCACCCGAAGCGGTACGGACTATGCCACCCAGAATGTTTGCAATACCAGCGACTCGGGCCAGATTCTGAATCTGGCATAAGGACTTCGTCGCAGTTGAGTCTTACCCGCTAGCATTCCGCCGGTGAGTAGAACCTTTGTGATCTGTAAGCCCGATGCCGTTGAGCGTGGACTGGTAGGAGAAATCCTTCGTAGGTTTGAACAGAAGGGTTTGAAGCTCGTAGCTGCCGAACTTCGACACCTCGATACCGAACTCCTTTCGCGCCACTACGCAGAACATGTTGGTAAGCCGTTCTATAACGAACTGGTCGCTTTCATGAGTCGTAGCCCAGCCATGACCATGGTTCTTGAGGGCCCAGATGACACCTTCGCCATCGTTCGTTCCTTGATGGGGCTAACCAATCCGGCGGTGTCGCCTCCGGGAACTATCCGGGGCGACTTGGGCACCGTGATGACCGAGAACTTGGTTCACGGCTCCGATTCCAACGAGTCGGCCGAGCGCGAGATCGGCATCTTTTTTCCTGAACTTGCGGCCGAATAAGACTATCAGCCCTTACCAACCATTGGTTACCTAGGAAGCCTGCCGAAAGAGAGGCATTAACCGCAGAGAGTGAGCTACAATCACTGGGTGGATTCACCCGGACGCTCAAGCGCCCTTGTGAGCGATTCTCCTAAGCCATAGGGTTAGGACGTCCGGGGCAGTAACGAGTGGAGATTTTCTTGAGACTCAGCAAATTCTCTAACCTACTCGGCTCCGTTGGTGCACGAGACATGGCCGTCGATCTTGGCACCGCCAATACGTTGGTTTACGTTCGCGGACAGGGGATCGTGCTCAATGAGCCTTCGGTCGTTGCTATCAATGTTCGAACCCAGCGTCCCCTAGCCGTTGGGCTTGAAGCCAAACAGATGATTGGGCGAACTCCAAGCCACATCCAGGCCATCAGGCCACTCAAGGACGGCGTTATCGCCGACTTCGACATCTGCGAAGAAATGCTCCGATACTTCATCCAGAAGGTCTCGCCGGGTCGCTGGGTGGCCAAGCCTCGTATCGTCATCTGCGTGCCTTCGGGGATCACCGGGGTGGAGCGGCGAGCAGTGGAGGATGCCGCCGTATTTGCCGGAGCACGTGAGGCCACCATCATCGAGGAACCGATGGCGGCCGCCATCGGTGCCGGCTTGCCCGTTCATGATCCGACCGGAAACATGATTGTCGACATCGGTGGCGGCACCACAGAGGTTGCCGTGATCTCCCTTGGGGGCATTGTCGCCTGCCAATCGGTTCGAATCGGCGGTGATCAACTTGACAGGTCCATCATCCAATACATCAAGAAGGAATACTCCCTGGCCCTGGGTGAACGCACGGCCGAGGAGATCAAGATTCAACTTGGATCGGCCTACCGACTAGAAGAGGAATATGAAGCGGAGGTTCGTGGTCGCGATCTTGTTAGTGGCCTTCCCAAGACGATAGTGACCACCACCGAGGAGATGCGCGAGGCCCTAGCCGAGCCGGTTAACTCAATCATTGATGCCGTGAAGGTGACCCTCGACAAGACACCCCCCGAACTGGCCGCCGACATCATGCAGCATGGCATTGTTCTTGCCGGTGGGGGCGCACTTCTTCACGGTCTGGTGCGCAGGCTAGAGAGCGAAACTGGGATGCCAATTCGCCTGGCAGACAACCCCTTGGACGCGGTAGCCATCGGTTCGGGTCAATTCCTTGACGCCTATGAGACCATGCGCAACCTGCTTTCCGGCGGGGATCACTAGCCGACCACCCCGTTCGGTTTCTGGTCTCACTCGTGGCATCTGCATCTTTTTCCTCTCGAAGGTTGGTCATACTTCTTGTCGTGACCGCATTCACGCTCATGACACTGGACGCCCGAGAAAGTGGCCCCTTCTCCGGGGTTCGCTCGACCACACTGGCCGTTACCGCACCCCTTCGTTCGACGGTTCGTTGGGCGGTCAGTCCGCTTGGTTCGGCGTGGCAGGGCATTGCCCACTACGACGATGTGCAAGATGAGAACAATGTTCTACGCTCCAGAGTGGCCGAGCTTGAGGGCCAACTCGCCCAGGTTCCAGACAATCGGGCCGACCTCCAAGCCTTGCGTGAGGCAACAAAGGTTGACTTTGCCGAACAGTACGGACGGGTCACCGGTCAAGTAGTTTCCGATCGCCAAACGGGACTGGAGAGAATCGTCGAAATCAACCGAGGCAGCAATGATGGGCTAGCGGTTGGAATGCCGGTGGTCACCGGCAATGGTCTCGTGGGGCAGATTGTGAGTGTGAGTGGTGGCCGTTCCTCCATACGGGTCATGAGCGACCCTCGCCTTCATGTTGGAGTGGTAAGCAAGCGAAGCAGGATTGTTGGGGTCACATCTGGAGGTGGCGATGGCAACAACCTGGTCATCGACCTCTTGGACAATGCTGCCAACCAGGTCACGGACCGCACGAGGTTTGAGACCAGTGGATTTGACGCCAGCCCCTACCCAGGAGGAATCCCCGTCGGGTTTCTTGTGCTTGAGGATGGGCAGATCTCGATTCGTCCATCAGCCGATCTTGATCGACTGTCGTTCCTTACGGTGCTGCTTTACACCCCGGAGTCCGAGGAAGTCGTGAGCCCGGGCGAAGGCGATCCTAGCGAGACTCCGGTGGAGGCAGGAGGATGATTCGCTGGACAGTTGGTCTTCCGCTGATGTTCGCGGTCACCATCATGCAGGTGGCGATCTTTGATTCGGCTCTAATAGGAAACCAGATCCGGCTCGATCTTCCCTTGTATCTTTTGGTGGCCATCGGCCTTTCTGTCAGAGGTGAGCAGGCGACACTCGGTGGTTTTGCTCTTGGCCTCATTGTTGACATGTTCCAGTTTGGCCCGTTCGGGGTCAATGCCCTGATCTTCTGCCTTGCTGGCTGGAGCCTGGCCGAAGCCCGACTGAGAGTACTGCAAGAGAATGCGTCGTTCCGCACAATGCAAGGGGTGCTTTCCACCCTCGTCGTCACCGGGTTGACTTGGTTGCTCGGCTCGGTGTTTGGGCAGAGCCCCCTTGGCCTCAACAATGGGCCGTGGGGAGTCGTCGCTAACCTGGCTGCGGTCGGACTGATTGGGGGGATTATGGTTCACCCGATGGGGCGATTGGTTCGGTGGATGTTGCGGAAAGAATGGGTCGACCGCGCCACACCAGCGGTCGGAATCTGATGGACTTGGTTACCGATGTCTGCTGAACCAACAGGAAGAAGGCTTGGTGGCCTGGCTGTCATTGCCGTGTTGGTTTTCGGATCGCTCCTTGCCCGACTTTGGTTCCTTCAAGTGATGTCGGTTGATCAGTTTGAAGAACTTGCCGCCGGCAACCGCACTCGTGAGATTTTCGTGGAGTCGCCTCGCGGACGCATCATTGATGCCAAGGGCCGGATCCTGGCCGACACCAGAGAGTCATTGGTTGTGACCCTTGATTGGGTCCGGCTGCAGGACTTCACCGAGGAAGAACGGGCCGTCGTCTTTGATGGGGTAGCGGAGATTCTCAATCGTGCGGGAATCAAGTCCAAACTATCTTCGCTCGAAGATGACTTCCGGCGGGCTAGGGATGGCTCCTTGAAGCCGGTCGTCATCGCCGATGACATCGATGTCCGAACGTGGGTTGCCATCTCCGAGGACAATCTCCCCGGATTTGCTATCGAGCGTCGCTGGGTGCGGAGCTATCCCTATGGCGAAGTCGGTGCCCACATTCTGGGGTACACGGGAACGGTTGGGGATCAGAGCGAGGCAGACGAACTAAACGCTGATGATGGTCCAAAACACTACTTGCCCGGCGATGAGATTGGGGTTGCCGGCCTTGAGCGAGTGTTTGAGTCGACCCTACGAGGCCTGCCAGAGCGGCGCCGGGTGGAGATTGATGCCATGCAACGAGTGGTACGGACGGCCGAGATCCTGCAACCTGGCACTCGGGGCCAAGACATTTACTTGACCATCGACATCGATCTTCAGTATGCCGCCGAACTCATTGTTGCCGATGAACTAGCGCAGGCCCGGCAGCGCAAGGCCTGCGAGACATGTGAGTACGCCCACGTCGCTCAGGCCGGGAGCCTCGTCGCCCTTGATGTCACCGATGGATCTGTTATTGCGCTTGCCTCCTACCCTTCCTTTGATCCTTCCGACTTTACGTTTGGCATTAGTCCAGAGCAGTTCAGTTTTCTTCGTGAGCGCCCGGACTCTCCCTTGTTCAACCGCACAATTCGGGGTCTGTATCCTGCGGGGTCTACTTTCAAGCCGGTGACCGCATATGCAGCTCTAGAGAACGGTGTCCGCTCAGAGTTTTTTCCGTGGGAAGACGAGGGAGTCTTCCAACTGCGGAGTTGTGCCACTGATGGTGGGGCTGGCTGCACCTTCCGCAACGCGGGCAGTGCGGTCCTTGGCACCGTTGACCTTCGGCGAGCATTGGAGATTTCCAGCGATACGTACTTCTATTCGCTTGGGGAACTGTTCTGGACTGAGCCCGAGCTTTATGGGGCGACGTCCATTCAGGAGACGGCATTCCTCATGGGGTTTGGGACCGAAACCGGCATTCGCCTCCCCTTGGAAGAATCCGGTCGAGTTCCCACCGAAGAGGGCCTTCTAGAAGAGTTTGGCGAGGATATCAATCCGTGGCGAACGGGTAACAATGTCAACCTGGCAATTGGTCAGGGAGACCTCCTGGTCTCGCCGTTGCAGTTGGCTAATACCTACGCCATGCTGTCCACTGGTGGGGACCGTTTCCAGCCGCGTCTGGTAGACCGGTCCACCGACTTCCTGGGAAGTACCTTGACTCGCTTTGAACCGGTCAAGGTGGCCGAGGATGCCCTCGACCCCGAATACCTTGCGCCAATCCTTGATGGTCTCTATGCCGTACCCCGTTCCGGGACTGCCCGGCGGGCCTTCGCTGGGTTTCCATTCGACCAATATTCCGTGGGCGGTAAGACGGGAACAGCCCAGGTGAACGACAAGGCCGACTTCGCGTTGTATGCCGGGTTCGGGCCTCGTCCCTCACCAAAGTATTCGGTGGTCGCGGTTCTGGAAGAAGCGGGCTTTGGTGGCGATGCGGCTGCCCCAGCAGTGCGGCGATTCATGGATATCCTCTTCGGCTTGGCAGAGGCTCCGGTGGCACCAGTCGTGCACGAAGCTCGCTATGAGGTGGACCCTCCCTCCGTAGCCGGAGACGAGGGGTCATGACCGCGCTCGCGGTGCCACCGCTGCCTCGGTTGCGGCGAACTTCGGGTCTTGACAAGCTCCGCAACGTTGATTGGCCACTCCTTTTCTTCTCCCTGGTGCTCACGCTTTTTGGGTTGGTCGCCATTTACAGTGCCACGCGGGGTTTGGATGGAGGCTCAACTTTTGTCTTCAAGCAAGCTGGCTTCCTCGTGGTTGGTTTGGTTGCCCTGACGGTTGTGGCCTGGACCGACTACAGCATCTTTCGGAACTTTCTTGGACTGGTCGGTATCGCGACCGGGGCAATTCTTGTTCTGGTCCTTCTTGTCGGAACAAACGTCAAGGGGACGAGGGGGTGGTTCATCCTCGGGCCACTGTCTCTACAGCCCGCAGAGTTCGCCAAACTAAGCCTGGTCATCATTCTTTCCGCCCTTTTCACTGGGCGAACGGGCAATGTTGAGGCACCACGGATCATGGCCGCATTGGCGGTTCTTGGTGGGATCGCTGTTCTGGTCCTGGCTGAAGGAGAGACCGGATCGTTGCTGGTGTACTGCTTCATTGCTCTTGGAGTTTTCTTCGCCGCCGGTGTGCCACTTCGGGTGGTACTTCTTCTGATTGTTAGTGGCGTTGTCACGTTTGCTCTCATTTTCAGCCTTGGGTTGCTGAAGAACTATCAGGAAGACCGACTGACCGCCTTTCTTGATACCGACGCGGTCGCCCAAGGAGCGGGGTACAACCAACGCCAATCAGAGGCTGCGGTTGGTTCGGGTGGGGTGACTGGCCAAGGACTATTCCAGGGGCCCCAGACTCAGAACGGTTTTGTCCCCGAACAAGAGACTGACTTTATCTTTACCGTGATTGCCGAGGAGCTTGGGTTTGTTGGGGCGGCATCGATCTTGGCCCTCGAGGCCCTGATCCTGGTCCGAGTTTTTCGCATTGCTCAACTGGCAAGAGACAGTTTTGGCACGCTGATTTGCGTGGGGGTGTTCTCGATGCTGTTGCTCCAGGTCTTTCAAAATGTTGGAATGACACTGAAGTTGATGCCAGTCACGGGGATTACCCTGCCCTTTGTTAGCTACGGGGGAAGCTCCTTGTTGACCAGTTTCTTGGCGATTGGCCTGGTGCAAAGCGTCGCAATCCATCGTCATCGCGGAAAGCCCGACTAGCGGGAGTCGCCAAGTTCAGCCGGAACTCACGCTCCGCCCATCGGAGGCACCCTCGGTTTGTCTGTTTCGACCCTCTCGTGAGTCATTGGCGCTACCATGCTCGGATAATGACATCCGTCTGGCCACTGCTGGAGCCACGGTTGGCGCAGGTCCAAAAGCCAGCCAGATATATCGGCTGCGAGGACGGCGCCAAAGCAAAGGCCCCCGACCCAACTCTGGTGAGTTGGCTCTTTATCTATCCCGACACCTACGAGATCGGGTTACCGAATCAGGGCCTTCAGATCCTCTATGAGATCATCAACGAGCACGCCGATGCGCGCGCTGACCGTGCGTATGCGCCATGGCATGATCTTGAGGCAATCATGCGAGAAGAAGATATCCCTCTCTTCTCTGTCGAGCATCACACCCCGGCCAAAGAATTTGATGTTCTTGCCTTTAATATCTCAGCTGAGCTTGTCTACACAAACGTTCTCAACTGCCTCGATTTGGCTGGAGTCCCGATTCACTCTCGCGATCGAACCGTCGATGATCCGGTCGTGATTGCTGGCGGTCACAGCACCTACAACCCAGAGCCCTTGGCCGACTTTCTTGATGTCGTAGTCCTTGGCGATGGCGAGGAAGTCGTTGGTGAGTTGACCGAGATACTCCTGAAGTGGCGATCGGACCCAGACCGATCGCGCCTGCAGCTTTTTCGCGCCATGGCTCAGATAGAAGGGGTCTACGTTCCCTCGCTGTATGAGGCAACCTATGACGCGAACGGATTGACCGGGACTGTCCCCTTGTTTGAGGACATCCCCGAACTGGTTCAGAAACGAACACTGCCTGACTTGTCTGATTGGCCTTATCCTAAGGAGCAGCTTGCTCCCCTCACCGAGGTCGTTCACGATCGACTCAACGTCGAGGTTTTTCGAGGTTGTACCAGGGGATGTCGGTTTTGTCAGGCTGGAATGATTACCAGGCCCGTCCGTGAACGGCCCGCCGACCAAGTTCGCACCATGGTGGCCAATGGCCTGGCTCGTACGGGATACGACGAGGTTTCGCTCACATCGCTTTCCACCGCCGATTTCAGTTCGATTACTGAAACTGTTGGGGGCATCATGGATGATGCTGAGGGCTGCGGTCAGGGGAATATCTCGGTGTCACTACCGAGCCTCCGGGTCGATGCTTTCGGTGTAGGTATTGCCGCTGAACTTCAGCGAGCCAAACGAACCGGATTAACCTTTGCCCCCGAGGCTGGTACGTGGCGCATGCGCCAGGTCATCAACAAACTCATCCGCGAGGAAGACCTTTATGAGGCCGTTGATGCCGCCTATTCCCAGGGTTGGAAACGGGTGAAACTCTATTTTCTTATTGGGCTTCCGTCCGAAACCGACGAAGACACCTTGGGGATTGCTGAGCTGGCCAAGAACTGTGTCGAGCTTGGAAAGCGGCACAACAAGCGAGCCAGCGTCACTGCCTCTATTGGTGGGTTTGTGCCCAAGCCTTTCACCCCGTTTCAGTGGTTTGGGCAGAACACGGCCGAAGAGTTGCAGCGAACAATCAATCTGTTGCGGGACGCAACGCGACGGATGCCCGGAGTGAATATCAAATGGCATGATCCAGCGGCCACGACCGCTGAGGGTCTTGTGAGCCGCGGTGACCGTCGTCTTGGTCCCGTGATCGAAGATGTCTGGCGCGCCGGAGGCACTTTTCAAGAATGGTCGGAATATTTTGAACTGGACCGTTGGAGTGAAGCGATGAATCGACACGGTCTTCGAATTGAAGACTTTGTGTACCGGCATCGTACAGAATCTGAGGCCTTGCCTTGGGATCATCTATCGGCGGGGTTGCACAAGGATTTTCTTTGGCAAGAGTGGGAAGACGCCCTGGCCGAAGTTGGCCTGCCCGACTGCCGTTGGACACCCTGCTATGACTGTGGGGCCTGTACGGGTTATGGCATAGAACACATTGTTGCCTCCGCTACGCCGCCAGCGGGTGGGAGCCAGGGGACAGGCCAAGAACTTCTCAATGGTGGTGCGGTCCCAGTTTCACTTCTACCCGCCAGACCAAGGGGCCCCAAGTCCCCTCACCCTGTTCTCTCCAAGCAACTTGCTGGTGTATCGGCTACTGAGACACCATTGGCGGCCGATGGAGAGTCAGAATGATAAGACTCCGAATGCGATTTCGTGAGGAGGGCAAGGTGCGTTTTCTTAGCCACCGCGATGTTGCCCGCGTCATGGAACGTGCTTTTAGAAAACTCCGGCTCCCGGTGGCCTACTCTCAGGGATTCTCACCCCGGCCCAAG
>JAJRXF010000176.1 GCA_024276425.1 Actinomycetes bacterium | reverse complement strand
TGTTCAAGAAGATCTGAACATCCGAAGGCGGTCGGTGATGTCCAACACCAACAACCACGACACCAGTTTCGGGCTGATTAGTCGTTGCGCGGCCCGGATCACTGACATGGCCACCCAAATCCAACGCAGCCACACAATGGGTGTTCCTCACGGTGAACACGACGAGCCCTGGACCCTCGGGTTTCATCAGATCGTTGACCGTATCTACATGCCAGTCATCCCTGCTGGTTATGCCAGGAAGGTGGCGGCTGTTTTCAAAGAATGCGACCACATCATGAACAACCGCCAGCCACCGGAGGGGGTTGATGAGACTGATTGGCTGATTGTTGGCGAGTACACGGCTTCGGGGTCCCAAGCGATTTGTGAGTACCTCCACGTCCAACAACCCGGAAACCCGACAGGTATAGAGATAGAAACAACAGTGCCTGGGGTGTTTCCTTACGCCGAGGTAGCACCCCTGGTATCGGTCCAGGGAGTGGCCCGGCTGCTGAGGGCGGCACAAGCAGTCCAACAAGGCTGTGACCGGATGCTAGGTGTCCGGCCATCAGAGGAAGACATCGAGATCATCCGCATGATCGCCGCTGGTGTGAAGTTGATTGAGGTTGCCGGTTGTTTCGGGTATTCGGAGAGATCGCTTCAACGTCATCTCAAACAGTTGTGGGCCGGGTTGGGTGTTGATGGTTTTCGGGAGGTTCTTGTGCTTGGGGGGCGTCAAGGATGGCTATGAAAACCCGAGCCAGCAAAAAGTTGGCAGACGACCGCCAACTGTTTCAGTCACACTGGTGGGAATGTCAAGGCGGATTCAGGGGATCGTCGCAATACCACTGCTGCTCAGCACCCTATCCACACACTCAGATGGACTCGACCAACCCAAGACCTTCCGAGGCCGAGAATTCAACTCCTGAGCAACCTCAGCCAGATGGTCCGCGTCATAGACCCCAAGATCGGTGTGCTTCGGAAAGTACTGCCGCAGTAGCCCGTTGGTGTTCTCATTCGTCCCCCGCTGCCAAGGACTAGACCGATCACAAAAGAACACCGGCACCTCAGTCCCTTTCGTGAAACCACGATGCCTGGCCATCTCCACACCCTGGTCCCAGGTCAATGACCTCTTCAGCCCAGCCGGCAGTACTTCAAAGACTCTGATGAGGCTGTCCCGGAACTCATCCGCTGTGTACGGACTGTTGATGTGGACCAAGATCGTGTAGCGGGTTGCCCGCTCGACCAGGGTCCCAATGGCGGACTGGTGATGGGAACCAACAATGAGGTCGCCCTCCCAGTGCCCTACAACCTTCCTGTCATCAGCATCGCTGGGCCGCTGATCAATCATGACTGCTGGGCTCAAGAAACCCCGGTGTTGTCGCTTGTCTTTACGGTGGCTCCGTCGAAGTGTCCTACCAGTCCTCAGTCGCTTGGCTAGCGAGCGGGACAGGCATTGCGTCGAGCGGTCATAGAGCGTCTGGTAGATGGTTTCTGGAGCGACTCGCATCTCCCGTTGGTCAGGGAAATCGCAGCGTAACCGGCGACTGATTTGTTCGGGACTCCAACGCTGTTCCAATCCGGCTTGCACGAACTTGCGGAGTTCTGGTTGCTTTTGAAGCTTTCGTCTCTTGGGTCGCTCTCTACGGCGTCTTGACTGTTGTTGGGCGTGGAACGGGGTGTAGGACCCGGTCCGGGGGTCGGTATTGCGTCTGATCTCTCGGCTGATGGTGGAGGGGTTACGGCCGAGTTGATCGGCGATGGTTCTTTGGGTGAGGCCAGCCTTAATTCCATCGGCAATCCTGACTCGTTCGGTTTGGTTGAGGTAGCGATCTGAGAGGGTCTTGGGTTCGAGGTTGGGGCTGATCGGCGGGTAGTAGATCGTGTTGCCAGGGTTGGTGGTGACGGTGCGGCCGTAGCGCCAGCGGGTGCCGGTTCGGCGGTTGATGCCGACTTCTCGGCAGGCGTCACTGTGGTTGAGTCCTTGTGCCATTAGGCGAAGGTAGCGGCTGCGTTTGTTTTCTTGGATACGGTTTCCTGCGCGTTTTCGGGGTAGTCGTTTCTTCGTCATTCTTGCTCCTGAGTCATGGTCAGGTGTTGCGACGTTCCCTTGAACCTAAGTTGGCTTTTAGGCCTCTAGTGGGGCCAGAACAGTCTGGCATTCCCACACTGGCAACAGGGTCAAATGATCCGTAGATTGATTGGAGAAATCATGTACAGATTCCCTCGTAAGGTAGCTGCTGGTGCTTCGGCAATGGCACTGATGATGGCTGCGGTGGCGGGCCCAGCTTCTGCTGGTAATTCCACCCGTACTTGGAAGCCGCCTGGCTATTCAACATGTAAGGGGTACGGCACCACAGCTGGTTGGGGAACTGCCACCTCGGAGCAGGAAGGACCGTGCAGCATGAAAGTCAACATGAAGTACCTCGCCAACGACGGCTCTCTCAACTGGATCGGATGGGACTATGGTGGCACGATTGCAAGCTGGTCTTCAGCGCCCAATGTTGACCCCGTACAGGGGTTCCACGGCATGTACGTACCGAGCTATTCCACTTACTGGAGCACCTATGCATAGTGTGGTTTCTGTGATCGATTCGATCTGACTTATGCATTCTCAGCACACCAAATCTTGCCGCTCGACTGTTCGGTGGTTCAGTGGGTTTGTCGTGGTGGCATTAGTCGCCGCGTCTTGTTCTTCTCAACAAGCAGTTGAGCCTCCGCACGATTCCCTCAGCGAGTATCTTGAGTTCCAAGATGAGCAGCAACAGCGCGATTGGAGTCAATCACGTTGGACAGCTGTTGAAGAGATGGTCGTTGGTTGCATGTCGGAGGAGGGATTCAACTATTTCCCAGAGCCTTTCGAGTTCATTTCGTTTCCAAGCATCGAGAGCTTGGCAGATCGAGAGTATGTCGCTGAAGCAGGCTTTGGCATGACCAAAGGCTTGCGCCTGCAAGACAGTCCTGAAACTGCACCATCTAGAAATGATGCTGAGGTTGAGGGGCTGCCCTCAGGAGACGAACGAACTGCTTGGCTCACTCAGCGAGCAGAATGTGCAGAGCAGGCACAGTCTGAAGTGAACAGTGCCTGGATCGAGCCGCAACAGGTGATAAGGGAGGCTCGGGGTGAGCTTGAGCAACGGATAGCGGCAGATCCAACGATGGTGGAGATGCGTTCAGAGTGGAGTCGCTGCGTAAGAGGCCAGGGGTATGAAGCAGATTCGCGCGATGACCTGTTCACAATCATCTTTGCTGCGATCAAAGAAGCAGAGGATGCTGGATTGACCAGTCGCGACTTGGATGAGTTGGTGGCGTTTGAGCAGGAAATTGCTCTTGTTGATTTCGACTGCTGGAATCCAATGAGAGAAGCACGTAGTGAACTGCGGAGGGGCTATGAAAAAAGCTCATCGAGGATCTACTGCCGGAACTGATAGCGATTGAGCAAGAGATCGATCAGACCGATGTTCGCCTATCAGGGGGATGACCGGAATAGGCCTGCTGGTAACGAACGTGTCACCAAAGGAAAACCAGCAGCTGTGACGCTGTAGCGGATGTATGCGATGCTCGACCAATGGACTCTGACCTCGATGAACTGGTTGACGACTGGACTCTGGCCAATCTAACGAAAGGTGTCGTCCGCCAGTTGCAAAGGTCCGGGGTTGCGCCAGCTACAAGGGACCACTCTGTGAGCGTGGCTGGTCGGTGCAATGATCATGGTCGGCCCGGTGCTCGGGGTCAAGGATTGATTCAGACCAATGATGTTCAGCCGGGCCTGGCCACGACCGGTTTCTGACGATCCCGGTAGCTTTCACCCTCAATAGCAAGCTCATAAGCGGCCGACGTGTACCGGTCGATAGCTGACTGCGACGAGGAGCTGATCAGCCATCAACCCCAACCATTCCGAAGGGTCACGATTCGAGGTGATCGCCGTGCTGGCTTTGCGGTGTCGTTCGACCACAAGTTCATAGAAATCGTTGGTCGCGACCGGGTCAAGAGGGGGTTGCCTGAGCAACGGTGCCAAATCGGACATCTGACATGCCACTAATTATGGTTAGTAGAAGTCCACTCCCCTCTGGCTTCCACTAACGCGTGAGATCTGGTCAGCTAGGGCCGAGTCGTTGGTTCCACTAACAGCGACGAGCCTGTTCTGTCCGTCACCAGGTCGATTTGGACGGCAATGCGACGAAATTGCCGCGTTAGTAGAAACTCAGATGTCCGGAACAACCCCATTTACTCAGGAAACGGGGGTTGAGGAGCATTGGAACAGGATCCGGCGCTAAGGGCGAGGTGTTCAGAGATGCTGGGGGAATGCCACCACTCAATCTGGCCCCAGCAACTGGGCGTTACCTGCTTAGGTTCAAGGGAACGTCGCAATACCTGACCTAACGACAGGACAGCGATGACCACACCCAGACGCCCTTACCGGAGACCAGGAGCATCACCCCAAATCGCTAAGCTAGCTACTAGCTCCTGAAATAGTCAGTTCAGAAATGGCTCGCGTTTGGGGCAACAAGATCCACGGGGAGTCGCAGGGGTACGACTTCGGAGTCCTCCGCAGCGACGGCACTGACGCCGACCCGGCTTCCGGATACCAGGTCCGCCCGCCCGCCTGACACACGCGGCGACGCGAGGTCGAGGAGCGCGTCATAGCTGAAGGCCGAGCGGTCAAGAGACAAGGGTGTAGTGAAGTAGTCGAACTCACCCACTATTGCAGGGAAGGCAGCGGACACAGCGGGCGTCAACATGATGGCTACCACCACCAGAACCCGGACGATGTCGGGCCGTCGCCAGATCAGCATGTCACTCATCGGTTCGACTCTGAATCCGGCGGAGCGCATCTCGACCCTTGACTGGCAGCGGAGTTCGGCTCAACCATGCGTCCGCATCGGCGAGCTCAGTTTCGTGGTGAACCGAAAGACCCCTAACCGACCGCCCTACTCGATGCAGACCAGCTAGCCCAACCATCTCTACACCAACATCAGTGGATGGGAATACCGACCCAGGGTCCTCGTACGATTCCTCGACGAGCCAAACTAGGGCCTCCGACAAGGGCGTTCGCTATCGCGACGATTGGGCCGGTATCAACGATCAGCATTGTCGATGCCGAAACCGCCCTCTTCGAGTAGCTCTTCGGAGTAGGCGCCGCCCCGCTCGACCTCAACCGAGCCGATCGCCGCGAAGCTCAACGTGCGCCGTCGTGGCCCGAACCGTTCAGCGAGGACCTCTGCGGCGAGTTCATCGACGGTCATCCCGCGTTCCGCGGCGGCCGTGGCCAACGCTGCTGCGATATCGTCGGGAAGTTCGATCACGGTCATAGCCCCCAGTGTAGAACCGGTCTGTGGCGACGTCACGCGCGGTCCCCGTCAGCATCCGGGCGGTTCTTGAGATCAACTTCTTGTTTCAAAACAGCTAGCAGCTCTTCTTTCGACATCGCAGCATCATCAACGGCATTGCTGTGGAGGGCTTGGTCCAGGAACGCTTGGGTGTCATCGTCCCTGTTCAGCTCGTTGGATGCCCCGGGATGACAAGCAGCATGGATCTGTTGCAAATGTCGGATCGAGACTTGGGTGTAGATCTCGGTCGTTTCGAGCCGGACATGGCCCAACATGGCTTGGATGTGACGGATATCGGCGCCGCCTTCAAGCATCAACGTGGCCATGGTGTGGCGAAACAAATGACACGCCCCTTGCTTGCCGACACCCGAAGCTTTGATGTAGTTCCTCGCCATCTGCGTCAACCGGCTGGGTGAGAACGGTGTGCCGTCGTGGGTGAGGAACAACCAGTTGTCATCGGGGACCGGTGCCCAACGAGGTCGAACGTCGATCAAATAGCGGTTGACCCAGGCGAGTGCCCGTTCGCCGACGGGGACCATGCGGTCTTTCCTGCCTTTGCCCTGTCTCACGAAGACAGTTCTGCGGTCGAAATCGACATCGAACAGTTGCAGGTTCGCTAACTCCATTCTTCGCATCCCGGTCGAGTAGAACATCTCGAGCATGGCCCGGTCCCGCAAACCCCCAGGGTGTTCGAGGTTCGGTTGAGCCAACACCATCTCGGTTTCACCAATCGTCAACACCGCTTTCGGGAGCCGTTTCTCGACCCGTGGGAGTTCCAACTCTGAGGCGGGATTGTAGAGGATCAGGTTCTGGCGGGCCGCCCATTTGAAGAACGCCCGAACCGCCACCAGCCGTGCATGCTGGGATCGGAAAGTGAGCGGATCGCCATCAGTTTTGCGGTAGTGGTAAAGCCAACGCTGGTAACGATCCAACATCGGTTTAGTCACGTCACTGGGTCGGGTGACGCCGCGGTCTTGGAGCCATTCGGCGAGGAAGCCGAGCATCCGCCGCCGGTTCGAGATCGTCGTCTCCGCCAGGCCCCTAGCACCCATAGCGTCACAAAACGTTGCAACCAACACTGGGAACCCCCTCGGATCAGCTTGGTCACCCACGATCGGCTGAGGGATCCCCCGGTCGCCTCGGCGCGGCATTCAGCCAATCCCAGCTTCAGCAGCAGCCGTCGCAACTTCGACTACGACTGTGTCCTGCCCGCCGGCCCCTGAAGCGCTGTTCATGCTTGCAACGTCTCCAGGAACGCTGTTTGGCTTGTCCTGCAAGGGAAAGAGGGGTTCTTGGTCGCCCCGACCAGCCCCCGACACCGGCCCGACCACAGCCCGACTGTCCCCCGACCGCAGTGCCTCTTGGCCCGACCCCCCGTTGTCGTAGCCGCAAGATTCAGCGTCGTTGGCGTTGATTTGGACGAGGCCAGGTAGGAATCGTGTGCCGGCGCCCGCTGCTGGCGGTGTCCAGGCCAACTCAAAGGCAAATGGTCCGGGCCCGGTCGGGCGGTGACAGATCAGGAACTCCATGTCAGCCAACCGGTTCAAATGGACCTTCAACTGGGTGTCGCCCCAACCCAACGCCTCTCGGGCTTGGCGTCGGGTGAACCTCACATCGCCCGCCAACACTGCTTGCTCTTCGGCGAGCGCCGAAACCATAGCCCGAGTGGTGCTCGACAACCCAAGTTTGCTGGCCACTATATTCGAGGTGGCAGGCTCGTAGAGATCCTGTGACACACTCGCGAATATGATGGTATCAATTTCATCTGGTGGCAGTCCACAGGTTGCCAAGGCCCGATCGGCGGCGTACGTAGCGAGATCCGAAGGATGTTCATCGGGACCGCTAACCCGTCTCTCCATCACCCCCGTTAACCTTTCGAGCGCATTTGCGGCCAACCAATGCTCAGAGGACTTGGAATTGATCTCGTCCGAGAGTTCGGTCGAACTCATGATCCGCTCCGGTAAGTAACTCTCGATCGCGCGTAGCTTCATAGTCTCTATTCCGTTGAGCGAACGTTGAGCGGAGCTGTGACAATACGGTTGACTTCGTCGATCGGACCCGTCGAGATTCCGCAAGTACCTTCCTGTTCAAGGCAGTCAATCAGGTTGCCGTCAGGATCCTGAAAAGCTCGAACGGGCACCATTGCTACGCTAAAAGAGCCTGTGTCATCCACGAGGACAAGAACGCCCCCGTCCGCGTCACAGATCTCAAAGAATGCATCACCAGAGTCGTCCAATACACATTGGGTGAGAAACACCGTTGATGCTGGCATGAACTGAGATCCTGCGATCTCAGATCGAATTTCTGCACCATCCAGAACAGTATCCACCAGCAAAATCGGTAGATCAGTCTCCGATGAATCGCCGAACTCAATCGCTGCACCCGCAGCTATTGACGTGTCAGGAACCGCCGCTACCACAATACCGCACGACAGTGGAGCACCACAATCTACTTCTCGGCCACCGATGGATATGTATCGCTGAGCAAGGTATTCAGTCTCAAACGAACCACTCGCATCAGTCATGATCGCGACGGTCGACAAACGGTCACAGTCGTCTGCACTCCGGGTCGCGGAGACTTCCGAGCGACATAGCAGAACTGCAACGTTTGACGACGGTGGAAAGCCCGAGGCAGTTACTGTAACCAACTGTTCTGTAGCAAGATTCGTGGAAGGGCGAACCCCAACCTCAGGCGCTAACGTCGAAGAGGGAACGACCAGAGAAATCGTGGGCTCTGGCCTAGAAATCATCGGCGAACTCTGCTCAGAACACGCCGATAGTGCTAGGAATGCCGCTATCGGGGTCCTAAGTTTCGAGTACCAGCCGGTCACGGCATCAGATAGTCATCAATGGCGGCGACCGGAACCCATGCCCATTGTGGAGCATCCCATAGCCAAGTAGTTCCCTTATTCCAGGAATGGAATTCCGACTCGAAGTAGCAGCTTGTAATCGAACCCATGAACAGTTCACCGAGGCCTGTGCGAAACTTGATCGCATCGTTGGTACCTGGACTGAAACCATCCATCCAATTAGTAGAGCCCCACGCTATCGATCGCGCTTTGTTCTGATCTAGCGTTCCCTGCCCCACTCGCACCTTGTACCCTCTCTCGAGCAGGTTGTCGTTGCTGTAGTTTTGGCCGACCGCCATGTTGGCGGCTAGACCATCGCTGCCTTTGTTCTCGCTCCAACCGCACCATTCATTGTCATTGCACGGTCCACCCGGAATGCCGTCGCTTCGATCATGGCATGCTGTCGACAGATAAACGGCCTCGCCATTCCATGTAGTAGCTGGCCAGTATTCGGTGTCGTCTTCGGCCGCCGCCGGGCTTGCGACCAACCCAAGCGTTGCTGTTGTGGCGGCGAGGAAGGTCATACCGACAGCAGTCTTCCTAGACCCCGAGACGATTTCGTCGGCGACCTCGTCTCTGTGTTGATTCGACATTACTTTCTCTCCTCT
>JAJRXF010000175.1 GCA_024276425.1 Actinomycetes bacterium | reverse complement strand
GCAGATCAGTGGACGTCCGCTGCGAGCCACCCGAACCGTCACCTTCGTCGCGCCCAAGCCTGGTCTGTTGTTGTGGCCCGGCGCAGGGTTGGTCGGCCAGATCGAGGTGGCCGATATTGGGATCCCCACCCGTCCGCTATTGCACGGGAGGACCCAGACTGAACCCACAACCCACTGGGTCCAGGACAGCGACCTGGACAATTGGCCCCGCCGCGGCCCTCAAGCCCACAAATGGCAGAGTGCAGTGTGGGTCATTGGCGCAAGCCCAGGCATGTCAGGCTCGATCCATCTGACCGCCCGGGCCGCCGCCCGAGCCGGGGCCGGCTACGTGCTGATGTCCTCACCCGGCTCAGGGATAAACCTTGATGCCCCGACCGAGGCCGTTGTCCGACCACTGACCCCGGGCCCGGGTTGGAGCCAGATCGTCCTTGGCGCCACAGACCGGGTCGGTTCGCTGGTTATTGGCCCCGGGTTGGCAAGCTCACAAGCCGACGACGCCCGCCAGATTGTGGCCTCCTGGCCTGGCCCGATCGTGGTTGATGCCGGGGCGCTCGATGCGGTGGCCGGCCATCAGGAACGCCTTCGGTCTCGACCGATTCCCGCCATCCTCACTCCTCACGACGGCGAGTTTGCCCGACTGATTTCCGACGCCGGTGGCTACGACTCGAATCAGGATCGCATCGCTGCCACCTTGACAGTAGCCAAGGACTACGGCTCGATTGTGCTGCGCAAGGGGCCAACCACCATTATTGCCGCGCCAGATGGACAGACCTGGCTGGCTACGGCGGGCGACTCCCGCCTGGCCACTGCCGGAACCGGAGATGTACTTTGCGGAATCATCGGAGCGGGCCTTGCCTTAGGACTCAAACCCGAGATGGCTGCCGCTCTTGGGGCCCAGTTACACGGCCGGGCCGGGATGAGGGGGATGGCCGTTGGACTCGTGGCCAGCGACTTGCCGGACCTGATTGCACAGCAACTCTCGAGCTGAGCATTATCGTCTGATCAATGCCTTTCACTCTTGCCAACGTTCAGGGTCGAGCCGCCCTTGTCTTTGCCGACCAGTGGTATGACCTGGAGCGGGTCACCTCCGGCCACTTCAGCTGCGACCCGATGGAGGCGATTACTCGCTTTACAGAACTGGGTGAGGTCGCCCGTAGACTCACCTCCGACCAAGCTGGCGGCCCGATCTCAGCGGAGGTGTTAGACCCTCCAGTCCCCGACCCGGCCAAGGTATTTGGTATTGGGTTGAACTACCGAGACCATGCGGCCGAGTCCGGGTCTGAGGTGCCGGATGTGCCGGTGGTTTTTACCAAGTATCCCAGTTGCATCAACGCCCCAACTGGGGAAATCGAGTTGCGATCACAAACCAGCGATTATGAGGCGGAACTGGTGGTGGTCATTGGCTCCCTCACCCGGGACGTCACACCCGAGCAGGCCTGGTCCCGTATCGCCGGTTTGACCTGCGGCCAAGACATCAGTGATCGGGTGCTACAAAAGGCGGCCACCCCACCCCAGTTCTCCCTTGGCAAGTCACGCGATACCTATGGACCAATCGGTCCCGTTGTTGTGTCGGTGGATTCCTTCGATGACCCGGCCGATCTGACAATCGGCTGTTGGATTAACGGAGAAAAACGCCAAGATGCTCGAACTAGCCAGATGATTTACGACATTCCATTCTTGGTTTCTTACCTGTCGGAAATCCTGACGCTTGAGTCGGGCGATCTGATCTTCACCGGAACCCCTGCTGGAGTTGGTCTGCCGGACGCTCGTTGGCTTCAGGCAGGTGATGAGATTCGAACCGAAATCCAGGGAATCGGAGTGATGGTCAACCGCTGTAGGTAGAGCCGAGAGCGATCTCTCACTGGTACGATCCCAAGCGTGCCAGCCCCTCAGGTGCCCAAGTACCAGGCCATCTACAACCTGCTCAGGCGCCGAATTCTCGATGGCGAACTTGTCCCTGGGGAGCGGTTGTCATCTCAAGCTGTGTTGGCTGATTCCTTCGGGGTAACGCTAATGACGTTGCGTCAGGCAATTGCTGCGCTGGAGGTTGATGGTCTGATCCGCACCGTGCGCGGTCGCGGAACGTTCGTCACTGACAATCCGGTCGACATCAACCTCGGCAACCTTTCCAGTTTCGCTCAACAAATGCGCCTGGCTGGAGTTGCCTTGACATCCAAGATCTTCGATGTGGCCACAATGGCGGCCGATAGCCATCCAAGCTCCGCGGTCGCCCTGGGAATCCAGGGAGACATACAACGCATAACAAGGCTTCGCCTGGTACAAGGTGAACCCTTCGCCCTGCAGCGCAGCTACCTCGATCCGACCATCGATGTGCTGCCGGGGGGCTCCACGTCGGCCAGAGTGAAGGAGCAGAGCAGTCTGATCAACGATTCTCTGTACGACTCGATTGAGGCTGCCACTGGGTGGACGGTCGCCATGGCCACCGAAACCATCACCGCGGTCGGTCTTGTTGCCTCCGACGCCGAACTCTTGGAGGTCGAAGTAGCTCAGCCAGCCCTCTTGTCCATCCGAGTTTCGTTCAACCAGTTCGACCAACCATTCCTCTATGACGAGGCCTTGCTGGCGGGGGAGCGTTGCACAATGTCTGCCGATCGAACCTCGGATCGCCTGTCACTCCGCTACCTGGTCTCCTCAACCGGTTCGCCGTAGGCGACCTCTAGGAAACCTCGCCCCGAAGTCGGAGCATTCGACTAACTGCCATCTGTTGTTGGGGCAACCCACCGCTCACAAGCGCATCACGGATCTCAGCCAACCCGTCGTCGTCAATGGTGCTTAGTGCTTCCTCCAACTTCTGGTTGCGGTCCAAGATCACAACAGCGGGAAGGAGTTCGGGCGACGTGATAGCCATGAGAAGCTGCTGGCCAATACCGGTGGAGGATGGGGTGGCTCCGGAAACAGTTAGGGACGTAGCCCGCAAAATGTCGGACTGAGACTGGGCACCGGAGTGAGCCGCAGCTTGCTGAGTTGGCCCTGGTTGAGAATTGATCAACTCCTCCCACTGTTTCAAAGTGACCAGCGTGGCTCGATTCTTCTGGCCCTGTAGGTACCCGGTAAGAGTCTGCAGCCGCATGGTATTGCCGTCCAAGAGGCATTCATAGGCTTGTCGAATGGCAGCGTCTCGACCCGGCCCAGTGATGTTGGTTCTTCGATGGTCTGCCTGAGCTTGTTGTGCTGCGACCTGAATGGAGCTTGAGCCTGGCGGGGGGCTCATCGTTCCTCGCAAGATCATGTAGCCGATGATGAACGCACCAAACTGGTAGCCCCGCTGGTAGGCCAAGAACGCCAGGGGGACACCCACCGCTACGGTCACGATCTGGGTTACCCGCCAGGGGTCCCTGGCGTTGCGGACTCGCAGAACCCGTAACAAAACTTGGCCTCCGTCCAGCGGGTAGAGGGGTACCAAGTTGATGAGAGCCCACCCGGCATTAATGAACACCATGACCCGAAGGAAGAACCCGAGTTGGCCGGCGGGACCGTAGATGAGCTGGCCAATAATGGCGGGAATGCCGAGTAGGAAGAGCTGGGAAAGAGGCCCGGCCAAGGAGACGATGATGTGTTGTCGGTCAGTAAGGCGTTGGCTGTCAAAGGAGGTAGTCGTCCCGCCCATGCCATGGATGCTAATGAAGGAAGAACTGCCGTAGCGTCGGAAGGCCACCGCGTGGCCGAGTTCGTGTAGGAGAATTGAAACGAAGAACGTTCCAATCAACATGAAGGCGTCGGAACCCACCTGGTACCCGATGAACACCGCAATAAAAAGCGCACTGATTTCGATTCGTACCGGAAATCCAAAGATAGAGAAATGTGCTTTGCCCATGAGAGCCAATCGGATCGTGTTGCCGTTTCGGGCGATGGTAGGCTACAGGCGCAGGTGATGTGGGTTGGCGGCTAGGAGGGGACGCGTACACCGTTTCTGGGCGCTGGGAGTTTCAGGGAACGGCCAGGACCAGCACAACCGGCAGACTAAGCAGAGATAGCAGGGTTAGAGCAACCACATTGGCAGTGACTCGCTGGGGTTCCAAATCGTGTTCGCGGGCAACGATTAGACAGAACACAGCGGGTGGCATGGCCGACTGGATGGCGACCACACCCAGGTCATTCCCTTGGAGGCCAACCAACCTGGCCACCAGAACTGCGGCCAGGGGAGCAACCACCAACTTGGCTGCCGCCGTGGCCCCGAGCCCAGGGGTGAAACTCCACCGCCCGGCCGCCGTCAACTGCATGCCGAGCGCGAACAACATCACGGGAATGAGGGCACCAGCCAACAGTCCAATGCTGCGCTCGGCCAGAGTCGGCACCGAAAACGAAGCGATATTGATGGGGATTGCGACCGCGGCCGCCAGACTCATCGGGGCCAGCAAGGCGCGCCAGATAGCAGTTCTGAGCCCGTCGGATTGGGCAGCAGCCAGTGCGATCCCCACCATCATCCCCACGATATTGATGGTCAGCATGAGTACACCGGCGGCCGCCAAGCTGCCCTCACCCAAGGCAAACACCGAGACCGCAAGACCGGTATTGCCGACATTTCCATAGATCGAGGTCATGATGTCCGCTGCCTGTTCGGAAGGATTGGAACGAGCCAGGCGATTGGCCAAGACCATGACCACCGCGGCGGCCGCCATGCCACCAAGGCCAGCAAGCATCAACCGGAGAGCCACACTCCCCGCCAACTGACTATCGGCGAAAACGTCGAAGACGAACGCCGGGCCGAGTACCCAATAGGCCATCCGGGACAGGGACTGAATGTCAATACCGAGCCGATCCCCGATAAACGCGCCCAGGGCCATGATGGCAACAACGGGTCCAAGGACGTCGAGTAGGAGCGAGAGCATAGACACAGGCCGCAAATCTAGCGTCAGCATGAGCGGGGCATATCCGTGGCATCCTTGACGCCGATGAAAGCGAAGCCGACAACCACTCCGGGGAGCCCTTAGTGGCATCCCGACCTTCGGTTACCGATTCCAAACGACTCCTGCTTCTCGTCGGCCTAAGTGCGGGCGTTGGCGGGCTCTCCGGTGGTGCCGCCTACCTACTTGTTCGTCTCATTTCCCTCTTCACGAACCTCGCGTTTTTTGGGCGAGTTGGATGGGGTGAGATTCCTGACATATCAAGCGTTGAACCCTCAATCCGCCTTCCGATCATTGCTGTTTTGGGTGCCATTGTTATTGCTGGCATTGCTCGTTGGGCACCAATAATCAAGGGCCATGGCATTCCAGAGGCGATGGAAGCCGTTCTGCGTAAACAGTCCCGAGTGCACCCAAAGGCTGCTGTGGCTAAACCAACCTCGGCCGCTATTGCTATTGGTACCGGTGCCCCCTTTGGCGCTGAGGGTCCCATTATCGTCACTGGCGGAGCCATTGGATCCATGGTTGGCCAGATCGTGCCGGTCTCCCCCTCCGAACGTAAGATTTTGCTTGCTTCAGGAGCGGCCGCTGGTATGGCAGCCATCTTTGGTGCCCCCCTGGCCTCGGTTTTGCTGGCCATCGAGTTGTTGTTGTTCGAATTCTCCATGCGGTCACTCATTCCGCTGGTTGTTTCGGCCAGTATCGCTGGTGGTGTGCACTCAGCCATCTTTGAGAACGGCCCCTTGTTTGGGGTTCCGACCCATGACTATGCCGGCCTAACAAACCTTCCCTTGTACGCCATTCTTGGGTTGGCCTGCGGGCTGGTTGCCATTGTTATCCAAGAGGGACTATTTACCTCCGAGCGAGTCTTTCGCAATTTGAGCTTGCCGGAGTTCTGGCAGCCAGCCGTTGGTGCTGTGGGCTTTGCATCTATTGGTTTGCTCGTTCCTCGGTCACTTGGTGTCGGGACTGAGGTGGTCGAGTCGGTGTTGGCCGGAGAGTTGGCCTTGACCACGCTGGCAATACTGCTGGTAGCCAAGATGGTGTCGTGGTGGCTGGCTCTTGGTTCGGGCACCTCTGGTGGCACCCTGGCCCCGGTCCTGCTCATGGGGGCCACATTCGGAGGCTTGTTCGCCGCGGTGGTTGATGAGGTTTTGCCCGGGCCCGAAATCAATTCGGGTGCCTACGCGGTTGTGGCTATGGCGGCTGTTTTCGGGGCCGCAACTCGGGCACCGTTCACTGCCATTGTCTTCGTCTTCGAACTCACCCGGGACTTTAACGTTTTGCTTCCCTTGATGATGGCAACCGTGTTGGCTGCTCTCGTGGCCACGGCCTTGTCCGACCACAGCCTCTACACCGAAAAGCTTGCCCGGCGAGGCATTCGAGTTGGGGGTGAACTCACCGTGGACTCGTTGCGGACGACACCGGTATCGGATGTTATGAACCGGGTCGTGGACACCCTCGAAGCCGACAGTTTGGTGAGTGAGGTGACAACCCAAATCGCCCGGGGCGGGCGCGGGGCCTATCCGATCGTCGATGACGACGGTCACTGCGTCGGCATGGTGACCAAACGAGACCTACTCGCCGTCGGAGTTGATGATGAGGCACGGGTGGAGTCGGTCATGGCCCACGACGTGGTGACAACCAGTCCGGAGTCGAATCTGGTGGATGCCCTCAAGCTGATGGTGGACGAGGATGTCAGTCATCTCCCGGTCACGGACGAAACCAACACCCTCATGGGGATCTGCACCAGGTCCGACATCTTGCGGGCACGCGGTCAAGAATTTGCCTTGGAACGGATGGACACGGGCTGGTTGGCGCCGGTTTTACAGCGTCCGGGAGCTGGTGGTCGCCGCTACGTGGTCGTTGGAAACCAGACACTGGGCTCAAAGAAGCTTTCCGATGAGATCGCCAAGTTGGTAGCGATGCCGGGGCCGAGTCGTTTCCATGTTGTTCTACCGATGCACACCAACGACGAACTCGCAACTGTTCGCCATCGGCTGGAAACCCAACTGGAACTGATCGAAAATCTCGGAGCTCGGGCTAGCGGTGAGGTGACCGATGGTGATGCCATGGTGGCGATCGAGTCGGCCATCAAGGTTGACGGGACAGAAGGAGTCATCTTGTCCACCTTCCCCCATGGAATGTCGCGCTGGTTGCGAGCTGATCTAGCGGGTCGGGCCGAAAAACAGTTGAGTGTTCCGGTAACTCACGTAGTCGCCGACCAGAGCGACGTCGCTGACTAGTTCACCCTGACCACCTAGTAGACCTGGTTTCGGATCTGATTCATCCACTCTGTGGCTTGTGTCCACGCCTCACTGGCAGCGACTCGTTTCTCGGTGGAGCCGTTCCCAGCGGCCGGATAACTGCCCAAGAACTTTACGTCGGCATGTTTTGCCCGGACATTGACAAGGCAGTTGGCCAGTATGTCGTCATCAATGTGGCCGTCAATGTCGATGATGAAAGAGTACTGACCAAGGGCGGTGTGTGAGTCGCCAAAGGCGGGGCGAGCTGGCCTGGATGTCAATTTGGTTAGATCGAGGTTGCGGGCTGAGAACTCGTGCAGGATCGCGACCAAAGAACCCGGCTTATTCTCGTGCTGAGCCAACACCACGGTGGTCTTGTCGTTCCCGGTTCGGGCCGGAACACCCTCGGACCCCACGACCAAGAATCGGGTTTGGTTTCCCTTCAGATCGGCGACGTCGACCCCCATAAGGTCTAGGCCGTAGAGTTTGCCTGCCGACGCAGGGCCAAGGGCGGCCATGCCCTGTGCTTCGCTCGTGAGGCGGGCAGCTTCAGCGGTGGAGTTGGCCGGCAACACCTCAACGTCGGGGAGATTCTTGCGCAGATACTGACGGCATTGTGCGTTGGCGACGGGGTGAGACATCACCGTCTTGATGTCGGACATTTTGGTGCCGGGTTTGGCCATTAGGTTCATCTTGATGTCCAACACCACTTCGCGCTGGATTCGTAGCTCGGTATCAAAGGCCAGAGTGTCGAGGGTGACATTGACCGTTCCCTCGATGGCATTCTCTATGGCGACGAATCCCAGATCAACCGTTCCATTCTGGGTGGAGTTGAGGACATCGACGAAGGTGCGCATGGGAACCAATTCGGCATCCAGCAGATCTTTTTGGCTGCGCAATGCCTCTTCGGTAAATGTTCCAAAGGGGCCGAGAAAGCCGATGCGGCGTTGCTGGGTGGTCACGGGTTCAGCTTAGGGGGACCTCCGGCCTAGCCTTGAGGTTATGTCAACATTGCCGCCCTCAAGTATCGATAGTTCACACAATGACCGGTTGTACTTCCGTCAACTTCTGGCCGGACGTGATTTTGCTACTGAAGATCCCATTGCCAAACAGATGGTGAATTTTAGCTATCTCATCGGTGACCGAGTCACTGGTGAGACGGTGATGGTTGACCCTGCGTACAACACGGATGACCTGGTCGACATTGTTGAGATGGACGGAATGAAGCTCGTTGGGGTGTTGGGAACCCACTATCACGCCGACCATGTTGGAGGATCCATGATGGGATTCGAACTCAACGGCATCGCACAGCTTCTGGAGCGCGTTGATGTTCCGGTACATGTGCAAGATGAGGAGGCGGTGTTGGTGACCAAAGTCACCGGTGTTGGCGACGATCATCTGGTTAGACATGTCTCCGGAGACACCGTTTCCGTTGGTCAGGTCGACATCGAACTCATTCACACTCCCGGCCACACTCCCGGAAGCCAATGTTTTCTGGTTCGAGGTTGTCTGGTATCGGGTGACACCCTGTTTCTGGACGGTTGTGGCCGAACCGACCTCCCTGGTGGGGATGCCGAGCAGTTGTACTATTCGCTGACGGATCGGCTCTCTAAGGTACCAGACGACACGATTCTTTTCCCTGGTCATCAGTACTCTCCAGAGGCATCCAAACCAATGGGGGAGACGAGGGCGAGCAATATTGTCTACAAGCCGTCCTCGATCGAACAGTGGCTAAGGATGTTTGGTCAGTAGCTGATCAACAGGTCCGTTCAGTTTCTGCCACAAATTGCCGATGGGAAGGCATCGAGCAGGAGGCGGAGTTGTCGTCCGAAGAGAACCAACCAGAAGTCGAGGCACTACGCAAGCGTCTCGCTGAGTACTAAGAGGCCTTTAAGGTCACGGCCCCCCGGCTGGCCGCGTTCAAACAGTTGGAGGATCTCGCCCGAGAGCGTCGAACCTCCCCAGAGGCCATTGCGGCCAGCGTTACTCTTGACACAATCAAACAAGAAACTTCTGAGGTCCAAAAGCGCCTCCAGGAGTTGATGGCTGAGCGGGACGCCCTTCAGGCTGAAACCTCGCTCGTCTTAATTCAGAAAAGAACCCATGACGAGCGGGCCGATGCTCTGCGCTCCGAAGTTGAGGCTCTGGTCGAGGAACGTGATTGTCTTCGCCAGGAACGCGACGCACTTGTCTTGGAGCGGGACGAGTTGACTCAGGAGCGTGATGCCCTGACCATGGGCCAGGAAGCACTAGTTGCCGCTAGAAACGAACTAGAAGTAGAAGAAACGAACGTTCAGTCTAGGCGTGAGGACCTGTCCAACCTGGATGAAGAGACTTCACTCCAGTCAACGGCCTTAGGCAATGATCTTGCTGACTTGATGGAGCAGAAGCAGAAGCTCACGACCGAACTTGAGGCTCTTTCGACCGAACTTGACCACCGACGTTTGGATCTCGAGGAGATGGACAGGTCCGCGGCTGCGGCTTCCTCCGAGGATCCCAACTCTCAAGGCTCCGGGTTTGGCCCCGATGAAGATGAGGCCGGGACCGAGGAGGCCTTCGACCGCTTCTTCGATGCCGACATCGATCATGACAAGTCGAGGGACTGGATCTTGGGATAGTGTTGGCGCCGTTTTTGGTTCCACTCGTGCCACACTCTCCTGAGTGAATCGAAATCGACCACACGTCAAATGGGGCGTTCGATCAATTCTGATGGTTTGCCTTGGTTTAACCATGTTGTCAACGGTTGCCGTTGTCGGTCTTCCCCTACCCGCTTCGGCGGAAACTCCGACCGAAGTCATCGAAGGTGCAGCACCCAGCAATATCTATGTCGCTCGCTCTCGAGGAGACTTTGATACCAGTGTGTTTGACGAAGCCTTGGCTAGTGCTCAATCGGCTGGCCTGAATCTCATTATTGTCCTGGCCGAGGACCCGCAGCCCGACCCCAAGGCCTTTGCTCTTCGGGTGCGGCAGGCGGGCGAAGAAGTTGATGCCGTGCTCCTTGTTGACCGCGACCTCCGGGTCTACACCAGCATCTCCGAGGAGTATGAGGAGGCAGCCGCGCGAGCCGGGGATGTGGCCTCCTCCGGTTTAGCCCCCGGTCGAGCCGCAAATGCCTTTGTTCGGGAACTGACCATCGAAGTGGTAGTCGAGCGTCCAGTCTTGTACCGGCGAGTCATGGTCTGGGGCGTTCGACTGCTCGTTCTGCTGGTCGCGTTGGTGGTGGTGGAAATCCTGTGGCGTCAATGGATGACCCGGGTCCGCAACTCTTCTTCTGCTCGAAAGAGTGCTGCCTAGTGGTTGGGTTCGGTGTGGGCTTGGATCCAGCTGTGCATGGCTATGCCAGCCGCGACCCCGGCGTTGATTGAACGGGTCGATCCGAATTGGGCGATTGAGTGGCACTGGTCGAGCACGGGGCGCATAGTATCGCTAAGTCCTGGCCCCTCCTGGCCAAAGACCAGGACGCAGGACCGGGGCAGGCGGCTTGTTTCTAATGGAGTCGATCCGGGCAGATTGTCAATCCCGATCAGGGGCAAACCGGCCTCTATTGCCCATCGCTTGAAGGAGTCAACATCGCCATGGTGACGAAGGTGTTGGTAGCGATCGGTGACCATGGCACCGCGTCGGTTCCAACGGCGTTTTCCCACGATGTGGATCTCCTTGGCCAGGAAGGCGTTGGCGGTTCGAACTACGGTTCCGATATTGAAGTCGTGTTGCCAGTTTTCGATGGCGACATGGAAGGGATGTCGTCTGGTATCGAGGTCGCGAATGATGGCCTCAAGGGTCCAGTAGCGGTAGCCGTCGACAACATTGCGCCGGTCTCCGTTTTTCAGTAGATCGGCGTCGTACTGCGAGTTGGTTGGCCACGGTTTGGGGTGGGGGCCGACCCCGACGTCTGGGTTGGTCGTGAAGTCTCGAGCCAAGGCGCCAGTTAGGTTGGCCAACTCTCGGGGAGCGACGGCAAAGACATGTCGAGGGGTTCCTGCTGCCGCCCAGACTTGGTCAAAGGTCAGGAGGTGGGGATCGATCCAGGTTGGGATGGGGTGCCGGTGACCAAAGGGCGGCACTCCTCCGATGGCAAACCCGGTCACGGCCCGAACCTGGTCGGGATTGGCGCGACCACACTCCGTTGCCCCTGCTAGTTCGGCCAGACGATGTGGGTCTACCTGATTGACCCCGCTTGTGAGGGCCAGAACGAGGGTTCCGCCGGCGTCAAAGATCATCGATTTCACGATCTGCCCAACCTCGCAACCAACTGCATCGGCTGCATCTTGTGCGGTTCGGGTTCCCTCTGGGAACTCCTGGGTCTCAATGCTGAGCCCCAGCCGGGCTGCCTCCTCGGTCACCGCCAGAGCGTTGGGATGGGTCGAGGCCTTGGAATTTTGGAGGTTGTCGGCTGACATCCTGAGACAATAGGGCACCGGGAGCGCTGGCCCAACGAGAGCTAGTTGTCTGAGTGTGATCGCGTCCACGCCCACCCGGTTGAGTCAACCGTCGCCAGCAATCTCCTTTGCCCGAACCACAAAGCTGAAGCGGTCGGCGAGAGCGGCTAGCGACGCCTCATGTAGGACGGTATCGGAGATAACAGGGGAGATGGCGCCGTGAGAGTCTTGGATGGTTGGTCCTGGAATGGGATTGGGGAGGGGCCTGGTGGCGCAGGCATCACCAACAACTGTGGTGGTGTAGCCAAGGTCGAGGGCCGCCCGAGCGGTAGAACTGACACACATGTGGGTCATGAAGCCGCACAAGATGAGGTTTGGGCGCTTCAACCGATCAAGCTCTTGTTCTAGCTTGGTCCCAGCGAAGGAGTTCGGTAACGTCTTGTTGATAACCAGTTCGCCCCTTGTTGGCTTCACTCTTTCGATTATGCGCCCACCTGTCTCGGGGTCAAATGGACTTCCGGGCTGGCCGACGTGGGCGATATGGATGATGGGTCGATCTTGTTCTCTGGCTGCGTGGAGAAGGGCACTGATCTGATCGAGCGCGTCCTGGATGGCCGGAAGGGCGACGATGCCGTCGACATAGGTTTGTTGGGCATCGATAACAATGAGGGCACTCTTGTCCAGGGGAGGCGGAGCGACGGGCTGGTCGGCCATGGCCCGAAGGGTTCGTGGTGGAACACTGTTGATGGTGACAGCGGGTGAATCTGTGGTCATGGGTTAACTATCGAAGGTTTGGGCCGGTCCGTCCAATGACAGCGGCTGGGGCAGTGATCCGTCGCGGATATGGCCAACGAGGTCGAGGGCAATTGTGGCTGAGGTGGTCATGAATCGGACCCTGTCGCCACGATACAAGTCGGTGCCTGATTCGATGGGGCGGCCGTCCCGGCTGAAGGATCTACGCCGCTCTAGCATGGCGGGGGCTCCGGCTTTCAGCCCCAAAAGCTGGCCCTCGTCTTTGTTCAAGGCCACGGCCTCCAAACTCTGATCCGAATGGTCGACCCAAAGATCAAACTCGGTACGCAGAACCTCATAGAAGGAGCGTCGTTCCAGGTCGAAACGTCTCAGTCCGGGAACAAGGTCGTCGGAGATCTCGAAAGTTTCCAGCAAGACCGGGACCTGATCGAGCGTCCGAACCCGACGGATGCGCTGAACCATGGATGCGGTGGCCAAGTCAAGATCGGCTTGTAGTTGGGGTGATGGCTTGACCGTTTCGATCGAGAGCACTTTTGCTCCGGGGCGTTGCCCCTGTTGGTGGGTTCGGTCGGTGAAGTGGAAGAACTCTGATGCTCCCCGTTCCAGGCGCGGCGGGCACACTACTGCTCCGACCCCGGGTTGCTTGTGTAGCATGCCGCGCAGCGTCAATACCTCCAGCGCTCCTCGAATGGTCTGGCGGTTGACATTGAACCGTTGGGAGAGTGACCGTTCGGAGCCAACTCGTTGCCCCGGTTGTAGTACCCCAGTTTCGATCTCGACTTCAAGCCGCTGAGCTATCTGGGCATAGAGTGGCTCCCGGGCACTAGGTTCTGGACTCGGATTCATAGATCGTGCGATCCGGTCGTCTTGGCCGCACCAATCGTCAGTTCCATCAGGAGGGGGGCAAACCGATCGAGATCCGGGACGGGGGCTCCAATCTTCTTCCCATGGTCGTCCTCCAGGCGCCGCAGCACCGTGGCTTCATGATGGAAGGCAGTGTTGGCGAAGGCGAAAGTTTCGGGTCTACTCATTGGACCACCCTGGCGGTCCAGGGTGTGGACCGATGCGGGAGATAGTCGACGGTGATAGTCCGGGTCGAGCGAACAGAGGTAGCGTTTTGCTTCCACGTGGAGTCTGACCGGTTCACTTATTGATGGCCCAAACCGTTGGGCCACCCAGCGGCCACCCTGTTCGGCGTGGGAGTAAATACCAAACTCATCGTCTGGTTCGTCGAGCCAGTGGCCAACATCATGCAGGAGGCAGGCCAGGATCATGGTGTCTGGCTCACCTGCGGATTGAGCAGCAAGAGCGGTGAGCAGGCAGTGTTCGGCGATGGTGATTCGTTCTCCATAGGCTTGGGTCCCTCGGCCCTCCATCAGGGTTCGTAGTTCCTCAACCACCGACATCATGATCGACCCATTAGTCGCAAGGTGGAGCGAAGCGAGTCCTTGTCGGCATAGCAGCCTTGCAAGTGACGTTCGCCCTCCCCGTAGGAGGAGCGACCGTGAAGCACCCGCTGGTTGTCGAAAATCATCATCTGGCCGGGTTCCAACCGAAATTCGACTTTGGCGGAATCGTTGTGGAGGGCCTGGCCAAAGATGCGATAGGCCTCATAGAAGCTGGCCATCTCCGTAGCCGAAACGTCAATGGTCTGGATGGAGCGAGCGTTGTAACGAACTTCGGTGATGAGGCCATCCCGGACCGTGATCAACGGAGTTCGATGGCACAGGTCAGCTAATCCTGGTTCAAAGTAGCGGAACTCGACTGGAGTGTTCAGCAACATCTGAAAGGCATCGGGGTGAGCACTCTGCATTTGGCTGGCCACAGCGAATCCGTCGACCAGTTGGTTCTCGCCCCCGTCGGAGTCGTTGATGAGGCAGTGCAGAAGTTGCAATCCCGGAACGGGATCTCGATACGGGTTGTCAGTGTGCATGCCAATGGTCTGGCTGGTGAACGCGAGGTTGGCCGGGTTGGGCTTGACGCGAACGTCAAAGAGGGCCCCATAGTTGGTGACGCGAACGAAGCCGAACAAATCAACCACGTCAAGAACTGTCTCGGGGACAGAGGGAACTCGGTCCAAGAGGACGAAGCCCTTGATGAGCACGCTTTCCAAGAGGTCAGCGAGAACGCCCTGGTTGGTCCGAGCGTCCTGGTAGTCAAACCAGGGAAGCTGGCTTTGCATTTCGGACCCCCAGTGGATCGGGGGACGTCCACCGGGCACGGCTCCGGGGATCTCGCGCTGAGAAAATTTGCTGAGCCAGTAGGGGTCAAAAAAGAACGGTTCGTGCCCATCGAAGTTGACCTTGACCTGTCCCTGCTCCAGGTTGGCACCCGAAATGGTTACTGGGTCGATGAGGTTGATGTCAAAGGTTCTTTGGCCGCCAGATTGGTGGCGGCCAACGGCGACATTGTCTCGCAGCCAGCTCGCCAAATAGCTCGCCTGTGACCCGTTTGAAAACTGGAGGTTGAGCCAGCTGGCATTGTGGGTGATGTCGGTAATCAACATGGTGTGAACTCCAGGACCTGAGACAGATCGGATGAGTGGTACGTACCACTCTACGGGGCGGGGACATCGTTGGTACGTACCATGGAGTCGGATCGATCGAAGTTCATCGGGCTGGACCGGTCGAGGGTCCTTTCCTACACTCGGAGAGCCTTCCGACTCCACCGTTGAAGGGTAGGGCCGAAGGGGAAAGCCATGGTCACTCAGGAACAGAACAATCGCTTGACACAAACCGGTGCCGGGACCTCAGGCGGTGCCCTGTTGCGCAGCTATTGGCAGCCCGCCGCGCTGGTCGAGGAGTTGGAGCAAAGCCGCCCGGTGATTGCGGTGACCCTGCTGGGTGAAGAGTTAGTTTTGTTCCGAGACGAGTTCGGCCGCTATGGCCTGATGGAGCGTCACTGCACCCATCGTGGGGCCGACCTGTGTTTTGGTCGGCTTGAAGGTGGTGGGTTGCGTTGCACCTTCCATGGCTGGCTTTTCGACGCCGATGGTCGGTGCATCGAACAGGGGGCTGAACCGGTCGGTTCGAAGTTCCACCTTAATGTGTCCCAGAAGGCTTATCCCTGTGTCGAACGCAACGGGATTGTGTTCGCCTACCTGGGCGAGGGAGAACCGCCTCCGGTTCCCTCCCTCGATGCCTTCGCCGCACCCGAGTCTCACACCTTTGCCTTCAAGGGGCTGCTGGAATGCAACTGGATGCAGGCCATGGAGGTCGGCATCGATCCCAGCCATGCGTCGTTCTTGCATCGGTTCTTCATCGACGAAGACCCCGACGAGCAGTACGGTAAGCAGTTCCGCGACAAGGCGGCCGATTCTGACATTCCCATCACCCGCCTGCTCCGGGACTATCCGCGGCCATCAATCAAGGTCGACAAGACCGATTTTGGACTGCGCCTGATCACCCTGCGACAGATCAGCGACGACCAGTTGCATGTTCGGGTCACCAACTGTGTCTTTCCCAACGCCATTACAATTCCCATGAGTCGGGACATGGTCATTACCCAATGGCACGTCCCCATCAACGACACCACGACCTATTGGTATGCTATTTTCACCAGCTTCACCGATGAGGTTGACCGCGAAACTATGCGAGAACAGCGGGTGGCCCAAATCGAATTGCCCAGCTACCGGTCAAAGCTGAACAAGTCCAACAACTACGGCTTCGACCCCGCGCAGCAGGCCACCGAGGTCTACACCGGCATGGGCTATGACATCAATGTTCATGACCAGTGGGCGGTCGAGTCTCTGGGACCTATCGCGGACCGAACCAAGGAACACCTGTCCAAACTTGACATCGGCATCGTTCAGTTTCGCCGACTGTTCGAGGCGGGCATGGCTGCGCTAGACAACGGGGAAAGCCCGCCCTTGCGCTACTCCGAGGCGGAGTCGGCCACCATTATTGGCCCCGCGGCAACCGACGCTTTTGGCCACCCCGACTCCTGGGCCGATGACTGGATTGGGTGGGAGAAACAACGACGCGAGCGGGCCCCCTGGTCGCTGGGGGATCGCGACCTAGCCACCCCAGGTAGTTCAGCGAGCCATTCGGAGTGAGCCAATCCACCAATCAAGACCTTCTGGCCACGGTGAAGGACCAGATCGCCAAGCATCAGATCGAGCTGATTCGATTCAACTTTGCCGATCAGCATGGGGTGCTTCGGGGTAAAGCCTTGGTCGCGCACGAACTGCAAGCGGTGGTCGAGCGAGGCTGCACCATGCCATCCTCGCTCCTACTCAAAGATACCTCCCACCGCACTGCATTTCCCGTGTGGCAGCGGGGAGCCGGTTTGGAGATGGATGAGTTCTCGGGCGCGGCCAACGTGGTCATGATGCCCGATCTTTCAACTTTTCGGGTGTTGCCCTGGGCCGAACGAACGGCGTCGATTCTTTGTGACCTAGTCGACCCCGATGGCGCCCCAAATCTCTTCGATACCCGCAACGTGCTTCGCCAAGCTCTGGTCAAACTGGAGGGGGTGGGCTTGGAGTTCCGGTGTGGTTTGGAAATTGAGTTCTCGATCTTCAAACTGCAAATGCCTCAAACCCCCAGCTTTGCCGACGCCACACAGCCAAATTGTCCTCCCGCCGTTAACCCAGTGACACTTGGCTATCAGTACCTGACCGACTCGGTTCTGGATCAATGGGATGACATCTATCAGGAGTTGCACCGCCACCTCTCGGGACTTGGACTACCACTTCGTTCAATGGAGGTAGAGTTCGGCCCGTCCCAATGCGAACTCACCTTTGGGGTAAGCGGTGCCCTTGAGGCTGCGGATGACCTTGTGACTTTGCGCTCTGCAGTCCGCCAGATCTGTCGTCGTCATGGCTACCACGCCACCTTCATGTGTCGACCTGGGCTGCCCAACGTCATGTCCAACGGCTGGCATCTTCACCAGTCCTTGGTCGACCCCCGAAGCGGCGGAAATGTGTTTGCTCCCTCCGAGGATGAGCAACTCCTATCGGAGGCCGGGCGGCACTATGTTGGCGGACTGCTTGAGCATGCCGGAGCCTCCTGCGTGTTTTCCACCCCAACTATCAACGGTTACAAGAGATTCCATCCCAACACCCTTGCTCCGGATCGTCTCTCGTGGGGCCGCGACAATCGTGGGGCCATGCTTCGCGTACTGGGCGGTGTGGGTGATGAGGCATCACGAATCGAAAACCGGGCTGGCGAACCGGCAGCCAATCCCTACCTCTTTCTTGCTTCGCAGATTCTTTGTGGTCTGGACGGTATGGCGCGAAAACTTGAGCCGCCCCCACCAACGAATGAACCCTACAGTGACCGTGTCCCGGGCCTGCCGGCCAGCCTGTCCGAGGCGGTGAACGAACTTGACAGCAGTGCTTTTTATCGTGAGGCGTTAGGCCACCGATTTGTCGACTACCTAGTGGCTATCAAGCGGTTCGAGATCAACCGCTTCCAAGCGGCCGTTACCGATTGGGAGCACCAGGAGTATTTCAGTCTTTTCTAGCGTTATTCACCCGATGAAGGAAGCCAGATGACTCGCCTGATGAGCGATCGCGTTTTCATAACCTGTGCGGTTACTGGAAGTGGAGACACCACCAACAAGTCCGACAAGGTTCCGGTCACCCCAGCCGCAATCGCCCGTGATTGTATTGCCGCAGCAAAGGCTGGGGCTGCCATTGTTCACATCCATGTGCGCGATCCGCTCAGTGGTGAGCCGTCGCGCAAGCTTGACTACTACCAGGAGGTAGTGGAACGTATTCGAGCCGATAGCACCGACGTGGTAATCAACCTGACCGCAGGCATGGGAGGAGACCTAACGCTTGGTTCGGCCGAGCTCCCCATTCCGTTGGATGAGACCGGCACGGACATGGCTGGCGCAAGCGAGCGGCTGGAACATGTGGCCGAACTCCGCCCGGAGATTTGCACCCTGGATTGTGGAACCATGAACTTTGGTGAAGGCGACTACATCATGGTTAACTCGCCCTCCACCCTCAAGGCCATGGCCAGGCTGGTTCAGGATCTTGGTGTTCGTCCCGAGCTCGAACTGTTTGATCTTGGTCACATGATGTTCGCCCGGTCTTTGGTTGAGCAGGGACTGATCGACGATCCGGTGATGGTTCAACTGTGTATGGGTGTTCCGTGGGGGGCAGGAAACGACCTCAACTCCCTCCTGGCCTTTGTCAACAACGTTCCCGAAAGCTGGACGTTTTCGGCTTTTTCCATTGGTCGCAAACAGTTGCCATATGTGGCCGCTGCGGCCCTCGCGGGGGGGAATGTTCGGGTTGGGTTGGAGGACAACCTCTACCTGGGAAGGGGAACGCTGGCTAGCAACGAGGAACTGGTTCGTCGAGCGGTCGCCATCCTGGAAGGTATGAATGTGGCGATCCTGGGGCCCGGTGAGGTTCGAGACCAGCTCCAGCTTCAAGGGCCCGACTGATGAGAGTGGCGGTTGTTGGTTGTGGGGTCATCGGCAGTGGTTGGGCCTCTCGCTTTGCCCTCAGTGGGTTTAATGTCTGGGTCAGCGACCCGGCACCCGAAGCCGAGCGGATACTGGGCGAGGTTCACGCCAATGCCACGCGGGCTTGGGACATCCTTGGTCTGGATACCGGCCGGCAGGGGCAGGTGCGACTGGTCGGCTCAGTGGCCGAAGCGGTGTCTGGCGCCAATTTTGTTCAGGAATGTGTTCCGGAGCGGTTGGAAACGAAACGTTTGGTCCTGGCCGAGATCGAGGAAGAGGCATCGCCAGAGGCCTTGATCTTGTCCTCAACCTCGGGCTTCAAGCCGACCGATTTGCAGGCCAGGCTGGAACATCCCCAGCGCCTCGTGGTTGGTCATCCCTTCAACCCGGTCTATCTGCTCCCCTTGGTCGAGGTTGTCGGAGGCCAGCAAACGTCACCGGAATCGATCTGCTCAGCCCTGAGGCTGTACGAATCTGTTGGTATGAAACCCCTCCACGTCCGAGTCGAGATTGACGCCTTTATTGCCGACCGTCTGTTGGAGGCAGTGTGGCGAGAGGCATTGTGGCTTGTCAACGATGGAGTGGCTACAACCGAGGAGATCGATGACGCCATTCGGTTTGGGTTTGGTTTGCGTTGGGCTCAAATGGGCTTGTATGAGACGTACCGAGTGGCTGGTGGCGAGGCCGGTATGCGTCACTTTATTGCCCAGTTTGGGGAGGCCCTCAACTGGCCGTGGACCAGATTGACCGACGTCCCCGAACTGAGTGATGAGTTGATTGACCGCATTGCCGATCAGTCAGATGAACAGTCCGGCCAGTACACGATTAGAGAGTTGGAGCGCATCCGAGACGACAATCTAGCGGCCATCCTCCTGGCATTAGAAGACCGTCGCTGGGGAGCCGGAGACTTGCTAGCCAAACAGCGCACTCGCCAAGAGCAGTTGGATAGAGACCGGTCATGAGGAAAGCAAGGTGCTCTCGACGGGGTTTGGATTCCGTGATACGGTACTGTTCCACATTGTAGAACAGATCGGCTCTCTTCTCTTCTGAGCTGGAGGGCTGGTTTCGGTAAGTGGGGGTGTCGATGGCCGACGAGTTGAGTACGGGTGCTGTTGAAGACGGGGATGAGTTTGAGGACGAAGAAGTTGACTTGACCACTCTGGATGATGCCGACCTCCGAACTCAGATGATGGATGACCTCTATGACGGGCTGGCGGAGGAAATCGCGGAGGGGACCAAAATTTTGTTGTCTCGGGGTTGGGACGCCGAGAAGGTTCTCGGCGACGTGTTGGTCGAAGGCATGCGTATTGTCGGCATCGATTTTCGTGACGGCATTCTTTTTGTTCCCGAGGTGCTGTTGTCGGCTAACTCCATGAAGGCAGGCATGGCGATCCTGCGTCCCCTGCTCGCCGAAACCGGAGCAGAACCAATCGGTACTGTCGTCATTGGCACCGTCAAAGGAGACATTCACGATATTGGCAAGAACCTGGTGGCCATGATGATGGAAGGTGCCGGGTTCGAAGTTGTTGATCTTGGTATCAATACCGATGTGGATGAGTACATCGAGGCTCTGGAGAAACACAAGCCCGATATTCTTGGTCTCTCGGCCTTGCTGACCACCACCATGCCCTATATGAAGGTTGTTATCGATACCCTCCGCGAACGTGGTATGCGCGATGACTACATCGTGCTTGTCGGCGGAGCCCCACTGAACGAAGAGTTTGGGGAAGCCATCGGGGCCGACGGTTACTGCCGAGACGCAGCAATTGCCGCATCCATGGCAACCGAACTCATCGCCGAACGACGAAATGCAGCCTGATATGACCCACACAGTTCTCAGCTCAGCCACCAAGGAAGTAGTGATTGGCTTCGACCAGCCCTTCGTCATGATCGGTGAGCGCATTAACCCGACCGGGCGAAAGCTTCTCGCCCAGGAGATGAAGAATGGCGACTTCAGTAGGGTCGAGGCCGATGCGTTATCGCAGGTGGCCGCTGGCGCCCACATGTTGGACATCAACGCCGGAATTCCCCTCGCGGATGAGCCGGCATTGTTGGCAAAGGCCATCAAGTTGGTCCAATCGGTGACCGACGTTCCCCTTTCGATCGACTCATCCATCATCGAAGCCCTCGAAGCCGGAATCTCCGTTTATGAAGGCAAACCGTTAGTGAACTCCGTTACCGGAGAGGAAGAGGTAATGGAACGGGTCCTCCCCTTCGTGGCCAAACACGGTGCCGCCGTTGTCGCTGTCTCCAACGACGACACCGGAATATCGGAAGACCCAGATGTTCGTTTCGAAGTTGCCAAGCGGATTATTCAGCGGGCCAACGATCACGGCATCCCAACCTCTGATGTGGTTGTCGATCCTTTGGTCATGCCCATTGGGGCCATGGCCACCGCTGGCCGGCAGGTCTTTACCCTGGTGGGCCGGCTCCGTGATGAGCTTGGTGTCAACACCACCTGTGGCGCCTCCAATGTCAGTTTCGGACTACCCAATCGCCACAACATCACCGGCAGCTTCCTGGCCATGGCCATTGGTTCGGGGATGACCTCGGCCATCATGAATCCCCTCCATGCCGAGGCAAAGACTGCGGTCATGGCCGCCAACGTCTTGATGGGCACCGATGCGAATTGTTCGGCGTGGATCAGCGAGTTTCGAGATCCGAACACAACCGGAGGCCGAGCGCGTAGTGGTCGGCGCCGCAAGCGAGCAGAGTAGATTCGGACAAGGAGAACAGCGGTGACTAGACCCGATCAAACACCGGCCAAACCTCGTCGCCGACGCTCTGGAGGTCGTCGCGGGCGCCAGGCCGCCCGCGTATCTTCCACCGAGCAATCGGTGGCCTATCTTGAGCGCACCCTGCCCGCCGTTGACATGTTGGACGAGGCAGGCTATGCCCAGATCGAAACGAACGCCGAGATAATCCTGGAAGAGGTTGGTGTTGCCTTTCAGGGCTTTCCATCGGCGCTGGATTTATGGCGCGAGGCCGGTGCGGAGGTGCGCGGCGAGGTGGTTCACTTCCCCAAGGGGATGTGCCGCAGAATTGTCCAGGCGAACGCCCCGCAGAGCTTCATCCAGCACGCGAGGAACCCAGCACACAACGTCAAGATCGGGGATAACAGCACCGTTTTTGCTCCCAACTATGGTTCCCCGTTTGTGATGGATCTTGATCGAGGGCGACGTTATGCCACCCTGGAAGACTTCCGGAACGTGGTGAAGCTGACCTACTCCTTGCCCCATCTCCATCATTCGGGTGGCACGGTTTGTGAGCCAGTTGATGTTCCTGTCAACAAGCGGCACCTGGACATGGTGTACTCCCACATCAAGTATTCCGACAAGGGTTACATGGGTTCGGTTACGGCCACCGAGCGAGCAATCGATTCGGTTGAGCTATCGCGGATTGCCTTTGGTGGGGACCTGCAAGACCGCACGGTCATGACCTCATTGATTAATGCATCCTCCCCTCTGCGGTGGGATGCCACCATGCTGGGAGCGGCCACGGTCTACGCCAAGGCCAACCAAGCCTCGATCCTGTCCCCCTTCATTCTGGCCGGGGCAATGTCACCAGTAACGATCGCTGCCCTGGCTGCACAGGCTCTGGCCGAAGCCCTATCGGGCATGGCCTACTATCAACTGGTTCGGCCCGGTGCCCCCGTGGTCTTTGGCACCTTCGCCTCCTCCATGTCCATGGCGACCGGCGCACCGACCTTCGGAACACCCGAAGCTGGCCAAGCTATCTATGTCATGGCTGGCCTGGCCAGACGCCTGGGGGTTCCCTTTCGCTCGGGTGGTCAATTCACCGCCTCCAAGATTCCCGATGCTCAAGCGGCGTATGAGTCGGCCTCTACCTTGCACCCAACGGTGAACGCCGGAGTGAATTTTGTTCTTCATGCTGCTGGGTGGCTGGAGGGAGGCTTAAGTCTCGGATATGAGAAACTCATCATGGATGCCGACCAGCTAGGAATGATGGGGGTGTACGCGAAGGGGATAGACATGTCCGAGAATGGCCAAGCCATGGATGCGTTCCGAACCAATCCGGCCGGGCAACATTTCCTTGGCAATGACCACACCCTTCAGAACTTCGAAACTGCGTTTTATCGATCAAAAATCGCCGACAACAACAGCTTTGAACAATGGGAAGAAGATGGCAGGCTCGATGCGGCCCAGCGAGCTAACATCCGCTGGAAACAACTTCTGGCCGACTATGAGGCACCACCCCTTGATGCGGCAATTGATGCTGAACTCCAGGACTATGTTGGGAAACGAAAGTCGGAGATGCCGGACGCGTTGTACTAACAAGCGTGCGGTAATGGGGCACAGACACTCAAAACCACCTCCTGACCGAAGGACCGCCAGAGGCGATGAGTTCAACGAAGAAGTACGACTACATCATTGTTGGCGGCGGATCGGCCGGGTGCGCGCTGGCCAACCGACTCAGTGAGGACCCCACCAATGATGTACTGGTTCTGGAGGCCGGACGACCCGACTACAAGTGGGACGTCTTCATCCACATGCCGGCGGCTCTGACCTATCCCATCGGTAGCCGGTTTTATGATTGGAAGTATGAGTCTGAACCCGAACCACATATGGGCGGTCGCAGGATCTATCACGCGAGGGGCAAGGTGCTTGGTGGGTCCTCCTCCATAAATGGCATGATTTTCCAGCGAGGGAACCCACTGGATTTTGAGCGCTGGGCGGCCGATCCTGGTATGGAAAGCTGGGACTACGCCCACTGTCTACCGTACTTCAAACGCATGGAAACCTGCCTGGCTGGTGGGGATGCCTACCGAGGGATCGAGGGGCCGCTGGTGATGGAGCGTGGTCCGGCAACCTCACCACTCTTCCAGGCCTTTTTCGCTGCCTGCCAACAGGCCGGTCATCCCATCACCAAGGATGTCAACGGCTATCAACAAGAAGGGTTTGCGGCCTTTGATGCCAACCGTTTGCGTGGCCGACGTCTTAGTGCAGCTCGGGCCTATCTATATCCGGTGATGGATCGGGACAACCTCGAAGTTCAGACCCGAGCCTTTACCACCCGGATCGTCTTTGATGGAAACCGGGCAACCGGGGTAGAGGTTGTTAGCCGAGGCAAGACAACGACCTATCGCGGAGCCGAAATCATCTCATGTGGTGGAGCCATCAATACCCCCCAGTTGCTGCAACTTTCGGGAGTTGGCGCGGCTGATGATCTTGAACAGCTTGGCATTGATGTGGTGGCCGACGTTCCAGGGGTCGGGCAAAACTTGCAGGACCATCTTGAGGTGTATGTCCAGTACGGCTGCAAAGAGCCGGTGTCGATGGCCCCGTACCTGGCCCACTGGCGTAAACCCTTCATTGGGTTGCAATGGCTCTTTCGTCGTGGTCCGGCGGCGACCAGCCACTTTGAGGCCGGGGGTTTTATCCGGTCCAACGATGAGGTCGCCTACCCCAACCTCATGTTCCACTTTCTTCCCATTGCCGTTCGCTATGACGGCTCAGTGCCCGAGGGCGGCCATGGCTACCAGGTTCACATCGGGCCGATGTATTCGGACTCTCGGGGTTCGGTCAAGATTCGAAGTACCGACCCCAAGGACAAGCCGAAGCTGGTTTTCAACTACCTGTCGACCGATCAGGACAGAGGAGAATGGGTGGAAGCCGTTCGCCATGCCCGCAATATTTTGACTCAGCCAGCCTTTGATCGATACAACAAGGGCGAGGTCTCCCCCGGTCCCGAAGTTGAGACCGATGAGCAGATCCTTGATTGGGTACGCCAAGACGGCGAGACGGCCCTGCACCCCTCCTGCACCACCAGGATGGGCACCGATGAGCTTTCGGTGCTTGACCCTCGGACCATGAGGGTTCGTGGGACCGAAGGCCTGCGGGTGGTGGACGCCTCGTCCATGCCCTATGTGACCAATGGAAACATCTACGCTCCGGTCATGATGGTGGCCGAAAAGGCTGCCGATCTCATTCTGGGGAATACTCCGTTGATGCCCGAAACGGTTGACTTCTTCCGGGCATGATGGTGACCCGGTCGATTGTTGGTCTGTTCGAGCTAGCGACTAGAACGCCGCCGTCGGGGTAGGAGTCCGGTCGCACCGGCTAGCGCCCGTAGGGGGAAGGCCACATACTTTCGCTGGGCGTCAACTGGGAGCGGATCTCTCACGATAATTCGCATGAGGACGTAGCTCGCCACGATGGCGTGCACCCCAGCCAGGGTCCAGTAGAAGAAGGATGCCCCAGCCGCTGCCATCAAGATGGCAACCACGACCGGCCCGACGACTGCGCCGCTGCCATTCACGCGAATCAGTGTGGCACTGGCCCCCAGAATCTCTTCCGGGCGGATCCAGTCGTTGGTGTAGGCAATGGTGAGGGAATACAGCGGGAACATCGCTCCACCAAGAAAAAACATCAAGACGACGGCCACGTCGGACTTTGGGTCGACTAGGAGTAAGAGCAGGGAGGCGGTCAGTCCGCCTGCGGCGACCGCCAGCATCACGCCGCGTCGCGGAGCTCGATCGGACACCCAACCGATCGGCCATTGAAACACCAAAGCACCCAGTATCGGTGCGGATACGAAAACCGAAATCTGACCCGGGCTCATTCCGCTAAGAGATCCATAGAAGGCACCCATGCCCATCACAACGCCAGCGGCAGCTCCGGTCCAGAACGAGGAGACAACCCCGGTGGGAACAATCCTCAGAAGTTGTCGAAGCGGCATCGGTTCGGGCACGACTAAGGGAGGTGTGGTGCTAGCGGAAAGGGTCACTGGCAGTAGCGACATCGAAACGAGAACCGACACAAAGATGAAGAGGCGGAAACCCGAGCGATCCTCGATGGCAAGCATGAGTTGGCCGAGCCCGATGCCCCCCATGCTAACAATCATGTAGACACTCAAGATGCGGCCCCGCGTTTGGTTCGTCGCCATGTCGTTGAGCCAGGACTCGACAACGACGTAGATTCCGGCGAGACAGGCCCCAAAGAGGAATCGGGTGATTGCCCAGGTGAGGGGAGCGACGGAAATAGCCTGTATCAGAACCACAGTGGAGGCCCCCGAGGCCAGGGCAGCGAAAACCCTAATGTGGCCGACGTTCTTGAGGGCGTGTTCGGCGTACTTGGTTCCGGCCAAGAAGCCAAGGAAGTAGCTGGCCATGATCAAACCGGTGATCTCAGTTCCGAACCCCTCGGCTTGGGCTCGTAGGCCTAGAACCGACCCATTGAGTCCGTTTCCGACCATGATCAGGCCAAGCCCAAGGAAGAGTGCCCAGGTGGCAGCGGCCGTGGAGGACCGAGGTATCCAGGGCCCCGCATCGACATCGATAGTTTCGCCGGCGTGGCCAGCATCGGCGCCTTTGGGAGGAATTTCCTGGCTCATTGTCGGCCTTGGCTACGTCTGGTTGTCGGGTGGCAGGGTCCGGTCGCCAGCGATCGTTTCGATCTGGGGATCGCAGAAGCCATATTGCACGGTGTTAGTTGAGTCATACCAACGCAGAGTCATACCAACGCAGAGTTGTGTCTGAGCTTAGGGTTACGGCGCTGGTCGGAGCGGCCGTGGCGGCCATGAAATGGCCGGTGATCCTGCGGCAAGGCTCACAGTGGCAGTTGGCCACATTTCGAGGCTGGGTGGCGATGAGGTAGCGGACCCCGCCACAAGCGCATCCCCCGGTTGACGTGGGTTGGGTCATGGCTGGGTGGGTTGGGTCAAAACTGCGCCATCGCGCACACCCTCGACTAGGGCCTCCTCTAACGCCCGAACTGCGGGATCGCGTGTCCTGGCGCTCCGACGGGCAACGAACTTTACATCCGGAAGTCCTTCCGGCAGGTTGTGGTTGATCCAGTATCTGTCCTGGGGCGGTGCCATTGGGTGGCTTCGGTTGAGGACACTCACTCCCAGCCCAGCGGTAACGGCTGCCATGACCCCACTACTAGAATCGCATTCGAGGCTAATCTCAAAATCTCGCCCTGCCTGGCGCAGGAGGTCTTCGGCCACTGGTCGATAGACGCATCGTGGACCGTAGGTGATAAGTGGCACGGGCTCGTCCTCGGTCAGGTCAAGGTCTGGTGACACACACCACGCCAGTCGATCGCGGCGCAAGATGATGTCGTCTTGGTCAAGCTCGTCGCCGATGACCTGCACCAGGGCCAGATCGAGTTCGCCGTCTCGGAGGCTGGCTCGGATCACCGTACTGAGCCCTATCTTGGTGTGAATTCCGATCTTGGGATGCTTGGTTCGAAATTCCTGCAGAATCGAGGCCATTTCGCTGAGGATGGGCTCGTCGTTGCAGCCTAAACGAATGGTTCCGGAAAGCTCGGTGAGTTCGAGGCTGGCAACGGCAGCATCGTGAGCTTCCAGAATTCGATCGGCGTGAACTAGGAGATTCTCACCAATAGTGGTCAGGGTGATCCCCTTATTGTTGCGAATGAGCAGGGGGTGACCAAGCCGCTCTTCCAGTCTCTTGATCTTCCAACTGACCGCCGATTGGGTGCAGTACAGCTGGGCTGCCGCCCCCGTGAAACTTCCAGACTCCACGATGGCTCTGAATGCTCGGAGCGAATCAATGTCGAGTCGCATTGGCAAAGTATTGCAGGTCTCCTCAAGGTGAACCACCACAACGAGGCGAATAGTGTTCCGCTATGCGGTCTCGTTCCGTATTACGGCACCCTAACGGCTGTTTCGTTAGCCGCTGATCAACTCCGGAGAATCGGCCTTTTCGGTCAGATCCAGAATGGTGTCGATGGAGGGAAGGTCGTCATAGACCCGTTCTCGACGGAACTCCTTGAGTACCGGTCCGGCGGCAGCCACGATGAACATGCCACCCAGGAACGTGAGAAAGGACCCGACACCACTCACATAGTTTGGATCAGCGCTGCGGACCAGGGTAGCAATCCAACCGGCGGCGATGCCTGCGGTACCAAGTCCCAAACCTGCGGCTACCGCGCTCCAGACCCATTCGGAGTGGTCGTTACGTCCGAGCACCCCCGAAGCCGGAACGGTGGCGGCTAAACCGAGGGCCCCAAAAACAAGGGTCCAAATCCCTAGACCGGTCCCGCTGCTTCTCACCCCATCGGTGATAATGACACCGGTATTGGTGGCGCTGGCCACCAGGGAGGAAAGTTCGGCCCCGATGGGCCCAGCTTGACTGGGGTCGTCTGCCGCCTGTTGTTTCAGGTCATCGATTTGGGCTTGCAGTTCGGGGCTAAAGACCACGTCCTCCCGGGAGTCAAAACTCCAGCCAGAGATTGAGCCAATGGCCAGGACGACCACGGCGGCGGCCGCCGCCAGTACACGGCCCCAGGACACCTCCGCAGTGAGTGGATGAAGGGGGGTGTGGGGAGCGACCCGGATCCACATTGCCGACGCGGCCGTGGTGATGAGCGAACCTCCAAGAGCCACCCAAACACCGAACCTAGTGACCGAATTGACCGTATCTGGCTGGCTTGCCAGCACGTAACCCAGAGTGGTCGCCAACATGAAAAGTGATGCGATAATGGCCCCATCGGCGGCCAGCCAGCGGGGCCCTTGACCAGGCGTTCGTCGTGACATAACCACCGCTCCGAGGATGAAAAGGCTGGACGCGATGACAAAGTAACCAAAGAACGAACCGCCCGATGCTGCCAACCCATTGAATGTCTCACCGGGGAGTGATTCATCGATTCGTCGACCGTATGACCCAAGCTTGGCTGCATCACTAACCCAGGGAAGGAAAACCGAAAGAATGCCAATGAGCGAACCGACGCCGGTCACGATCATCCATTGCTGTTCCCCGTCCCCAACCTCGGCGAATCGTGGTCCCGCTGGCTGGGAGGTCAAGGGCGTGGGGTTCTCTACCGGGATCAGTACCTCGGGGTCCTGACGGTGGGCCCATGCCCTGCGCAGACGAGAACCCAGGCTCCCGCCGTCGCCATCCTCGGGTTGGGAGAGCCGGTCCAGGACGACGGCGACGAGGAAGAAGGCAAGGCCACCGGAAGTGGCCAGGCTGACGTCCTGGTTACTCAGCGCCCGAAAGAGGAGGCGGCCCAAACCACCGGCTCCCATGATGGCGGCGATTCCTAACATGGAAATGGCCAGCAGGAGAGTCTGATTCAAGCCAGTCATGATGGCCGGGCGAGCCAGCGGAAGCTGAACATCGAACAAGACCCGACTCTCTGGCGCGCCATAGGCCCGACTGGCCTCGACCACGTCCTCGGGAACCTGGCGAATTCCCAGGTTTGTGAGTCGGATAAGGGGTGGGAGGGCGAACACCATCGTCACCATGGTGGCCGAGGTGGGGCCGATTCCGAAGAAGAAGATGAACGGCAACATGTAGACGAAGGAATGAACCACCTGCATAGCATCCAGGATGGGTCTGACCACCTTCCAGATGGCATCCACTCGCCCACACATCACCCCGATGGGTACGCCAATAATGACCGAGAGAACAACAGCGACAAAGATAAACCCAATGGTCTTGGCCGTCTCGATCCAGTATGCATTCCCGAGGATCCCGCACGTGGCCAGAGCCAGGGCACTAAAGGCTCCAACCTTGACGTTGCGCAGGAGAGATCCGAGGACGAAAAAGCCGAGTACCACCACGATCCAGGGAAGCTTGACTAAGAAGTCGTCCACCACCAGCTTTAACAGGACGGAGAACGGCCACTCGATGGCGCTTAAGAGCCACCCCAGTTTGGTATCGATCCAATCGACGGACTGGTCAATCCAAGCCCCAAAGGGGATCTCGAACTGGTCCAGTACCCGGTTGTCAAACAAGCCGGGGCTGGATGTTTCCTGAGCTAACTGGTAGACCCCCATTACATGAACACCTCTCGCTCGAAGCCATCTATGAGTTGTTCAACCCGACCCATTTCTTCCATGATGAGGCGCGGATCGAGGTTGCCAACCAGGACACCGGAGTTGTCGACCACGGCAATAGGTAAGCCCCGTCCTGCCGCGGCATAGACCTCGTTGAGGGTCGCTGTTGGAGTGGTGCGGTCGAAATCGGTGCGGATTGCTTGGACCAGGTTGGTCGAGCCCACATTGAGTGCTAGGGCGATGTCGGCGCTGGTGATCAGGCCAGAGGGATGACCACTGTCATCAACGACAAAGGTTCCGGCCCGATCCCCAAGCGAGTTGAGGGCGTCAGACATCGAGGTACTGAGGGCCACAGGCATTGGATCCATCATGACTTCTTGGACCTCGATCACCCGTCCTTGGTCGACGTCTTGTACGAATTCGGCCACGTACCCGGTGGCGGGTTGGGTCAGGATCTCCTCCGGTGTGCCGATTTGGACCACACGGCCATCCTTCATGATGCAGACCCGATCGCCAATGCGCAGCGCCTCGTTGAGGTCGTGGGTAATAAAGAGGATGGTTTTGTGGAGCTCGTTTTGAATCTCCATCATCTCGTCCTGCATTTGGCGGCGAATCAGTGGATCGAGTGCACTGAAGGCCTCGTCCATCAGCAGGATGTCCGGGTCAGCGGCCAAGGCTCGAGCGAGGCCGACTCGCTGTTGCATACCACCGGAAAGTTCGCTGGGAGCGTTGTGGGCGTACGCCTCCAAACCAGTGAGGGCCAGGGCTCGCATCGAGGCCACATCTCGTTGGGCCTTTGGAACTTTCTGAACCTTGAGGCCATAGCCGACGTTGTCGATGATGTTGCGATGCGGGAAGAGGGCAAAGTGTTGGAAGACCATGCCCATCTTCTCCCTACGAAAGGCTTGGAGGTCGGACCCACTCAGGGTCTGCACATCGACTCCGTCGACCCAAACCTGGCCTGAGGTCACCTCGTGAAGTTTGTTGACCATGCGAATTGCGGTGGATTTACCCGACCCGGATAGGCCCATGACAACGAAAATTTCACCCTTGTTCACCGTGAAGTTGACGTCGTGAAGACCAACGACATGGTCCGAGAGGCGCTGGACCTCGTTCTTGCTCAGACCTGCCTTGGCGAGATCGAAGGCTCGACCATGGGGCTGAGGCCCAAAAATTTTGTAGACGTTTTCGAGTCGGATAATTTCTTCGCCAGATTCAGCCATTTGTCCCCCTGGATCGTCGCTGACCGTAGCACCCGCTCTTCGGACCGACCAGTGACCGGCCTCTTCTCGACTTGATTCCCGAACCCCTTGCCTTTACGAGACGGCCGGAGGATACTCCCAGGTGGTAGTGGAAGATCGTCTTGCTAGCGTTGAGAGGTTTGCACACACATGGGAATTCGTGGCCTAATCGAGGAACGGCGGTTGCGGCGTGAGGGTCGTCGTCATATTCCCCCAACAGCCGCCGATGCGGCACGAGACATTACTGGACCAACCGGATCGGGGTTTCGATTGACATGGGAGGCAATCGAGCGAGACGGTTCGGCGTATCTGGCCTCGTTTGATCGACGGCTGCCCCCAAGTACCTTTGTCTCCGAACGTGACCGGCTTCGCGCAAACCTTCCGATGCCACTTTCCGAACGCTGCATCGAGGATTGGGGTAAACCTTCGTCCAAGCCTGGTAGGTCGCAGTAGCCGCCTGCCCGCGCAGCGAGTACCTCACGAACAGGACAATGATGCACATCTTGGTAGCAACCGACGGCACGATCGACACCAGTAGGACCGCGACCATGGTGGAGCGAATCCACCAAGAGGGAGACGTGGTCACTCTTGTCACCGTCATCCAGTTTCCCCGGGAATTCCTGAATAGTTTGGTCAAATCGACCGGGGTGACAGAAGTGGCGAATTTTGCCAGGGAAGCTGGCGCCGGAGTTTTGGGCATAGCCGGGGGAGCAAAGGCCGCTGAGAAACACCTCCCAAAGCTGTTGGCTGATTCGCAGGCGAACCATCCTCTCAATACATATTTTTCCGACACGGCTCATCAGCGAACCGACGGCCTCCGCCAGCGATTGTCAGAATTGGGTGTGCAACCAATCGTGGCTTGGGTGAGCACAGACAACCAGACGGCGCGAACAATTCTGGGCGTCGCCAGGAACAACAATGCCGATCTGCTCGTCATTGGCAGCCACGGCCGCGGTCGGTTCGAAGGCCCACTCGGGTCAACGGTTACCAAGATTGTTCGGCGAGCAACCATGGATGTGATCATTATCCGGTGACCCTTGCGTCACCCAAAGGCAATGAAAGCGACGGAATTGTTACAGCCCGCGGTCGTGACTGACGAGCGCCCTGTTGCCGGGTTCACCTTGATAAATCATGTGAATGGCTATGACAGATGTTGTTGGTGGTCACCGATCCCCATGTGACGATTTGTGCCGTCGTGCAGGATACGCGGGCCTCGGCCCGTTAAGTTTCCTTCACACCTTTCGAGGGGAGAACCAGAAATATGATGAACAATAAGCGCGCGTTTGCCGCACTCGCAGTTGTCTTTGCCTTGGTGGCAGCGGCCTGTGGAAGTGGCAGCGAGGATGCAGCCGAGACCGCAACGGAAACATCGGCCGCACCCGCAGCCGATGCAACCGAGGACGCAATGTCCGAAGAGGAAATGGCAGCCATGGAAGACGATGCCATGGAAGACGACGCCATGGAAGACGACGCCATGGACGAAGGAGCTCTCCCGGGCGAGGGCGTCAGTGTGACAATGGCTCGCGCTGACTGGTCAACCGGCTACTTCCAGGCATACCTCTACCAGCAACTGTTGACCGAACTCGGTTACGAGGTCTCCGACCCGGCCGACCTTGAGCTTGGCCCATCGTTGGCTTACTTGTCTATGGCCCAAGGCGACATCGACTTTTGGGCCAATAGTTGGTACCCAGGGCACGCCAGTTGGTGGGAGCCTGAGCTGCCAGACGGATCGAAGGTTGGTGACAACTTGGAAGTTGTTGGAGCCGAGATGATGGCTGGCGGTCTGCAGGGGTACTTGGTCACCAAGTCCTTTGCTGATGAGTTTGGTCTGACCCATTTGGACCAGCTCAACAACGATCCGGACATCTTGGCCGCCTTTGATGCCGCCGATCCCGTGCCTGGCAATGGAAAGGCCGACATTTACGGCTGTCCCGAGAGCTGGACCTGTGACAATATCATCCAGGCTCAGATTGCCTTCTCTGGTTGGGACAACATCACCCAGACCATTGCTGGCTATGACGCCATGATCGCCGAGGCCATCGACAAGGCCAACTCCGATGTCCCGATGGTCATCTACACCTGGACACCAAGCGCCTATATCACCGAACTGATCCCCGGTAGCAACGTTGTATGGCTCTCGGTCGAAGATGTTATTGACGATTCCAACCCCACGGGTGAGGAGGGGGGCGAGTCCTACAGCCAACTCCCGGGAACCGCTGCGATTGATGCGGAGTTCTGCCCTGGTGCGGCCACCGACGGTGAGTGTCGTCTTGGCTGGGTTGCCGCTGACATCCAGGTCACCGGCAACGCCGACTTCCTTGCCGCCAACCCGGCAGCCAAGGCCCTGTTCGAAGCCGTCCAGCTATCGGTAATCGACGTCTCTCTGGCCAATGTCGAGCAGGCCGCTGGAGCCGACACCAATGAGGCCATCCAGGGTCTCGCTTCGGAGTGGATTGCCTCCAACCGTGAACTCGTCGACGGTTGGATTGCTTCTGCTATTGCCGCTGGCTAGTTAGCGTTAGAAAATGACTGAATGTGACTGCCGGGCTCTTTGGGCCCGGCAGTTGCTGATTGTGGGCAGAGCCTGGGTCGTGTCTGCTGGTTAGGAGATTCGGGGATACCGATCACGGCACTCAAGGCCCTATCCTGGCTGGCTATGGCCGGGGTGCAATCTATCGAGCGAGCGTTTTCCATCTTGCGAGCACTCGCCGTTCGACCCATCGGGGTGACCGGCCTGGCTAAGCGAGTAGACCTTCCCAAAAGTACGGTAGCTCGCTTGTTGAGTGCTCTGGAGAGCGAGGGAGCCGTTCAACAGGTCGAAGCGGGAGGCGACTATCGACTCGGTCCCGGAATTGAGGAGATTGCTGGAACTTCTCGCCAGGGTCGCAGTCTTGTTGCAACCTCTCGGCCCTTCCTTCTGGGTCTGACCGAGCAACTCGGCGAGGCGTCTGGGCTTAGCATCTTGGAGGAGGGACGGGTTTACTTTCTCGATCAAGTCGACGGGGAGAACGATGTTCAGGTACGGGACTGGACCGGTGAATTCGCTCCGGCCCACACCGTAGCGGCCGGCCTGGTCATGTTGGCCTTCATGGACGACGCTGACCTTGAGGAGATTATCTCCGGTGGACTTGACGCCGTCACTCCCTCATCGGTCACCGATGCTGATGAGCTCCGTGAGCGCATCGTCCAGATTCGAACCGCCGGGTACGCGTGGGCCGCTGGGGAGTTCGCAGAGGGCATATCTTCGGTTGCCGCTCCAGTTCTCGGCCCAAACGGAGTCGAGGCCGCCCTCCACGTTCATGGTCCCGAATACCGCTTCCCCAACCCCGATCACAGCCACGATATTGGCCTCCTGGTGGTTGAGGCCGCGGATGGGCTCGGCACCTTGCTTTGCGAGTACGCGGACTGATCGCTGAGTCCTATCGAGTGAGTTGTTCCAACCGCCAACGGTTGGTCGGCCCAACCTGATTGAAGGTGAAGACGTGAAGGGCCGCGACTCCGAGGTCGGCCATGTCCTCGCTAAGGGGAAGTAGGAGATCGTTGAGGTCATAGGAGGTCGAGGTCATCATCTTGACCAGGGCGGACTTGTTCTTGCGCAGATAGCTCAAGGACTGTCCAATGCCCAACCGCACCCCCATCTTCACCAGCTTGGTTTTGTCCACTACCCCGGATATTCCGAGATGGATCGGCATGGTCAGACCGTGCTCACGTTCGGTCCGTATCCATTTGGCGATGGTATTGGGGTTGAAACACATCTGCGTACTGCAGTAGGCCTCGACCCCGGCATCGCTCAACAGCGCTTGCTTGGCAAACAAGGCTGTCTGAAGGTCTTCGTCGGAGATGAAGGAGTGGCCGTCTGGATAGGCGGGAACGCCGATGGCTTGCAGCCCATGATCGGTTCGTAGCAGCGCCTTGAGGAACTGGACCGCGTCCGGGTAGGCCCCAGGTTCGGCGGCATCACCCCCGACGAGGAAGAGCTTTGTCAGCCCGTTGTCCCTGAACCATTGGGCCAACTCAGCGGTGTGAGCTTCGTCTCGAACCATGCGAGCCGAAATGTGGGGAACGGGCCGAAACCCTTTTTGGAGGAGGTGTTCGGTTACCCGTTGGGTTTCCTCGATGCCCTTCACTGGCGAACAGGTCACCGAGACCTCGGCCTCCGGTGGCAGATCTAGAATGGCCGACTCCAAACTCTTCATCGGAACAATCTCGAAGATGAGTTCTTCGATGAGCTTGAGTCGGTGGGACTCTGCCCTAACCGTTTCGGCCACTGTGGTGTTGTGGGAGAATCTGTTCAGAGACGTCATGTGCTGCCTTAGCTCAATCCGACGATTTCGCCGTTGGCATCGATATCTATATTCATAGCCGCCGGGGTCTTACCCAACCCGGGCATGGTTCGCATGTCGCCACAGATCGGGTAGATGAATCCGGCTCCAACAGAGGCCCGGACTTCCCGTACCGGCAGGGTCCAACCCGTCGGTGCTCCCTTGAGCTTTGGATCATGGGAAAGGGACAGGTGAGTCTTGGCAATACAGACCGGCAGCTCGCCAAATCCGGCCGCCTCGTAGGTATCCAACTGCTTTGCCGCCTTGGGGGAGACCTCGATCCCATCCGCTCCATAGACCTTGGTTGCCACCTCGTTGATCTTGTCTCGCAGGGTCATCTCGCTCGGATAGAGCACCTTGAAGTTGCTGGGCTCGGCGCTGGCTTCGATGACGGCCTGGGCCAACTCTGTTGCACCGCTTCCACCGTCGGCGAAGTGGGTCGTCACCGCAACGCGGGCTCCGTACTCCTGGGCTATCTCCTTGATGGCGTCGATGTCAGCATCGTGGTCGTCGGGGAAGACGTTGATGGCCACAACCGGGGTTACGCCATGGATTTGCATGTTCCCCAGTTGCTTACGCAGGTTGTCCCCTCCCTGGTGGACTTCGTCGGGGTTCTCGGCCAAGAGGGCCTCGGGGAGTGGCTTGCCTGCGACGATCTTGTGGTTGCCGGAATGGGCCTTCAGTCCTCTGACCGTGGCTACCAGTACCGCGGCATCGGGAGCGAGCCCGGAGTAGCGGCACTTGATGTTGAAGAACCGCTCGGCCCCCATGTCGGCGCCAAAGCCTGCTTCGGTTAGGAGGTAGTCGGCACTATGGATACCGATTCGGTCGGCCACGATGGAGGAGTTTCCGGTGGCAATATTGCCGAAGGGCCCGGTGTGAACCAGGGCCAGGCTGCCTTCAAGGGTCTGCATCAGGTTCGGCTTAATGGCTTCCATCAAGATCACGGCCATGGAACCGGCCACCTTGAGTTCTTCCGCGGTGACCGGTGTCCCAGTCTTGGTGTAGCCGACAACAATTCGACCTAGTCGTTCTCGTAGGTCCTGGAGCGAGGTACACAAGGCCAGGGTGGCCATGACTTCGGAGGCTGCGGTGATGTCGAATCCGGTTTCTCGGGGGACACCGTCGAGTCGTCCGCCCAAACCAATCACAATGTTGCGTAGCGCTCTATCGTTTACGTCAAGGACGCGGCGCCAGGTGATGTTGTATGGGTCGAGCCCGGACTCATTGCCGTGGTATAGGTGGGCGTCCAGCATGGCCGAGCACATATTGTGGGCGGCGGTCACTGCGTGCATGTCGCCGGTGAGGTGCAGGTTGAATAGTTCCATGGGGACAACTTGGGAGTAGCCGCCGCCAGCGGCACCTCCCTTAATCCCAAAGGTTGGGCCCATGGAGGGCTGGCGAATGGCGATGGTGGCGCTGGACCCGATGTGTTGGAAGGCCTGCCCTAGCCCGACAGCGGTGGTGGTCTTGCCTTCCCCGAGTGGGGTTGGGGTGATGGCGGTTACGACCACGTACTTGGCCTTTGGCCGATCAGACATTGCCTCGATGGCATCAAGTGAGATTTTGGCGGTGCCACGGCCGTAGGGTTCCATGAGTTCGGTTGGGATGCCTGCTCCCGCTGCCAACTCATCGAGGGGTCGCAGGGTTGCCCCTTTTGCGATCTCAAGGTCTGATGGAAATACCATGGCTCGGCTCCGAATTAGAGTGAAGGTGAGTTCTCCCTCGCCAGGCTCGACAGGGGAGAGTTTGTCCAGTAGCTTTTGAGGGTTCCACATCGCAGAACGGTTCCACCATACAGAACAACTCGCGTGTGGTCCACTAAATCCACGGACAATCAGCACGGTATTTCGGTCCAGTACATGAAGGTCTCCTCCATGAGTGAATTTCCAACAAAAGCAAACGTCGTTGTGATTGGAGCTGGCATCGTTGGCAACTGCCTGGTCGGCCACCTTGCCCGCCTTGGTTGGACCGACATGGTGCTGATCGATAAGGGTCCGTTACCCAACCCGGGTGGCTCTACCGGCCATGCCTCCAACTTTATTTTCCCCGTTGATCACAACAAGGAGATGGCACTGCTTGGCGAGCAGAGCGCCAACCAGTACCGGGATCTTGATCTCAGTACCGACTCTGGTGGCATCGAGGTTGCCAGGACTCAGGCCCGGATGGATGAATTCCAGCGCCGCATGACCTCGGCCAAGTCCTGGGGTATCGAAGCTCATCTGCTAACCCCGGCCGAGGTCAAGGAACTCGTTCCCTTCATTAATGACGATGTTGTACTCGGTGGTTTCTACTGTCCGACCGTCTCGGTGGTTGACTCCCTCGAAACTGGAACCGTGATGCGCAAGGAGGCCATCGAAAAGACCGGCCTTCAGGTGTTCGCCAACACCGAGGTGTTGGATCTGGTCACCGAGGACGGACCTCATGACCTCAGCACGATCAAGGCTGTGGTCACCGACAAGGGCACCATCGAGGCTGATCATGTGGTCATCGCCTGTGGTGTCTGGTCAAACCGCATCGCCAACATGGCGGGTGCCCGCATTCCCCTGGTGCCAGCGGTGCATCAGATGGCTGACGTCGGTCCGATGGACATCCTGGCCGAAACCAACAATGAGATCGGCTATCCGATTGTCCGAGACATGGACACGTTCTGCTATGAGCGTCAGTCTTCCGGCTCGATGGAGGTCGGTTCTTATGCTCACCGCCCTATCTTCCTCCATCCCGACGAGATCCCCTCCAACGATGAGGCCGCGCTCTCACCGACCGAATTGCCCTTCACCCCGGACGACTTTGACCAGCAGATGGAAGAAGCCATCGAGCTAATGGACATGCTCGGTGACGCCGAAATCAAATACGCCATCAACGGCCTGCTCTCACTCACCCCCGACGCGATGCCTTGCCTTGGTGAAACCCCCGAAGTGGCCAACTTGTGGTCGGCCGCAGCAGTCTGGGTCAAGGAAGGCCCCGGCATGGCTCAGGTGGTGGCCGAGTGGATGACCTATGGTTATCCCCGCGTGATTGACGCCCACGGCGCCGACATTGCCCGCTTCTATGAGTGGGAAAAAAGCGATGAACATATCTGGGCTCGTTCGGCGGAGCACTTCAACAAGACCTATGGCATTGTTCACCCCAGCGAGCAGTGGGAGAGTCGGCGCGGCCTGGCCAAGAGCCCGTTCTATTCTCGGGAGGAAGACCTTGGAGCCGAGTTTTTCGACGCCCGAGGCTGGGAGCGCCCTCAGTGGTACAACTCCAACGCCGACCTGGTCGAGCGATACGGCTTGGGTGAACGCGAGGTCGAGTGGGACAACCGCTGGTGGTCGCCCATCATCGATGGCGAGCTGCTCAACCTGCGTGAAAATGCCGCCATTGTTGACCTCAGTGCCTTCCAGATCTTTGAGCTTTCCGGACCTGGAGCGGTGGCCTTCGCCGAGTACCTGGCGGTCAACAAGGCTGACAAGCCCATTGGCTCCTCCGTGTACACCCCATTCCTTACCCCCGACGGTGGGTTCCATTCCGACCTCACCATGATGCGTGTTGGCGAGGACACGATTCGGATCGCCACCGGTGCCTTTGATGGAGGGCGAGATAAGTTCTGGATCAAGAAGTACATGCCAACCGATGGCTCGGTCACCTTTACCGATCTGACGCAGGACGTCACCACGATTGGTCTTTGGGGACCGAATGCTCCGGCCATTGTGGCCAAGCTGACCGACTTTGACCTCAGCCACGAGGGTTCTCCATATGGCTCCTACCGTGATGCGCAGATCGCCGGCGTACCCTGCAGCCTGTTCCGGATCTCCTATGTCGGTGACACCGGCTGGGAAATCTACACCTCCTGGGAGGACGGGCCGGCCCTATGGGATGCACTGACCGAAGCTGGAGTAGACCTTGGTCTTCGTCCCGCTGGCATTGGTGTCTATGGGACCACTGGTCGGCTGGAGAAGGGCTACCGGCTTATGGGGGCTGAGCTCGAAAGCGAGTACAACCCGGTCGAGGCCGGTCTGGCCCGCCCCAAAGTGAAGGCTGCGGACTTTATTGGCAAGGCGGCATACCTGGCCGCCCGTGAGGCTGGGCCGCTGGCCACCATGTGTACTTTCGCCGTTCAGGACCACACCGATTCTCAGGGCCGGAAACGATTCATGCAGGGAGGAAACGAGCCAATCTTGACCCTCGACGGTGAGCGCATTGTCGATTCCCACGGCCGGGTTAGCCGTGTGACCACCGCTGGTAACGGGGCGGCCTACGGCAAGTACCTTCTGCTTGGCTACCTGCCGACGGATCTAGCTGTTGTTGGCAACGAGTTCAAGGTGATGTACATGAACGAACTGTTTCCCATCACCGTGGTTGCCACGACGGGTTCGGCATTCGACCCCGAAGACAGCCGGCTTAAGGGCTGAGCGGGAACGACTGGGAGGTTAGTCATGAGAATCCTTGTTTGCGTCAAACGGGTGCCCGCGCCGGGGGCCAAGATCAATGTCACCGATGACGGCCAGGCCGTCGACACCTCCAACCTCGGCTTTACCACCAGTCCGCATGAGGAGTGTGCGTTGGAAGAGGCGGTGCAAATCGCCGAGCGTGAGGCTGGCACGGTGACAGTCTTAACTCTTGGGCCAGCCGAGGCGGTCGAACAATTGCGCTATGCCGCCAGCGTTGGTGCAGGCGAGATCATCCTGGTTCCCACCGACGGTAGGAGTTGGGACCCTCAGCGCACGGCGGCGGCCATCACCGAGGCCATCCAGACCAGCGAGGTAGAGAATGGGACCTACGACCTGATCCTGTTCGGAAACGAAAGTGCGGATTCGGGCGGCTTCCAAGTTGGCATCCGGGTCTCTCATGCGCTTGGTCGCCCGATGGTCAATGGTGTCAAGGGAATCGACTTGGAAGGTGACACCGTGGTAGCTAGACGCGAGGTTGACGGCGGGTTTGAGATCTACCGAATGCCTCGGCCGGCAGCGCTCGGCATCAAGGAGGGCATCAACTTGCCCCGCTACCCAACGATGCGAGGACGTCTGGCCTCGAAGAAGGTCGAACTCAACCAACTTGACGTCGACGCTGAGACCGGTGCCCAGGTTCAGGTGAAGTTGCATCAGCCGACCGAGAACATTTCCGAGACGGTAATTTTGGGAACGGATGAGACCGCCGCGGCAGCCGTTGTGGACATTCTGGAAGAAATCGGGGTCCTGTCATGAGCCTGTTAGTCGTGCTCGAACACGATCGGGGAACCTGGAACGACGCCAACGACGAGGCCCTTACCGCTGGGCGCGGGCTCGCCAGCGACATGGGTGAGGCGCTTCATGCTGTTCTGTTGGGGGAGGGGGCGCAAACCCTGTCCGATCAGGCGGCACAGGGTGGGGCCGAGGTTGTACATATCGTCAGTGACCCATTGCTGGTTGACTACGGTCCCGAGGCCTATGGTCAGGCGTTAACCGACCTGATCGAGGAGGCGGAACCCGAGGCGGTCATGGCAATCGGTACCGATCGGGGTAACGAGGTCTTGGCTCAGGTTGCCGCCCGTTCCAATCTTGGCTTTGTTGCCAACTGTCTCAGTATCGACCCAAGCGGCGACGTCTGGTCGGTGACACGAGCCCAGTGGGGTGGTTCCTTGCTGGAGGATGCCACCCTGGCGGGGGAGGTGAAACTGGTGACCTTTGGCCACCACGCTGTGCCAGGGGAGGACTGTGATGAGCCGGGTGAGGGTTCTGTCGAAGTATTCGAACCCGACCTGGACGACGAGCTGGGCCTCAGCATTGTGGTTGATCGCCAAGTCCAGACCAGCGGGGTCACCCTGGCCACGGCGCCGGTGGTGGTATCGGGTGGTCGTGGTGTTGGATCAGAAGACGGCTTTGGCATCTTGGAAGAGTTGGCGGAGCTGTTGGGTGGTCGAGTTGGTTGCTCGCGTGCGGTCACCAACAATGGTTGGCGCAATCACTCCGACCAGGTTGGACAGACCGGCACCAGGATCGCCCCCGAGATCTATATCGCCACCGGCATTTCTGGGGCCATCCAACATTGGGTTGGGGCCTCGGCCTCCAAGCGTATCCTGGCCATCAATACCGACGCCGAAGCGAACATGGTGGTCAAGGCCGACTATGCCGTCATTGGTGACCTCCATAAGGTTGTGCCTGCAATCTCCGCCGAGATCCGTCGCCGCCAGGCCTAGCCCCCGAAAGCCAAACGTTGCCGCCCCCGCCCGCTTACGGTGAGCCTTGTCCGAGGAGATCTTTGAGTTCGACCAGGATCAACTCCAAGAGTGAGCGGGTTCGAATGTCGTTGGCTTGTTCAGGAAGGGACACGGCTTCAATCTGGATGATCGACAGGGGCTCGCTTCCGCTTCGGAGAAGTACGCCGTTGGCTCTTGGCTGCTCACCAAGAAAGGCCGGGAGGATTCCAACCCCATCTCCTTCTAGCAGCGCATCGCGAACCGAGGTTCGGTCGTCCACTACTACTGCCGCGGGAAGCAGGTCAGGCATTGTTGGCTGCAGGAGGGCCTCGTCACCAGGAGCGGCGATGAGAGCTCTCGTATCAGATCCAGATGAAGAGGTTTGGGTTCCGGCATAGAGCCAGAGAGGAACCTCGGCCAGGTGGCGGACGGAAAGAGATGAGTCAGAAGTTGGCCCCCGTTGGATGGCGATGTCCACCCGATCGCGTACCAGGTCAACGGCTTCGTTCTGGATGAGGATCTCCAGTCGAACGTCGGGGAGTTGGCGCCGAAACTCACTAATCACCGAACCACCGACCAGACGCCGCATGGGTATTGGAACCGAGACGCGCAAGGTTCCTTGGGGGCGCTGGCTCTTGACGCTTGCTCGCAGGGTGCGGGCTCCGGCCAGCAGCGGCTGGATCTGTCGAAGGAAGGACTCACCCTTGGTGGTTAGGGTCAATTGTCGTGAACCTCGGACCATGAGTTGATGGCCAACCTTGGCTTCCAGGGACGCCAACCAGCGACTGGCAGTTGGTTTGGGAACCCGGAGGTCCTCGGCTGCTGCGGTGATGGTTCGCAGTTGAACCAGTCGGTCAAAGAAGATCAGGTCACGTAAGCGGATGTCATCGAACTGGTCCAACAAGACGGTAGCCCACCCCGGATAAGTATCGAAAATCGAGCCCTTCGATCTCAATACTAGGCCTTTTTGTCTCAATAAATTGATCGTACACTGGTGATGATCCTGGAGGACCCGATGAATAACACCAAGTTGATGATCACCGAGAACACTCGTGTCTCGGACATCCTGACCGAATATGGCGATATTGCCGAGGTGATGGAAGCCTTCGGGGTGAGTCGTGTCGGCGGCATAGCCGTGAGAAAGACGGTGGGCCGATTACTCACGGTCAAGCGTGCGGCGAAGGTGCATCGTGTGCCGCTCAATGAGTTTCTCCCGATGGTGCAGCGCGCCGTCGGTCAAGGTTCGACCGAATCCGAGGCTGGCTCCGAAGCCGCGATGGCGGAACCTGCTGATGCTTCTTCAGGCAGCGAGCTGAGTCATGAGGAGTTCTCGGGCCGAAAGGGTCAAGTAGCTGCGTGGTTCTTGACCAGCCCGCTTCGTCGGGTTCTTGAATGGAAGATGGGTAAGCCCGAGGAGCGGTTGATGGAGTTCTTGCAGCTTTCTGGGGATGAGACGGTGCTGGATGCTGGCTGCGGCTCAGGGTTCCATAGCCTGTTGATGGCCGAGCAAGTTCCAAACGGCAAGGTCATCGCCGTCGATGTCTCGACGGAAATGCTGGACCAGCTACGGAAGAACGCCAAGAAAGCCGGTGTGTCTGAACGGATCCAAGTTGTTCACGCCGACGGACTGCACTTGGACTTGGAAGACAATTCAGTAGACCGTGCCTTGAGTGCCGCTGTGTGGCATCACTTGGATGACCCCCAAGGGGCCTGCAATGAGATGGCTCGAGTCGTTCGACCCGGTGGCCGAATTGTGGTGAGTGATCTCAATATTGAGCCATCAACCAAGGCTGTGGCTGGGCTCAAGGGGCATGACCAGGCCTTCCAAGCGGAGGACATGAGACGCATCATGGCCAAATCGGGCCTCACCAATATTCAGATCGAGACGGTCGGTCGGTGGCTAGTTGGCGTTGGAACGAAGCCGAACGCGATCTAGAGGGTTTCGTCGAACCACTGGACGATGGTAGTGAGAGCGTCCTCTGCTGCTGGTCTTGGCCCAAGCAGATGGCCACCAGTTTCTGGGGTGTGGAACCTCTTGGGTTCGCTGGCTGCGGCATACATCTGCTCGCCTTGAGAGAACTCGACGACCTCATCATCTTGCACATGGAAAATCAAGTAAGGGCGGTCCAGTTCGGCGGCCCGTGCCAGCACGTCATGGTTCTCCAAATCATCGACAAAGTCTCGGTCTAGGGAGAAGACGCGTCCACCAAGACTGACTTCGCTTGTGCCGTCGCCATCGGGACACGGGCTAATGAGGTGTCGAATGTGGTTGACGTCGCTTGGTGCACCAATGGTGACCAATGAGCGAACGGTCTTGAGCTTGTGGGCAGCTAGTACGGCGGCAGCCCCACCCAGGCTGTGCCCAATCAGTCCGCACGGTCCGTAGCCCCGTTGGATCAAGACGGTGGCTGCTCGCACCAGGTCCGACACATTGCCACTAACGGTTTTCTTGGCAAAATCACCGCCGGACTCACCCAGACCCGTGAAGTCAAAACGAAGGGCGGCGTAACCGGCTTCGGCCAGCCCCTTGGCCAGCCGGGTCATGGTGTGCAGGTCCTTGGAACAGGTGAAACAGTGAGCCATGAGCACACTGCCCTTGGCTTGTCCTACCGGCGTATGCAAGACGCCAGCCAATTCATGGCCTCGACTACCCACGAATCGAAGAGTCTCAGGTTTGGGGGGTCGTGGTGTGCTCATCGGGTTTCCTGACTTCACCCCGGCATTCAGACTCTGCTCGGTGGCCTGATTACCTTGGCCGCGATATGGGCGGCAATCGTAGCAAGTCCGATCATGAGCCGTGAACCTCCAGCGCATAGGTCGGAAGTCTGATCGTTTCCCACAACTGCGAGATATGTGAAGTGCGCGAGGAGGGACTTGAACCCTCACGTCTGTTAAGACACAGGAACCTGAATCCTGCGCGTCTGCCAATTCCGCCACTCGCGCGAAGTGGGATCGTTTGATGGTAGCGGTCGCCATGTCATTGCGGTCCACATCTGCACAATTGCGCCAACACCGAAGGGCACGAGCCGGGTACTGTTGAACCCCATGGCGTTGCGAGGTTTCGAAGACCGGCTTGAAAGGATGGTTGAGGGCATATTTGCCCGCGCCTTCAAGTCTGGTCTTCAGCCAGTGGAAGTTGGCCGAAAGCTTGTACGTGAGATCGATGCGCAGCGGACCATCGACGTTCGGGGACAGAGAATTGCCCCGAATGATTTTTCGGTTCGCCTATCACCCGTTGACTATGAGCGTTTCGTCAGTATTCAGGACTCCTTAATCCGAGAGCTGTCCGGAACGGTCCGTGAACACGCTCGGGAGCAGAGCTTGCTGTTTCTCGGGCACGTCACCGTTTCTCTCGAACCCGATGAAGAACTCCGGATAGGAGTGTTCCGGGTGGAGACCAGATTCGATGAGTCTACGGAGGCGTCGAGCCCGGTCTACCTTGAACTTCCTGATGGGTCGACTCTCCCCTTGCCTGGCGATACCGCCACCATTGGCCGGCTCACAGATAGCACCATTGTGCTCAATGACCCGAACGCTTCTCGCCGTCATGCCGAGTTGCGGGTGGATGGTCACTCTTATGCGTTGGTCGATCTTGGTTCAACCAACGGAAGTCGAGTGAATGGGGTCAAGGTCGAACGGCAGCTTCTTCGTGACGGGGATGAGTTGACGTTCGGAACCGTAACTATGACCTTCCGGCTGGTTTGATGATCGCTCGGTGCCCCGCGAAGTTTGGGCTGGGGGCGCGCCCTTGGCCGTTTGGTTTTGTACCGTGTTCTAGGCGTGCCTGATGCTCTGCTCACTCTTCTTCGCTGGTGCCTTCTGGCCCTGCTGTATCTTTTCTTCTTCCGCGTACTCCAAGCCACCTGGCATGGGGCAAAAGCTCCCGCAAAACGAGACATGGTTGCAAGGGCTAAGGCCCCCGAGAAGAAGGGATCGCGGAAGGGCGGGACGAGCAGATCAGCCAACCAATCTCGCCGCGGTTCAAAAACAGCGCCAAGCGTTGGGCGGAGCCTGGTTTTTGTCGAACCTCCAGAATCGGCCGGATCGAGTTTCGTGGTGAATGGCCAGATCACAATCGGCCGGGCGGCGGGATGCGAGATTACTCTCGATGACACCTATATTTCCCAGATGCACGCCAGGGTCTCACCTGGGGAGCACGGTGTTATTGTCGAAGATCTTGGGTCGACCAATGGCACCTATCTCAATCGCAAAAGAGTGACTGCCCCAGTGGTAGTCACTCCAGGTGACCGCATCCAGGTTGGCAGCACGATTATGGAACTCCGATGATTCGAATCGAAGCCGCAGCCGCCACCCATGTTGGACAAGTGCGCGAAACGAATCAGGACCGAGCCCTGGTTTCGGGTCAGTTGGCCGCAGTGGCTGATGGTATGGGTGGACATGCCGGTGGTGACAAGGCTGCGGCCCTGGCCATCGCAGAACTCAGTGGGGTTCGAGGTACTGTTTCGGCCGATCGACTGATCAAGGTGGTCCAAGCCGCCAACCGGAGGATCTTCAAGGTTGCATCGGCCCCTGAGCTTCGTGGAATGGGAACGACCATCGTCGCAGCTGTTGTCAACAATGAGTCTGCGGTCATGAGCCTGATCAATGTTGGTGACTCGCGGGGGTATCAGTTTCGAAACGGCGTTCTTCGCCAGATAACGGAGGACCACTCACTGGTCGAGGACTTACTCCGGTCGGGGCGACTCACCGAGGAGGAGGCAAGAACACATCCGCAACGCAATATCGTCACTCGGGTACTTGGTATTGGTGAAGCCGTTGATGTCGACCTCTTCTCCATCAATCTGGAGGTTGGTGATCGCTATGTGCTGTGTTCAGACGGCCTAAGCAACGAGGTCGACAGCCAAGGAATCGTCGCCCTACTGCAACAGTTTCCCGCTGCTGCTGAGGCGGCGAATGAGTTGGTGTCCCTGGCGGTTCGAAATGGTGGCAGAGACAATGTCACTGTCGCAGTGGTTGACGTTTTGTCCGGGGAGTCACTGCCAGGCAGTGGTCAGAGCGTCACAGCGCAGGTGCCAGACCATTCCCAGACCCAGGAGATTGCACCGGTCATGGTCGAGGACTCACCCAGTCGGACTCAAACCCTGCTCATGCCCGAGAGCGCTAGCAACCTCAATGGCGGCTCCCACAGTGACCCCGGTGAGGTCGAACTCGGCGATACCAATTCTGCTCCGATGACAAACGAAACACCCGAAGGGTCAACAATCGAGGGCGCAAACGACTCCAGACGGTGGCTCCGCACCATCATGGTTGGGGCTGGGTTGGCTGGTGTTGCTTTGGCTGCCCTCCTGGCGACTTCTTGGTATGCGAAGTCGTCCTGGTATGCCGATGACCTCAACGGTGAAGTTGTCCTACTACGGGGGCGACCCGACGGGTTTCTTTGGTATGAGCCCTCAGTCGTTGTCGAAACTGGCATCAGGGTTTCGGAGTTGGATGGAACCTCCCAAGAACTGTTAGCGAGTCAGTCGTCGTGGCGATCCCTGGATGACGCCAGTGAGTTCGTCGTCAAGTTGAAGCAGGACAGCGACCCGGTCGCCGAGGACTAAGCGTGCGACCGCGCACGGTGGAACTTGGCCTCCTTGTTCTGGCCTCAATCATCACTGTGGCCGCGTACGGGCTGACCAGTCTGGGGCGAAACGCGGAACTCCCGGCCAACATTGTTCCCTTCCTGGCCATGGTCATTGGCATGTTGTTGGCTACCCATCTTGTGGTCAGGCGCTTCGCCGCATCTGCGGACGGGTTGCTGTTGCCGCTGGCGGCCCTACTTAACGGCCTTGGCTATGTCATCATCGCTCGACTCGACCCAGCCCTTGCCGATAGTCAAGCGGCCTGGACCTTTATTGGGCTCGCCGGCTTCTCGGCGATCTTGGTTTTCCTCCCGGATGTGCGCCGCCTGGAGCCCTATCGCTACACCCTGGCCCTCGTTGGCGTTGTCATGTTGCTTTTACCGCTGACCCCCATTGGAGTCAGTATCAACGGGGCCAGGATTTGGCTCCGGGTTGGCTCCTTTAGTATCCAGCCGGGCGAGTTCGCCAAGGTGGTTTTGGCCACGTTCTTGGCTGGGTTCTTGGTCGACAAGCGAGAACTCTTAACCATTAGCACCCGGCGGCTTGGCCCACTACACCTGCCAGACATTAAGCACCTTGGTCCCCTCTTGTTGGCTTGGGGTATTGCCCTTATTGTCATGGTGGCCGAGAGAGACCTTGGCTCGTCACTCCTATTCTTTACCTTGTTCATTGTCATGGTTTATGCTGCCACCGGTCGCTCGGCCTATGTGGTGGTTGGAGCAGTGCTGTTTTCGGTTGGGGCGGTTGGCTCCTATCGCTTCTTCGTCCATGTGCAACGCCGGGTCGAGATCTGGCTCGACCCCTTCGCCGACCCCAAGGGTGCTGGCTATCAGATCGCTGAAGCTTCCTTTGCCATGGCCGATGGCGGTTTAACTGGTACCGGGCTGGGGCTTGGGGCTCCGGGAAAGATCCCCTTCGCCGCAACGGACATGATCTTTGCTGCGATTGGTGAAGAGCTTGGACTACTCGGAACGACCGCCGTCCTGGTGACCTACCTGCTTTTTGTGAGTGCAGGGTTTCGTGTCGCCAATCAGGCGCGCAGCAACTTTGAGAAGCTGTTGGCCGGAGGATTGACCGCCCTGCTGGGCTTCCAGACCTTCGTGATTATCGGTGGCATCCTGCGAGTCTTACCGCTCACAGGTGTGACGCTTCCTTTTGTGAGCTACGGCGGTTCGTCGTTGATCTCCAATTATCTCATTTTGGGGGTTCTGGTCCAGATTTCTCACCGCGCCAACTCCCCAGATTCGAGCGTCGGGGCCTTGCGGTCCACCAAATCCGCCAGGCCAGAGGCTGACCTGACGCCATGATTGATCGCTCGCTTCGTCATGTGCTCGTGGTCCTGCTTGGTTGTTTCGCCATCTTGTTTGTGCAGCTCAATCGTGTTCAGGTGTTTAACAACACCGAACTTCGTGAGAACCCGGCCAACACCAGGACGATCCAGCGCGACTTCTCTCGCCCCCGGGGGCTGATTTCGACCGCTGACCGGGTGGTCATTGCCCGATCCGTACCCAGTGACGGGCCATTCTCGTTTCAACGGGAGTATCCGGAGGGGGAACTGTTTGGTCACATCACCGGCTACCTATCGATCAACATTGGCGCCTCGGGGGTTGAGCGAACCTACAACGACGAACTTGTCGGGCGCACCCCAAGTTTGCAACTTAGTGGTCTCGCTGATCTGCTTGGCGATTCCGACGCCACTGGCCAGGTGATCGTGTCTCTGCGTCGCGATTTGCAGGCTGCGGCTCGAGATGCCTTGGGAGAACGACGAGGTTCAGTCGTTGCCCTTGACCCCCGGACCGGAGAGATTCTGGCCATGTGGTCAAATCCATCCTATGACCCGAACCTGTTGGCCTCACAAGATGGAGAGGCCGTCAATGCAGCCTATGCCGACCTTTTGGCCGATGAAGCGAACCCCTTGCGAGCGTCGGCCTACCGGGACATTTTCTTTCCTGGCTCCACCTTCAAACTGGTCACCGCCTCGGCGGCCCTGGAGGCCAACGTGGTCACGCTAACGAGCCCAGTCTTTGACGTCGAGACCAGCTACACCCCACCTCTAACCAGTCGCTCCATCTCCAACTTTGGAGGGAGTTCGTGTGGCGGAGACTTGCTCGCTCTGATCACCTCGTCGTGCAATGTTGGCTTCGCTCGCCTGGGGGCTGAGTTGGTTGGTCCCAGTCGGATGGTTGATCAGGCCCAGGCCTATGGCTTCAATACGGTTCCTCCTATTGACCTCCCGGGGGCGGCAGCCAGCCAGTTTCCCACTGACTATGGTGAGCAGGTCAGGAGCCCGTCGCTGGAGATACCGGCCGGCGTGTATGAAAACTCTCCTGCCTTGGCTCAAGCCGCCATCGGTCAGTTTGATGTTGCAGCAACGCCCCTACAGATGGCCTTGGTGGTGGCTGGCATTGTCAACAACGGTCAGATCATGGCACCGCGGGTAGTAAGTGAGATTCGAAACAAGAAGGGAGACGTGGTTGACCAACTGGGCCCGACGGTGTGGCAGCGTCCGATTTCTGAACTGGTGGCCGCCGACCTCCAAACCGCAATGGTTAACGTGGTTGAGAACGGGACCGGTCGAAGCATCCAGTTCCCCGGGCTCCTAACCGGGGCGAAGACGGGGACCGCCCAACTGGGCACGGTGCCAGCGTTGTCCCATGCTTGGATGGTGGCCTTTGCTGGCCCCGTTGACGGCGACCCAGAGTTGGTACTTGCGGTACTAGTCGAGGCTAATGAGACAGACCCGGAACAGACGGGTGGTCGGGTGGCTGGCCCCGTTGTGGCCAGCATGATCGAGACCTATTTCGCCAACAGTTAGGGCAGGCGAATGTCCCAACAATCGGTGGCATCAATGGGTCGAGTTTCCCAGCAAACTTGCCGGGCGCGCCCTTTCTTGGTGCGATCTCACTAACCTCTTCATGCTGTGTCCGATTCGCCGCCCACCCGCCCGGTCCTCAACGGCCGGTACGAACTCCACCGCCGCTTGGCCCGTGGAGGCATGGCCGATGTGTTTTTGGCTCGGGATCAACTCCTGGATCGTCCAGTTGCAGTTAAGGTTCTGTTCCCACAGTTTGCGGCCGAGCCGACCTTTGTTGAACGCTTTCGCCGGGAGGCTCAGGCTGCCGCCAACCTGAACCATCCAAGTATTGTGGCCGTTTACGACTGGGGTGAGCACGACAACACGTACTTCATTGTCATGGAGTACGTCGAAGGACGAAGCCTGGCTGAAATTGTTCGATCCGAGGGAACGCTTCACCCCGATCGATCAGCGGAGATTGCCACCGATGTTGCTGCTGCCCTTGGTTTTGCCCACCGCAACGGAACCGTCCATCGAGATGTCAAGCCAGGCAACATCCTGATCACCCCGACTGGCCAGGTGAAAGTCACCGATTTCGGAATAGCCCGGGCTTTCGGTGGTGGCGACGACCTGACCCAGACCGGTTCGGTGATGGGGACGGCCACCTATTTCTCTCCCGAACAGGCTCAGGGTAAGAATGTCGATCCTCGAAGTGACTTGTATTCCTTAGGCATCGTGTTGTTTGAGATGCTTACGGGCAATCCTCCCTTCCTCGGTGATTCGCCGGTGGCGATTGCCTACAAGCATGTTCAGGAAGCACCAGCCCGCCCGACCTCTATCAACCCTGCCATCCCCAAATCGCTAGAGGGGATCATCGCCAGGCTCTTGGCCAAGAATCCAGATCAGCGTTACCCCTCGGCGGAAGATGTGCGGGCCGATCTTCGACGCTTTCGTGAAGGTCAGCCACTCAACGGGGTGCCAGCGGCAGCCGTTGCCGCCACTGCGCCAGAGGTCGTGGCAACTGTGGGAGCGCCTGAATCCGGGCGCGCAGTTATCGATTCAACGCGGGCCATGCCCGCCGCGGTCGCGGCACAACAAGAAACTCCGGCAGAGGAGTACTTCGAACCGCCCCGGCGCAATGGGGTCTTCTTAGTCTTGCTCGCGGTGCTGTTGTTGGCTTTAGCTGCTCTGATCCTCTATATCGTCAACTCCTTTGGAGGTGCCACCGATGTAGACCCGGAGGCCACCCTCGTTAGTACGCCGAGTGTGCTTGGCGCTAGCCAGTCCGATGCCGAACGAGCCCTGCTTGCCGCTGGCCTGCAACCCAACGCCGTGTTCGAAGATAATGAAGACACCATTCCTGGTCTTGTTTTTGCTCAAGATCCGGCGGAGGGAACAGAACTGGCCGAGGGTTCCGTCGTCAATATCATGGTTTCGAAGGCGGCTGCCACGGTCAACCTGGTCAATGTCACCGGTTTGACCGAAGCCGAGGCCCAACAGAAGTTGAACGAAATCGGGCTTCGAGTTGACCGCGTTCGTGAAGCCAGCGACATCTATGATGAGGGCATCGTCATTGGGATGTCGCCCCAACCGAACCAGGATGTCAACGAGAACACGCTCATCACCCTTACAATCTCCACCGGCGCAGCCCAAATCGAGGTTCCTGAAGTAGCAGGTAAGACCAATGGGGAAGCCTCAAACCTCCTCGGTCAGGCCGGGCTGCCCAATCCGGACATAATTCTTGAACCGTCCTCCGATGTGGCGAAGGGTTTGGTTATTCGAACCGATCCACCGGCCGGGACTCCGGTTTCTAAAGACCGCAAGATCTTGCTCTATGTGTCCGATGGCCCCGAAACAGAACTGGTCCCGATTGTTGTTGGACTGACCCAGCAGGCCGCTGAGCAGGCAATCCAAACCAAAGGTTTCGAAGTGGTTGTTGTCTTTGTTGATGTGGTGGCAGACGCTCCGGAGGCGGGCAAGGTCATTTCGCAGGATCCCCTTCCTAATACCAACCTCGAGATTGGCTCGCCGGTAACCATTAATGTCGGGCGCCCGGTCGAAGCTCCAAGCACAACTACGACAACAACGCCTACGACGACCTCCAGTTCATCCACCACCTCAACGACCGCTGGCGGCTAGTTGGTCGACAATGATCAGGGTGGGTCAGGGTGTTGGACCAAGACAGCGTTCAAGGAAGTTTCTTAGCAGGTCTTTGCCTGCCATGGTGAGGATCGATTCTGGGTGGAATTGAACCCCTTCAACATCGAGTGAACGGTGTCGCAGGCCCATGATCAGTCCGTCTGGAGTGGAGGCCGTCACTTCAAGGGTTGGGGGCAGGTCCTGGCGCTCAACAATGAGTGAGTGATACCGAGTGGCCTCCAATGGGTTGGGTAGCCCAGCAAAGATCCCAACTCCGACATGATGGATCAGAGAGGTCTTCCCGTGCATGAGTTGAGGGGCTCGCACCACGGATCCGCCATAGAGTTGGCCAAGGCACTGGTGGCCGAGGCATACACCCAGAACCGGGACCCTGCCAGCAAAGTGTGAGATGACTTGGAGGGCGAGGCCGGCGTCTTCGGGGCGACCCGGGCCGGGCGAAATGAGTACTCCGTCCGGCTTCCGTGCATCTAGTTCATCGATGGAGCCTTTGTCGTTACGAACGACGAAGGGGTCTGCGCCGAGTTCTCCGAGAAATTGCACCAAGTTGTAGACAAACGAGTCGTAGTTATCAAGGACGAGGATCCTGGAGGGCACCTCCGCGAGGCTACCTGGGCTAGCTTCGTCGCGAACCGCTCATTCCCGCTAAGGTTGTGGTCGATGGCTCGACAGGACAAGAACAGAAGCCGGGTAACTCCCAAGGGAACTCGTCCCGAAGGTGCCGAGGTGAGCGAAGACTCGCCTCGAGCTCCCCTATCTCGGGATGTCTATACCCCGTCTCCGAGTTGGGTGCCCATGCTTATGGGCGCTTTGTTGGTCGTTGGGGTCCTAGTCATCCTCCTGAATTATGTCGATGTCTTGCCTGGGTCCCCATCAAATTGGTACCTTCTTGGCGGACTCGGAATGATTCTTGGCGGGATTGTGACCGCTACTCAGTACCGATAGGTGGCCAGCGTTAGGCAAAACCGCCCACCATCACCCAAGATGTCGATTGGGTTACGGAACGATTACTGGTCACAATCTTGTCCACAACCTGTGTATTAGGGGCACACTCGGTCCTAGCCTGTGGACAACGTTGGATTCCTTTGCAAGGAATGGGTCCAGCCTCCTAGGCGTACTGTACTAGGGTCTTCTCGATGACCAATCCCAATGTTGCTGGCGCGACCTCGGGTATAGACCCCGGACCACCTCAAACTCGAACGGCCCTCATCTGGTTTGGGGCCCTCATGATTGCGCTCTTGGGGTGGGTTTACGCCTCGCCGGTTGGGGGAAGCCCAGATGAGCCAGCCCACATGGCTTATGCCTGGGGGCTACTTACTGGCCAGGACGTCCTCAACACCCCCCCAAACTGTGATGCGACGCTGGCCAATTGTGCCATCTATGTCGATGTTCCGGTGGGGTTGATACCCGATCCAACTTGTTACCAACGTCTTCCAGAGACATCCGCTGGCTGCGAGGGAGAACCTTGGATCGGCTCTCAACCGACGAGGACTTTCCGGTACCCTCCCCCCTACTACTTGCTCGTCGGTGCCACCATGCGAGCCTCGACCGGACTTGGCGTCAGCGGAGAGACTGCGGGGATCGTCGGGAGGATCGCCGGATCCCTCGTAGTGGCGTCAATTCTGGTTCCGGCTTTTGTTCTGGCCAGTAAGCACGCACGCAACCTGATTCCCTTCCTGGTCGTTTGTTTGACTCCGATGACCATGTTTGTCGCTGGTTCAATCAATCCGAACGGTGTCGAGATTGCCGGTGCAATGGCGGCGGCAACCGCTCTGGTTGTGATGGCACGATCCATGGGACATTCAGCGAGGGGATCAACAACCGAACGGGTACCCATTTCGGTGATTGCTACCTTTGCCTATGGGATTGGCTGGTTGGCCTGGGGGAGGCCGCTCGGGTTCTTGTGGGCTGGTGGCTTGTTGCTGTTTGGCTTTCTCTACATACGTCACAGCTATGAAACCGCCGCACAAGGATCAAGTGATTGGAAGGAGCTAGCCAGAGTGGTTCGCCCCGCCTTCGCACCAGCAGGAGCGGTGACTGGCTTGGCTGTGGCGTGGTTCGGCTATTCCATTCTTGGCTGGGGAACATCCTCCAGCTCGACCAAGACACTTCCGGATCCCGGGATCGAGAGCCTTGTCGCGGTTCTACTCCGGTGGGGCGGAATTTTATGGGAAGGGATTGGGATTCTCGGCTGGCTCTATACCCCTCTCCCGGTCCTGGTCATGGTGATTTCCATTGGCTGCATCGCAGCGATGATGGCAGCGGTGTCGGTGACCAACCCCGGGCAAGCTGAGCTGAGAAAAGTTGCCTGGAACTTCTTAGTGGTAATGGCCTTGGGCATTACCACCCTCATGTTCATCACGACGTTCCTTTGGCAGGGACGATATGTACTACCGACAATGGTGGCCTTCCTCATCCTTTGGGGAGGGACGGCGGTACCTGCAGGCTAGGCACTCATCAACAAGTTGGCTACGACCGCATGGGTCATGTCGGCATCGACGGTGTTGTGGATCACGTGGCGGCACGAGTATGGCCTTGAGATGAGCAATCGCTATGTGGTACCCAACTTCTCCGACGGTAGCCAATGGGCCTCCAGCCCTGGGGCCATTGGGATGTTCCTTCTGACCGTCGCTGGTGTGGTTGCCGTACCTCTGGTTATGCGCCTGACCCGAGACCCGCTTTCGACCCAGCCCCCTGGTCGCCAAGAAGCAGAACTCGGGAACCAAGGGCAATGATCACCGCGGAGACCAGGTACAGAATTCGAACCATAACCGCCGTGCTCGAGCCATCCTGGGAGCTAACCCCGTAGCTGGTCAGAACCCCGATAATGATGGCCTCTTGGATACCTAAGCCAGCTGGGGTCAGGCTAACTAGACTCCCAAGACGCATGACGCACCCGAGGGCGGCGGCTTGAGCCAGAGACAGATCAAGGTCAACAAGGATGGCGCTGACAAGGACCACGAGCCCCATGGCGAAGACTTGGACCAACTGATAGGCAATCATGGCGAACGCGAAGTTTGTTTGCTCGGGCATGAAACGGCGGGCCGCTAAGGGGACGACGGTCAGGAGGGCTAGGGCTACCACGATGCCCAGGTAGCCATCTACTTGGGTGTAGATGGAAATTACCGCCAGGGCTGCGATGGAGGTTGTAGCCGAAGTTCCCAAGAACCAAGCCGTTGCTCGTCCGGTATCCCTCAGTTCGACTCCCTTGAGCTTGAAAGCCACGAAGCGATATCCAAGACCACCAGCCAGGGGGAAGATGTGATTGAAAATTATGGCCGAGCACCAAATGTCGCTGACGGTTACTCTCCCAAGGGCTCCGATTTTGGGGAAAGTACGAAAGCCAGCCGCCTGGATAAGGAGTGACACACAACCGACCAGTAGCCCAAACATGAACACTGTTGGGCTTTGGGTTATGGCCTCAATGAGAGCGGTTCGGCTGCGGTAGATCAAGTAAGCGACAAGGATCACACCGACGACGGCCAACCCTTTTCGAGCTTTGCTAACAAGGGGATGTGCCTGAATCTCCTGGAGGTTCATTGGGCTCCCTGGTTCGGTCCTAGCTTCATGATCCTGGAGAGACGGATCAAGGCCACTTCGTCGGAAAGCATCTGATCGAAGCAGCGCTTGGCTTGGAGACCGCGAAGTCTCAAGCTGGGGTGTTCGCCCGGCCCGAGGTGGGTGATGAACGCTTCGGTCAAGCCAGCATGGGAGGTGAACAGGAAGGGGGAAGGACCTTCGGTCAGGGATAGGAACTCCCTT
>JAJRXF010000174.1 GCA_024276425.1 Actinomycetes bacterium | reverse complement strand
CCCACAGTCCCCGCAGCCCTCACAAATGGACTCATCAATCATGACCCGAGTGGTTGGAGTCTGGATCTTGCCTCGCTTGCGGTCCCGTCGAAGTTCGGCGGCACAAGCCTGGTCATAGATCAAAACCGTGACTCCGGGGATGTCCCGCAATTCCAACTGGGCTGCGTCCAACTTGTCCCGATGAACCAGGGTGGAGTTTTTGGCGAAGCTCGAACCAGATGGATACTTCTTGGTGTCATCAGCCACAACAATGGTTTTGGACACCCCTTCGGCTTGGAGCCAATGGGTCAGGTTAGGAACGGCAATCTCCCCGGCAGCATCCTGACCACCGGTCATGGCGACGGTGCCGTTGTACAGAATCTTGTAGGTGATATTGGTTCCGGCGGACACGGCCTGGCGAATAGCAAGTGAACCGGAGTGGGCCAGTGTGCCATCGCCCAGGTTCTGGAACCGGTGGTTGTCAGCAACGAAGGGGGCCATGCCAACCCATTGAGCCCCCTCACCCCCCATATGGGTGACGCCAAAGACATGCCGGTCCATATTGAGTGACATGGTGTGGCATCCGATGCCGCCATGGCCACGTGAGCCGTCTGGCAGCACCGTTGACCGATTGTGTGGACACCCCGAGCAGAAATAGGCGCTTCGGCTTTGGATCTTGAGGGGGGCATCGGCCCCAGCAATATTGTGGGCTTCGGCTGCCTGTAGAGGAGCGGCACTCACTGGTATTGGCTCGCGGGCGAATCTTTCGCTGGGGACAAACTCTCGTAGGCGGCGGCGCAGTGGTTCAATGAGGTCATGGGCTAGGAGGGCTCCGAAGGAGGCAAACATTGGTCGACCGTCGGGGTCGCGTTTGCCAGCCACCCGAACCGGTGACCGACCTGATGTTTCCAAATCCTGATAGAGAAGGTCGCGTACTTGGGTCTCCAGAAAGGCCCGCTTCTCCTCCACAACGATGAGTTCTTCGAGGCCGTTGGCGAAGCGTCGCAGCTTGGTTGGCTCCAGAGGCCAGATCATGGCTGGCTTGTATAAGCGGATACCGACGCTGGCCAGATCGCTTTCGGAGGTGAAGCCAAGGTGAGCCAGGGCGTCGCGCAGTTCACCATAAACTGGTCCGGCGCATAAGATACCGACCTTGGCCGGAACCAGATTGTCCGAACTGTCTGAACTGTCCGGGTTGGCCCGCCCAATAATGCGATCGAATTTCTGGGCGGCCGAATACGTCTTGGCTGCTTGGAGTCGATGGCCGAACATCTCCTCCTCTAACCAGACTGACATTGGGGCGATCAGGGTGTTGCTCTGGCGATGTGACCAGGGCTTGGCGTCCACCAGGTACTGGACCGGGTTCAGAGAAAAGCGATCGAGGTTGAGGTTGACGGTGCTGTAGGAGTCCGCAACGTTGGTATGCAGTTTCAAGCCAACCCAGGCCCCACTAAACCGAGACATTCCATAGCCAAGGCGACCAAAGTCCAGTACCTCTTGAACCGTCGCCGGATACAGCGTCGGCATGGCCAGATCGGCCAGCGCCCACTCTGACGCCGAAGCGATGGTGGAGGACTTGCAGGCCGGGTCGTCGCCAGCGACGGCTAGAACACCCCCCTGGGGATGGACCCCGGAAGTGTTGGCATGGCGCAACACGTCGCCGCTGCGGTCCACTCCGGGACCCTTGCCGTACCAGAGCCCGACCACGCCATCGAAAAGGGCGCTCTCCTCCAGCGCTGTTTGCTGAGAGCCCCAGATGGCGGTGGCGCCAAGGTCCTCATTGACCCCACTGATGAATCGGATGTTGTTGGCTTCGAGGATCTTGCGGTCCTGGTTGTATGCCTGGTCCATGCCCCCAACTGGCGAGCCGCGGTATCCACAAATCAGGCCAGCGGTTCGCAGACCCTGTTGTTCATCGATTCTTTTCTGGTCCAGGGGGATTCGGATAATGGCCTGGATCCCAGTCATGGCGACGGTGCCAACAGTCTTGGTGATCCGATCGCTGAGTTGGTAGGCCTCGCTTTGGGGGCTGGGGTCAGTTGTGGTCACAGCTGGGACTCTAGATCGGACACGGCCGAGATGCTAAGCCTGCTTCTGGCCTTGAGGTGGCCCGTGGCAATAGTCGCTAGTTTCTTGTCATGTCAATCATTCATCTCCCAGCAACCTCTTCCACCGCCGCCGATGGGTCGATATCGGCCTATGTCGCGGGCCCAGACGACGCGGCGGCAGGCATTGTGGTGGTGCAGGAGATTTTTGGTGTGAATGCTCACATCCGCTCCATCGTGGACCGCTACGCCGAGATCGGCTACCGAGCGATTGCTCCCGCCTTCTTCGACCGAGTCGAGCCCGGTGTCGAATTGGACTACAACGAGGAAGGAATCGAGGCGGGCATTGGCTACGCCACCGCCTTGGAGTGGTCAAACACAATGGCCGACATTCAGGCGGCCATCGGCTGGCTTGGAGTACCAAGTGGGATCGTTGGGTACTGCTGGGGAGGCAGTGCGGCCTGGCTTGCCGCGAGCCAGACCACAGTAGCGGCCGCTGTCGGCTACTACGGGGGACGGATCCCCGACATGTTAAGTGAGGTTCCAAGCGCTCCGATTGTCTTGCATTTCGGAGAACACGACGCTTCGATTCCTCTTGAGAAGGTTGATCAAATCAAGTCGGCCTATCCCGAGGTGCCCATCCATGTTTATGACGCCGAGCACGGCTTTAACTGCGATGCGCGGGCCAGCTTCAGCCCCAGCGCCTCGGCCGAAGCGCTCGCCAGGACCCTGGAACTGTTTTCGGGTTATCTTCCCTCGGTGTAAACCCCTACCATCGTGCCCATGGGCATGATCAACACCTTCCGTTCTGTTGTGCAATTCAAGGAACTGGAACTCGATCCGGTCACCAGACGCCTCGGAGCGGCGGCCGATATTGAAGACATCCGTCGGCTGGCGAAGCGTCGCTTGCCACGCGGCGTCTTTGACTACATCGACGGTGGGGCCGAAGACGAACTTACCCTTGGCGCCAATTCCACTGCCTTCGCCAAAGTCCAGTTCGAGCCACGGGTTTTGAGGGACGTGTCCAACCTGGACACCTCGACCACCATCTTCGGCCGCAAGCTGTCGATGCCCCTAATCCTAGCTCCGACCGGGTTTGGTCGAATAGCGGACTCCCAGGGCGAGTTGGCCGCGGCGCGATCCGCCGAGCGGGCAGGGATTCCCTATGGTTTGTCAACAATGGCCACCCGTTCGATTGAGGAAGTGGCCGAGGTGAGCAAAGGCACCAAGTGGTTTCAGGTCTATACGTGGAAGGACCGTGGTCTCGTCGAAGATCTGGTTCGGCGCTCGGCGGCGGCGGGGTATGAGGCCCTGTATCTGACGGTCGATACCGCGGTGCTGGGGCGACGAGAACGCGACGTCCGCCGGGGCTACACCCTGCCACCCAAGATTGGCCTTGGCACCATTATCGACGGCATGATTCACCCGAGTTGGACCCTAGATTTCCTGCGCAACGATCCAATCACCTTCGCAAACGTGGTTGGACAACACGAACTTGACGGCAGCTCAGCCGTCTCACTCGCCGCCCACGTCAATAGCCAGTTCGATCAGTCGTTGTCGTGGGACGATGTGGCTTGGCTGGCCTCAATTTGGGACGGGCCAATCATTCTCAAAGGCATTCAGACAGTGGCTGACGCCAAGCTGGCGGTGCAGGCTGGGGTGGCAGGAATAGCCCTATCGAACCATGGGGGGCGTCAACTGGATGGGGCCCCAACCCCGATCGAACTAGTCGAGCCGGTAGCCCAGGAGGTTGGGGGAGAGATTGTCATCATTTGTGACGGGGGCGCCCGCCGGGGAAGCGACGTGGTCAAGGCCATTGCCCTGGGAGCAGACGCCGTTTCCATTGGTCGGCCCTATCTCTATGGGCTTGGTGCCGCCGGGGAGCGAGGCGTCGACCATGTAATTGGCTTCTTCGAAGACGGGATTCGTCGGACAATGGCGCTGACGGGCTGCTGTTCGATTGATGAGATTACTCGGGACCTGGTGACCTGGGTCTAGGACAGCCAGCGAACGACGAGACCCCGGAGGCGGTCGATGCCGGTTCCCTTTTCGGCGCTAGTCCAGATGACGTCGGCTTCTTCAAGCTGACACTTGGTGGCCAAGTCCTTCTTGCGAATGTTTCGTTTGGACGGTTTGACCTTGTCGAGCTTGGTGGCGATGACAGAGTGAGGAAGGCCCATGGCCCGTAACCACTCCAGCATCTGGATATCCAACTTTGTCGGGCCAACCGCTCCATCGACTAGCACCATCACCATCTTGAGATTCTCTCGCTCCAGCAGGTAGCCCTCGATCATGGCCTGCCAACCGGCCCGCATCGCAGCGGGCGCGTTAGCAAAGCCGTATCCAGGAAGGTCTACAAAGGTTCCATGTCCTTGTATTTCGAACAGATTGAGCAGTCGGGTTCGGCCAGGAGTGTTGGAAACGTGGGCCAACCTTTTACGGGCGCCCAGGGCGTTGAGTAGCGAAGACTTGCCAACATTGGAGCGCCCAACGACGGTGACCTCAGATTGAGAGGTTGGAAGCTGTGCCAGGTCGGTGGCCGATTGCACGAACTCGAGGCGAAGGGGTGGCATGCAACCTCAGGCTATCGACGCTGAGGCTGGTGTTGGTCAGATCAACCAGTTCATTGCCCAAAAGACCACCATGCCACTCACCAAACCGACGATCAGATTGTTGGCCAAGCGGGCGGCTGCTCCACCAATGAGGAGGCCAACAATCTCAGGCAACTCGATTCCACTGGCACCCTCACCATCGGCGATCATGGTCACGACCAGCGCGGATAGCACCGCGGGGGCGACGCTTTGCAGGGTTCGAACGAATCGCTCGGGGAGGGCCCGGTTCCCGATGAACAAGATCACACCAGATCGGAAGAGATAGGTGGAAAGTCCCACCACCACGATCATTGCGAGGCCGGTGGTGTTACTCACCGTCGCGGGCCAATTCGTCGGTGAGGAAGGCGGCGACGACCCCGGCCGCTGCCCCCACCAGAAGTCCAAGGCGATTGGGGAGGCCGAGCAGCATGATGCTGACACCAGCCCCAACAATGGCCGCAACAATGGCAGAGAATCTTTGCATGGACATCGAGGTGAGGCCAGCGAACATCACCGCTATGGCCATTTCTAATCCAAGGTTGTCAGGAACCGAACCACCCAGAGCAACCCCCGCCGATGTGGCCAACAACCAGGAGGTGAAGAAGAACAGCCCCGACGCCATGGAGTAGCGACGGAACTGTTGTCGATCGAGTTCACCCTGAAGGGCGGCCAGGGCAAAAACCTGGTCGATCATGAAGAACGGGCCCAGCAAGCGGAACCATCGAGGTTGGTTCTGATAGCGGGGTGTGATGCCAGCGCTGTACATGATGTGGCGAGAGTTAATAACAATGGCGGTGGCGACCACGGTCCACCACGAGGCCAATCCGGCGGTTGTGACCAAGGCCAGCTGGGCGGCTCCACCAAAAATGGTGACGCTGCTGAGCCAAGCAATCCAAGTTGGGAGTTCCGATTGGACCATCGCCGTTCCGAGCACGAACCCGAAGGGAATCGCGGGGACGAATAGTGGCACGGAGTCTCTGATAGCTCCCCAAACAATGGGATCCCGATGAAGAGACACCCCGGAGGATTGGTCCTGGGGTCGAGGCTTGGAGGTGGGTTTCATGATGTCCAGTTCATGTTGGTCGGGTCATGGCCAATCAAGAACCAGTGGGGCAAGCCCAAGCACGATCAGCTTGCCGATCACATCTTTGGATATCGCCGGATTTGTCGAGTTTGTACTCGATGAGTCTGTACTAAGGGGCCGGAGTTGAACCCGGTGACCAACACGATCAAGCAGAACAAGGCCATCCTTGGCAGCCGCCACTCCTTTTGCTCGCAAGATTTCCTCGGGTGCTGACTCCAGCCAGGCATAAAGGTCGCTCTTACCAAGTCCCTTGGGGATGTCGATAACCAGACTTTGGAAACCGTTGGTTGTTTGCTTGTGCGGGGGAGTTTCGACATTGGTTTGGAGGGGCAAGACCGGCGTGGATGTTGATCGGCCGGATCCGATCAACAAATCAAGTTCGACCCGCCCGTCTCGGATCTCTACCACGGGAGCTTCGCTGATCTGGGCCAGGGAGCCTCTGGTTTGCTGCAACACCGACGGTTCCACCAGGTCGCATTTCGTGAGCAAGATCATATCGGCCGAGACAAGTTGGTTGATTACTGTCTCACCCACGTAGCGCTGACTGCATTGGGTGAGCACTTGTTCAGCATCGGCGGCTACCACCACCGAGTCCAGAGTGAATCCCCGCATGTGGGCATATTGAGCTACTGCACGAGGTAGGGCGACCCCGCTGGTTTCGATCACCAGGTGCTCGGGCGCCGTTGTCGGGCTGGTTCGAGCGCGTTGTGCCAGGTCAAGGAGCGCCGAGGCGAACCCATCGGACAACGAGCAGCAAATGCATCCGTTGCTCAGTTCGATAACCGAATCGGATCGCGAAGCTATGAGCGCGGCATCAAGGTTGATTGACCCGAAGTCGTTGATGAGTACGCCAAGTCGTAGCCCCTGAGTGCCGGCCGCCGTCAGGAGTCGGTTGACAATGGTGGTCTTTCCGGCGCCCAAATAGCCGCCGAGCACCGTAACCGGAATGGTCATGGGGGCTCGCTGCTAGGGCGTCCGGGCTGGGCCGGACGGGTGAAGAACCCCGGACAAAACGGTTCCCCAGACCTCTATATCACGGAGAGTCAACGGGTCAACGGCGAGGGGGTCTTGGGCCAACACGGTGAAGTCGGCTTGTTTGCCGGGCTCGATCGACCCGATTTCGCT
>JAJRXF010000173.1 GCA_024276425.1 Actinomycetes bacterium | reverse complement strand
GTGATCCAGGAGAGCCATGGTTGTCATGATGAAGCCCGGGGCGCAAAATGCGCATTGGAAACCATGTGATTCGTGGAAGGCCTGCTGAATGGGATGAAGCTGCCCGTCGGGTCCTGCTAGCCCCTCGATGGTGGTGATTTCTGTCCCATTGGCTTGGACCGCCAACAGAAGGCAGGAACGAGTGGCCTCCCCATCCAACAAGATGGTGCACGCGCCACAGACCCCGTGTTCGCAGCCCAGATGAGTCCCCGTCAGACCAAGGTCCTCCCGTATGAAGTCAGACAACGATTGACGAACCTCTACCGAGGCGTTGTGGACCGTTCCGTTTACCGTCAAGGTGAGGTCAACCATGGTCTGACTTTCGCTCGAAAGGGTCATGCGGCAACCTCTATCTGCTCGAGGCAGTGGTTAAGGGCCCGACGAGTAAGGACTCCGGCGCCGTGGCGCCGGTAGGCACTCGACGCGTGATTGTCACTCGGTGGATCAAGTTCGGCCGTCACCATGGTGGCTACTTCTTCGATGAGTTCGGGTGTTGGAGCGACACCAATCATGAGTTCCTCAGCTTCGGTGGCGCGGATGGGCGTCGAAGCGGTGCCAAGGAACGATAGGGCTACATCACGGACTAAGCCGTCTTCTTCGAGGGCGATGGCACAGGCCAATCCGACCATGGCGTAGTCGCCGTGGCGTCGACTTAGCTCTTTAACCGAGGCGGCTGCTCGCGGTGGAAAGTGGGGGAAGCGGACAGCTGTAATTAACTCGTTGGTTCTCAGACTTGTCGACAAGAAACCGGTGAATAGATCCTTGGCTTGGATAACTCGCACCCCGTCAACCGAGGAGGCCGCAACCTCAGCTCCCAGAGCCAGGGCCACCGCTGGGAGTTCGGCTGCGGGGTCGGCATGAGCCAGGCTTCCACAAATGGTCCCGCGGTTGCGGATTGCACGATGACCAATGTAAGGAATTGCCTGGGATACCAATGGCAGATGCTGGGCCACAACGGCTGACTGTTCGGCCTGGCTGTGGGTTACTCGTGCTCCAATCGAAACAACACCACCGTTGGGGCCACTGCTAGCGGTGTCGATGGAGTCGAGGCCAGTGATCTGACCAACGTCGATGAGGTGTTCGGGGTGGGCGAGCCGCAAGGCCATCACCGGAAGAAGGCTTTGACCACCAGAGAGGACTTGGGCCCCCTCACCGAGATCGTGAAGAAGCGAAAGGGCTTCGGTGAGAGTCTCGGGTTGGTGGAAAGCGAAAGGCGGATTCTTCATCCTCAAGACCTTTTCATACTCTGAGCGCCTGGTCACGCTCGCGCGAGATTCGGGTGGTGGGTAAAAGGCGGTGGCGAAACTCCCGGTTGTCATTGAAGGTCGATGCCAAACCAGACTATTGTGCCCCGAGAGGGAATTGGTCATGAACAAGCGCATCGCAGTAGCCGTTGGTATCGGCGTAGTTCTCGCCATTGCTGTTAGTGTCGCGCTAACGCGACCGGCTGGAGAGGCCGACGCTGGGGACGCGGCCCCGATTGTTATCGATCAGTTTGCCTATGGCGGAAACCTGACGTTCTCGACCGGAGAGATGGTGACGGTGAACAACATCGATGGTGCACAGCACACCCTTACCTCAGCCGACGGGCTTTTCGATACCGAGGTTCTCGATGCCAAAGCCGGAACCTCAACCTTTGTTGCTCCCACCGAAGCTGGGTCCTACCCCTTCTTTTGCTCGATCCATCCGAGCATGACGGGTACGATGGTTGTCACTGGTTGAAGCGGCTCAATACTAACAATCGAGAGCCAACCGCGCACGAGTAGAGTTCTGCATGCGGGCGGTTCTCAAGGTCATCTCTGATCTTGTCGATGCATGGTGCATGATCCTGGTCGATGAGGCAGTTGAGCGATATGCCAACTCGGTTGGACTGTTCGGGGCTCGTCCTCGACGGAATCGCCAACCGAGACATATCGCGGCGCTCTTGGACGAGGTTGACGAACTTTTGCCGGGTGACTTGCGGGTCCCAATCGATCTTCGTGACTTTTGGATCAAGTGGAATCCCTCGACCTTTGGTCTATTCGTTGGTGATGGATTACCGACGATGGAGCGGACCTTGTCAGAGTGGGAAGCGTCGTCCCTGCCAAACATCTTGTTCTTGGTCTGCTCAATGGGTGATCACACGCTGTATATCGAGTTGGCGTGTGACGATCATCCTGGAACACGGTTGTATCTGGCTGAGCCGCACTACCAGGTTTTGAGACTGCTGGGTGTTGGCATTGTTGACATGCTTGATCTTGTTTCCGAGGCATATGTTCGCACCGGTGCTAGTCCATTTGATCCATACCACGAGTGGATTGATCTTAGAATCTTGGCTCTCCTGGCCGAGGAATTTAGCCGTCAGATTGTGGCCTCACCGCAGGAGCGTCGCGTTGACATGGACCAGCCAGCGACGTGGCCACGACATTGGCAGCTTGCCAATGGTCGGACTTCGCCTGCCCGGTAAGTCCGACTCAGTAAGACCGGTTCGTTCTATTGGTAGTTCCTGTGCGGCCTCTTTCAAGCCCATGAGATCAGGCGCCCCCATCTTGACCAGTCATGGGGCGGCAAGCGAACTCCTCATCGCCCGGTCGGTGTGACCGATTGAACAGAGGTAGCTGGCTGTAGGTCCTCTAGCATCAGCAGCTTTGCTGTGATCTGGATGTCCCGGAGCAACTGCCTCTCAGCGCAAGATCCGACCCCAAGATCCGATTCGGCCCACATCGGGCCAAAACAGAGCTTCGATCCATTCGGGGCTAGAACAAGGGTAGTGCATGTCTCAAAATTCTCTCAGCGTTGACCGGCCGCGCTGTCGGCCTCCGTTTCGCAACGGTGAGTGGTTCACGAACCCCAAGGCAGACCTTCTTGCGGGGCTGGTCGTGGCCCTGGCCCTTATTCCTGAGGCAATCTCGTTCTCGATCATCGCCGGGGTTGACCCTAAGGTCGGGTTGTACGCATCGTTCTCGATCTCCATCATCATTTCGTTCTCTGGGGGCCGATCGGGCATGATCTCGGCCGCAACCGGGGCTATGGCTCTGGTCATCGTTCCGCTGGTGGCGGAATATGGTGTTGCTTATCTATTCGCGGCCACCGTATTGGCCGGACTGTTTCAAATCGGATTCGGCTACCTGGGAGTTGGCAGCTTGATGAGGTTCATTCCCCGGACGGTAATGGTCGGCTTCGTTAATGCTCTGGCGATCCTGATCTTCATGGCTCAAGTTCCCCACATTCTGCTGTCTGATGGAGAGCAGGCACCTGGCGTTCTCACCATGAATCTGATCTTTATCGGCCTGGGGCTTGGCATTATTTATGGGCTGCCACGTCTCACCAAAGCGGTGCCCTCACCCCTGGTTGCTATCGTGACTCTTGGTCTGGCAACGGCCTACTTTGGCATCGATCTGCCAACGGTTGGGGACATGGGCGAGTTGCCATCGACACTGCCGTTTGTGAGCCTTCCTGAGATTCCCTTCACCATTGAGACCTTGCGCATCATTCTTCCCTTCTCGATCACGTTGGCTCTGGTCGGCTTGTTGGAGTCGCTTCTAACCGCTCAGCTTCTTGATGATCTCACCGACACGAATTCGGATAAAAACCGAGAGTCTCGTGGTCAAGGCATCGCCAATATCGCAACGGGATTCCTTGGGGGGATGGCCGGCTGCGCCATGATCGGCCAGTCGATGATTAACTACCGGACTGGGGGTAGCTCACGACTCTCCACCCTGGCATCTGGTGTGTTCCTTCTAGTCCTCATCATGGTGCTCGGAGACCTTGTTGCTCAGATTCCGATGGCGGCCTTGGTGGCTGTCATGATCATGGTTTCGATTGGCACCTTCAACTGGTCCAGTATCAGGCCAAGACTGGTTCGTGATCTCCCCAGGCCAGAGACAGCGGTCATGCTGGCCACGGTTGGCATTGTTGTTCTGACTCACAATCTTGCCTACGGGGTTGGTGTGGGGGTCTTGCTGTCAGCGGTTTTCTTTGTCCGTCACGTTTCTCACGTGGTGAAGGTGACCAGCGTGCTGGACCCAGACAACGTGGAGCGTCTATATGCCGTCACCGGGGAACTGTTCTTTGCCTCGACTAATGATCTGGTTCACTCATTTGACTATGACGCTGTGCGAGTCAAGCGGGTTGAGATTGACCTGAGCAATGCTCGAATTTGGGATACTTCGGCCGTGGTTGCCTTGGATGCGGTGGTGGCGAAGTTCGCCGAGCGGGGCATCGAGGCTCACCTCGTTGGACTGAATCGTCATGCCGAAAGCCTCCATAGCAAAGCGACGGGCAAAGTGGCCGTAGGTCACTGAGGTTGTTGTGGCCGTAGGTCACTGAGGTTGTTGTGGCCGTAGGTCACTGAGGTTGTTGTGGCCGTAGGTCACTGAGGTTGTTGTTAGCGTGGCTGGATGGAAGCCATAGATCTTTTGTTGTCTCGACGGTCGTGTTCGGTTAAGGCAATGGTCGAGCCTGGTCCGAGTGAGAGCGAACTTGAGCAGATTCTGACTGCAGGTATCCGAGTTCCGGACCATGGCAAGCTTGCTCCGTGGAGAATTCAGGTGGTGGAGAAAGCGGGCCAGGAGATGCTTGGTGAGTTGTGCGCCTCGGTTGCCAAGCAACGCGACCCTTCGCTCGGTGAGACCGAGGTTGAACTTGAGCGCCTGCGGCCTTCTCGGAGCCCACTGCTGCTCATTGTCACCGACCGGTTGGAGCGGGATCATCGAATTCCAGTGTCTGAACAGGTTCTCTCCGGGGGAGCGGTTTGTCAGAATCTGCTGATGGCAACCCACGCCTTGGGTTATGTTGGCCAATGGCTCACCCAGTGGCCGACCACCGATGACACGATTCGAGCGGCACTTGGACACCCAGAGGGGGTCAAAACCATTGGCTGGATCCATATTGGTTCGACCGAGTCGGCTCCGGAGGAACGTCGGCGAGCATCAGTGGTCGACATTGTGTCGAACTGGCCTCCGGAGCCCTAGCCATAATCTTGGGTACTGCGAAACTTCTCCATCAGGTGTTGGCCGGCCGTGATTGGCTCGTAGGTGGGACTTGACCCACGGGGGAGGCACGTCGGTAGGCACGCAATCCTGGCGTCCCAGTTCGCGTTGTGGAAGAAGGCCATGGAGAAGCGCTCGTTGGTCAGGTCTTCGTTGCCTTGTTGAGTGGGTGGCAGCACTACCCGGTGGATGGTGCTTCGCCACCGATCATTGGTCCACCGGGCCAGGGTGTCGCCAACATTGACAACGTAGGCCCCGGGTATCGGGGTTACTGGATGCCACTGGCCGTCCATCCCAAGCACCTCGAGGCCGCCAGGAGCCTTGTCTTGGTGCAGGAGAGTAATAGTGCCGTAGTCGGCGTGGGCTCCCGCTCGAAGTTGGCCACGTTGCCAGGATTGATCCACCGAACTCGCGAGTGCTGGGTAGTGGAGCGCCCGGAGGGCGGAGGTGTGTTTATCAATGTAGGGGTCAAAGTAGTTGGACTCGAGACCTAGGCCGACGGCCATGGCTGACATTATCCGACCGACGAGTTCAGCGAGTTGGTCATAGTGGGCCTCGAGGGCCACTTGCAGTTCTGGTAAAGCGGCGGGCCAGCGGTTTGGGGAATATACGAAGTCGGCGGCTTCTCCGGCCGTACCACCAGTTGGCCGTTGGCGAGGACCGATGGAAAACGTCTCCTTTAGGTCGGGGGGTGTGGTTGTCCCGAGGCTGGCAGCGAGACGCTCTGCTTGGAATGGTCCATATCCATAGGCTTCGCCATGACGTATGGTCAGGGCACGTTTTTGTGTCTCGGGGAGGGCAAAGAACTCGATGGCCATCTGATGGGCCGTCTGCTCAATCTGAGGGTCGAGGTTGTGCGAGACGACTTGGCAAAATCCGACTTCAGAGTAGGCGGTGTCGAATTCGGCCCCAACCTTTGCGGGCGAGTCGGAGAGGTCAATGGTGGGAACAATGTCTGTGGGAACAATGTCTGTGGGAACTTGATTTGGGGGAGCCTGGAGCCTCTGGTTGGTTTGCTCGGGTTTCGACATAGGAGTCGATCCTAAATCCGGCGAGGCAGATTGAACGATTCGTCGTTGCTATCTTGGCCATGCAGAGTCTTGTTCTAAACCCGCACCGAATTTGAGGCGATGATCCAGTGGTAGCCAACCGAAACGGATTCACTCCGGAGTTTGGACGACGGAAAACCCAGCGGAGTGACTCCCTTCGCACCAGAGGCGAGATTCTGGCTGCCTACCTCAGAGCTGGCTCTCCTCGAATCCTTTTGGTGACGGCAATGCTCCTGGTCGTGGCCCGCATTATGGTTGGCCAGTGGGGTTGGGCCGATGTGGTTGTGTCCGGGGTGACTCTGGCCCTGACCGGGTTGGTTGAGTGGGTGATTCATTTGTTTCTGCTTCATGCCCCGGAGGATTCCTTTCGGATGCGGAAACTGAAGACCGGAACCGGTCACCGGAACCACCATCTTGACCCCACCAATATGCAGTGGCTCCTGCTGAACCCGATCGACGCGACCATATTCGTGGTCATGTTCGGCGCCTTTACAGCCGCGTGGTCTATGCCCCTGCTGTGGCTCATGGGCCTGAAGGTGCTTCCGGGCTTTCTAACCGCCTATGCGGCGGCGGCGATTTCGCTGTCCCACTACGAATGGGTGCATCTCCTGGTTCATACCCGCTACCGACCAACTTCTCGCTACTACGGTCGCTTAACCCGTAACCATCGCCTCCATCACTATCGGAATGAGAAGTACTGGCTGGGGGTGACGATGAACTCTGGCGATCGATTGCTCGGAACACTTCCAGAGAAATCCGAAGTTCCGTTGTCGCCTACAGCGAGAACCCTGGGACAGCGATAGAACCGGGACAGCGATAGAACCTGGATAGCGATAGTACGCCAGAAACTTTTTCCGTAAGTGCAATCTTTGGCACCGTGCCGCGTTGAACAGGGTGAAGGAGCCGACGGCGGGTTGGCTCCCGTACTGAAAGCGTGCCTACCATGCGAAGAACAATCCTCACTGCTGGACTTAGCCTGACCCTGAGCGGGATCATGGTCCTACCAGCGAACGCCATTCCTGAGAAGCGCCCGGAGCCACTGCCCCCGGTTCTTGTAGACGAAGCCGTGAAACCTGTACCGGCCAATCCTGTACCGGCTAATCCTGTGCCAGTCGGCCCTCGACCCGTGGTTTCCAAGCCTGACCTTGAGCATCTCCGACTGATGTGCGACGGGCGGCGAAGCGACGATGGCCTTCCGGTTGTTGGTTGTGAGTGGTCGCCCTCCGAACGCCGAGATGCGGCCGGGTATGTGGTGACTCGTACCAATGGCGACGTTCGCGAGATCATCCTGCGCACCAGTGACCTGGCGACGACTTCGGTCCTGGATACCTCGATTCGATTCGATGTCCGCTACCGCTACATCGTCCAGGTCCTCAACGCCCAGGGACGGACCATCGGGACCAGCGGCCAAGTTCAGGCCGGTGTCGAATCGCCAAACACCGATCTTGAAGTTCTGAAGCTTCGATGTCAACAGGTAAGGCCGGACGTCGCATTTGGGGGCAGAGATGGCCAGACGGTTCGATGCGAGTGGCGTGCCGGGGAGCATCCGGATGCGGTCGGCTATCAACTGTGGCGGATAGTTGACGGTGATGAGCGCGAACTTGTCTGGCGTGGCGGCATGGACACCACGGCCGTACGAGACCGGGTTGGCAACGACGTCTCTCGTGCGACCTATGTTGTTCTGGCCCTCGGCGCGGACGGCGTGGTAGTCGGCCAGTCCCGGCCATCGGTGGTTCGCCTCTGGACGGTGGTGCCAACTCGGGCCGCTCCCAACCGGCACGTCTAGCGAAGTTCGTCGCCAGGTGTGGTTTCAGTGATTCGCTTTGGAGCGTCCACCCTCACCCTTGCCGGGGCGGCCAGGCTTTCTCCTGTGAGATTTGGTCCGGTCAATGCGTCCGAGGAGAGGTTGCTTGTTGAACGGGCGCGCCAGGATCCTGAGGCATTCGCAGAACTCTATCGACGCTATCTCCCTGAGGTTTACGCCTACGCGGCACGACGAACGGGAAGTCGCGAGGTGGCCGAGGACATCACCTCGGCCACCTTCGAGCGGGTTTACGCCAAGCTTGATCGGTTCCGTTGGCAGCGGGGAGGATTCGCCCCGTGGGTGATGAGAATCGCCGCCAACGAGACCATTGCCCACTATCGACGTGAGGGGCGAGGTCAGGGTGAGCGCGGCCAGGCCGCCTTTGCTCGTCTTCACGTCCCCGAACATGACGAGCAAGATCTCGTGATCGACCGGATCGACCAATCAGAGGCCACAGACCTACGCCTTGCCCTGTGCCGGTTGAACCCTCGCTACCAGCGGGCGATCTCGCTGAGATATCTCGCCGGGCTGGATCAGGATGAAGCAGCCACTGCCATGGGTCTAGCTAAGCCAGCATTTGCCGTGGTCCTCTCCCGGGCGTTGAAAGCCCTCCGCCGTGAAGTGCCGGGGGCCAGCGAGAAACTAACCAGGCATGACCAAGCCAACAGTCGCAAGGAAGTCAACGGATGAGGGCCGGGGGTGAAGAAGTGAATGATGAACTAGAGCAACGGCTTCGAGACCTGGGCGCCAGTGAGTATCCCGGGCCCGATCCGGCCTTCGCCAACAGGCTTGAGACCGAACTTCGACTTGGATTTGATCGGAAGACTACGGTCAAGCGCCCTCTCTGGCAGCCGGTTGTTGGCCTAGTCAGCCTCTTTCTTCTTGTTGGAGCGCTTGTTTTTGGTTCCGGTCTGGGGCGGAGAACGCAAGCGACCGAATTGGTCATGTCAAGCGCGGAGTCGACCACCCTGGTCTTGCCAGACGGCTCACAGGCCGTGGCCACCGACGGATGGGTGCTCAGCGAGGGCACTCGCATCATGGTTGGTAGCAATGGCGGAGCCGTCATTGATGATCTTTTTCTTCCTCCTGGAACCGCGGCGCTCATTGTTGGTGGCCAAGTCGAGATTCTGAATTCAGACTTTGGATCGAGGCCTTCCCCAGATATTGGATCGAGGCCTTCCCCAGATAGGGGCCAAGACAGCAGCCCTGATGGTGCGACTCCGACTTCGACCACGGCCCTAGCGCCAGACCAAACCGATCGAAGGACTGAGCCGGTACCGACCACAGTCGACTCTGATCGTTCGTCCACAACCAGAGTCTCACCACCAACGACAATTCGAGGCGATCAACCAACAACTTCCTTGGGTCCCGCCACGACGCTGGTCGGATCGACAGTCGACGAAGTCGGCCAAGGCCCCTCAACCTCGACCACTGCCCCGGTAGACCCAAGTGCGACCCTCGAGCAGGTCACGGTGTCTCAGACCAGGGTCCGTTTGGTTTGGACCATCAACACACCCGGCCGGGTCGCAGGCTGGGTGGTGCTGGCTCGAGCAGATGGTCCGGCTCGGACCGTGGCCATTCTTCGAGACCATACAAGCCGAGAATTGACGATCGAACGCCCAGTCGAAGGTAACGTCAGCTATTGGGTGGTCGCTCGATTGGACAGTGGCGAAGTACTCACCGAGAGCAACCAGGTACAAGTGAGTGCGGTACCCAACGGCTGAGTGACTAAGGTCGAAACCCATGGTGAGCAGCGATGGCGACTCTCTGAACGTAAACACCAAGGTCCAGGAAATTGACCTCGACCATTGCCGTCTTTGGGTGACCATCTGGGGGAGCGGCCTTCCACAGTTCGTTTTTCTCCACGATGGGCTCGGATCTGTCGAGTTGTGGCGGAGCCTGCCCGCTCGCTTGGCCGACGCGACTGGAGTCGCAGTATTGGCCTATGACCGGCCGGGGCATGGCTTCTCCTCACCTTCGCCAACCGGGCCGTGGGGGCCCTCATGGATGCAAGATCAGGCTTCGCTTCTTCCTGGTCTTCTTAACGCCTTTTCGATCGAGGCACCGATTCTTATTGGTCACTCTGATGGGGGGTCGATTGCACTCCATCATGCGGCCAAGTCCCCAACCCGGTCTCGTGGCGTTGTGGCGCTCGCCCCCCACAGCTTTGTCGAGGCACGATGCGTCTCTGCTATTGCGCATCTGCGTAGCGATCCAAGCGCGATGGTGGACGCGTTGGCGCCCTATCACCGTGACGCGTCAGCCCTCTTTGACGCTTGGAGTGGAGGGTGGACCGATCCGGAATTTGCCGATTGGGATATCCGCCCTGACCTTAGGGAGATCCGGTGTCCAGTACTGGTGGTACAGGGGGAGAACGATGAGTACGCCACGGAGTCCATGGTTGATCAGACCGTGGACTCCATTGGATCTGAGCGAAGTGAAGGGCTAATTCTCCCCAGGCTTGGGCACATGCTCAACCGCCAGGCTCCCGATTTGATCTTGGAACTCATCGTTGACTTCGCCGATGGTCTCTGAGTATCGCTGTGTCACTTCTCGACTGTCTCACTTCTCGGCGGTCTCACTTCTCGGCGGTCTCACTTCTCGACCTTGCGAAACCCGGTTATGGCAAAGAGGCCTAGCAGGCTCAGCATGGCAATTCCGGCGATCAGGCCCGGCCAAGTCATCTCCCAGGTCACTCCCTCAAGGAAACCCTGGCGAGCCATTCGCAACAGATTTGTTGTTGGGTTGACCCTGGCAGCGCCATGCAGCCAGCCATCCATGACAGAAAGAGGCACCTGTCCGATGGACAAGAACAGGGTGGAAAAGATTCCAATTTGCACCAGACCGAGCGAGCGTTGGGACTGCAGTCGAAAGACGACCCCAAGGGCCCAAAGCCCGCTTATTCCAGACACCATTGCGCTGACCATGGCCAACATGAAAAGACCACCGAAACCGGGGAAGTCTGCGCCGAGCAGGAACCCGATTGGAAGTACGGTGACGAAGGGGAACGAGGCCCGGATCACCGAGATCCCGAGAGGACCAATGATGAGCGCTGGCCGACCCGAGGGAGCCAGCCGAAGCCGGTCAAAGAACCCATTCTCAAGGTCTCTGGCGGTGGTGAAACCTACTCCGATTCCAGAGAAGGCCGCTCCCTGTACACATGCGTAGGGCACAAACCAGTTGTAAATGTTGTCGGTTGGAAAGCCGGGGATACGCGTGATGGCCGAGTATGAACCAGAAAACGAAATCATGAAAAAAATCGGCATCAACAGGATCGGGGCCAAGGCGGATGGAGTTCGGGTGATGGCAACGAGGCTTCGTCGAACCAGGGCTCGAACAACGGGAACGAGTGGAATACGTTCGGACAAGGCAAGACGACCGGTCTTGGTGCTGGCCGAAGATGCGATGGTCATGAGTGGTCCTCCAACCGCCTCCGCAGTTGGACAAGGGCAAGGGCAATCATGATTGCGGCAAAGCCAATGGCAACCGCGAACCCTGTCGCTGCCTCTGCCAAGCTGAAACCCTCAAGAACCTGGTAGCGGGATGCATCAATAACAAAGCTCACCGGGTTGGCCTGAGCCATGGCCTGATAGGTACCAGACATGGTCTCAACGGGGAAGAACGCCGAAGAAATAAAGAGCAGGATGAAGATGAGAGGGAAAGAGTTGCCAACGGCTTCAGCCGACCCGGTGCGTAGGCCAACGGCGGCTCCATAGCCGCCAACCCCGATGGCCATGACGGTTGAAAGCACAACCATTACCGCCATTCCCCCGAGCCCGCCCTCGACCTTGGCTCCGAACAGGCGAAAGACCACGATGTAAAACACGGTTAGCCCAGCACCAAAAGCAGCCGCTCCGGCAAGACGAGAGATCAGGATGACAGTCCGAGAAACCGGTGAGGCTAACAATCGGTCCATGAACCCCTTCTCGATGTCGAGAGCTAAGTCGGTCGATGCTGTGATGGAACCGAATAAAGTCCCTTGAAGAATGGTGCCCGCCATCAAGAACTGAAGGAAACTATCGGTGTCAGGAAATCCCTGAAGGGAAGTCGAGCGGCTGAAAGCCGAAGCAGATACTGCAGTGATGAGCAACGGGAACGCGGTGCCGACCACCCAGTTGGAAGGTTGGCGAAAGAACCCGACCACTGCTCTGCGGGACATGGCTAAGAAGGCCCGCAAATCCCCCGACCTGGTCCCTTCGTGGGGGATGGTCGAGGTCACCGCACCGGTCATTGGGAGTCACCCGAGTCCTCAGAATGCCCTTCAAGTCGACGCCCGGTGGCATCGGCGAAGACATCGTCCAGGCTTGGCGCATCAAGTTGCATGTGCACAACACCTACACCCACTTCGTCCAATGACCGAACGACGTCGGCCAAACGACTGGCTCCATCATCGAGACCGATGGCCAGACGTCCCTGGCGTGCTGGTCTGGGCTCACCGAATCCACTCAAAATCGATTGTGCCGACACAAACTGATTGGGGTTCACGTCTATCCGAAGAGTTGGCGAACCCACAGCTACCTTAAGATCCGCCGGGGTTCCCTCTCGAACGATGATTCCTCCGTCGATGATGCCAACCCGGTGGGCCAGTTCGTCGGCTTCTTCCAGGTATTGGGTGGTGAGAAAAACCGTCGTTCCTTCGTTGTTCAACCGCCTCACCTCTTCCCAGAGATTCTGTCGGCTGCTGGGGTCTAGCCCAGTGGTTGGTTCGTCCAGAAAGAGGACGTCTGGCTGGTGGAGGAGTGACATGGCCAAATCGAGGCGTCGTCGCATACCACCCGAATAGGTCTGAACCCGCCGGTGAGCTGCGTCGCTGAGACCAACTCGCTCCAGTAGCTCCACGCCACGCCTTCTGGCGTCGGCTCGGCCGATTCCGTGCAGGGTGGCCTGAAGCTGCAGAAGCTCGTTTCCGGTCATGAGCGGATCAATGGCGGCGTCCTGGAGAGCAACACCGATACGTCGTCGAACCTCACTCGCCTGAGTAGCGACATCAAATCCAGCGACCAATGCCCGTCCGGAGGTGGGACGCAGCAGAGTGGTCAGCATTCGGACAATGGTCGACTTGCCCGCTCCGTTAGGCCCAAGGAAGCCATAAATTTCTCCCCGATTCACGGAGAGGGTTACTTCCCGCACGGCCCTGATCTCTCCGAAACTACGGCAGAGGTCGACAGCCACAATGGGTTCATCCATCAGGTCGGTCTAGCAGCCAGCTTGCAGTTCTCCAAGATGGGACATGAGCCGATCTTACCCTTCACCCAGACTGTCGGCCCCAAGCACGGGGCTGGTGTCTAGGCTTGGAGTCATGTTCAGCCAGTCCTCACGACGATTCGGTAGCGGTCAAGAACCCTGGTTCCGGATCGGAACCCTTGATATTGGTTCTGCTGGCATTCTCAGCGCGCTCAGTCTGCTAGGACTGTTTCTCACCTCCTTCGAGGGGCGCGGTCACCCGGTGACTGAGTTTTTGTTCTTTCGCGGCGGTGAGGTTGTTCGGGGAGAGTTCTGGCGTTTCCTGACGTGGGTCATTCCGAACGATCCGAGCATTTGGACGATTTTGTCCATTGTCATGATCTACTTCTTTGGGTCTCAAGTCGAGAGTGCCCTCGGGCGTGAAAGGATGGCAAAGTTCCTGGGCGTACTTATTGTCCTCCCTGGCGTGGTTGTCCTAGCGCTCTATCTGTTTGGGGTCGGCTCCTTTGTCCTCGTCGGGGCCCGGTTCATGAGTTCTGCCCTGTTTTACGCCTTCGTTGCCATGCACCCCGGGGCCCGTTTCTTCTTTGGCATCCCGGGTTGGGTCATCGCCGCCGTATTCCTCGGGCTCGAGGCACTGCAATACATTTCACTCGGAAGTGCGGTGGGATTTCTCTTTCTCTTTTTCTGGGTCGGAGGGGTCCTGATTGTGACCAAGGCCTTTGGCTTGGCAAACGAAATACCTTGGATCCCCGACCTTCGATCAACCCACCGTGGAGTATCCGGTGGCAGCCGCCCGTCGCCCCCAACTAGAGCAAAGTCTCCTAAACGGCCCAGGCGCGGACGCTCCAAGAAAAGTGCTCCACCAATCGTGGCCGTCGATCAAAGTTTCGAAGAGATGGGCATAGACGAGATTCTTGACCAGATCTCTGCCTTTGGAATGGACAGCCTCAACGCGGCCCAACGTAAGAAGCTGGAGGCTTATTCCAAAGGCAGACGGAAGGGCAAGTAGCGAACCCAATGACAACCGGACAGAATTTGCTCGTGCCCCTTCGCTTGAGTGTCCTTGATCAGTCACCCATTCCAGCCGGGTCGAGCGCGGCCATTGCCCTTGGCAACTCGATCGACCTGGCGAGGCAGACCGAAGCCATGGGGTATCACCGCTACTGGGTGGCCGAGCATCACAATTCTCGTGGCCTGGCCGGCGCCGCTCCGGAGATCCTCATCGGCCAGATTGCTGCTTCGACTTCGACTATCCGAGTGGGTTCGGGTGGGGTGATGTTGTCCCACTATTCTCCCTACAAGGTGGCCGAAACGTTCCGCACCCTGGCCACGCTCTTTCCTGAGCGCATTGACCTTGGGGTCGGTCGGGCCCCGGGATCTGACCAGATCACCATGTACGCCCTGGCTGCCGGAGATCACCCACTTCCGGTTGACACTTACCCGAATCAGTTGCGAGACCTCGATGGTTGGCTGCATAACGATCTCCACTCAGACAGCCCATTTGCTGGTCGCGTTCTCGCTCTCCCCGCCTCCGATTGTGAGGCCCCCGAGCTTTGGGTTTTGGCATCAAGCGCCGGCAGCGCCAGCTTTGCCGCTCACTTTGGCCTGCCCTTGTCCTTTGCCGACTTCATCGCCGTTGGTGACGGCCCGGCTATTTGTGAGGCATACCGGAGTCAATACCAGCCCTCCGAACGTCACCCCGAACCGCGCCTCAGCATTGGGGTTGGCGCCATTTGTGCCCAAAGCGGTGCCGAAGCGGAACGGTTGGCGAGCAGCGTTCGGTTATGGCGTCAGCGGGGTCTGGCCGGCCCTATTCCCTCGCTGAGTGATGTCGATGACTCTCCAATTGATCCCCTGACGGTTATGCCTGGGCGCAAGCCGATGATCGTGGGCGATCCACCAACGGTCAAGGAGGGTCTCACTCATTTGGCCTCGGCCTACGGTGCTGAGGAGGTGGTGATTGTTTCCATTACCTGGGATCACCACGCCAGGGTGGAGAGCTATCGGCTCATCGCCGATGCATTCGCGGCTGATCTGCCGTAGAACTCGCCTGAACAGTCGACACCGGACGTCTCGGACCAGGCTAGGGTCCGAGCCATGACGAACAGTAACGAATTCGAAGGCAAGGTCGCGCTGGTAACAGGGTCCACCAGTGGCATTGGTGAACAGACCGCTCGTCGCCTCGCCGCCTTAGGGTGCAATGTCGTCGTCAACTCCTCAAGCTCAGTCGAGGCCGGACAAAAACTTTGCGCTCAATTGCCGACCGATTCCATCTACGTCCAGGCGGACATCTCGGACCAAGAGCAGGGACAAGCCATGCTCGATGCCACCATGGCAGAGTTCGGCCAACTGGACTTCCTTATTAACAACGCGGGCTGGACCACCCGTGTCGCCCACGGCGACCTCGACGGGTTGACCGACGAGGTATTTCTCAAGACCTTTGAGGTCAATGTGTTCGGAACCTGGTGGCTAACCAAGTCTGCAATCCCGCTACTCGCCAAGTCCGACAATCCCAACGTCGTCACCATTACCTCAATCGCCGGAGTCCGACCAGTGGGTAGCTCAATGGCCTACTCCATGGCCAAGGCGACGCTCAACCAGATGACCTTCTTGCTGGCCAAGTCCTATGGGCCGACCCGATTTAACGCCGTAGCGCCTGGCCTGGTGGCCACCCCTTGGACCCAGGACTGGGACGATCAGCATGCCGCGGTCGGGGCCATGGCCCCCGTGCCCCGCTCGGCCACCGCTGATGACTGTGCCGAGGCGGTCTTGGCCTGCCTCCGCAACGGCTACCTCAGCGGTCAGGTGATCGTCGTCGACGGCGGTCTGACACAACTCATGTAGGAGGCAACCGGCCGATCAAAACCACATTCTGGGCTTCGGGGCCGCAATTGGTCGAGTTTTGTGCCATCCTGTCCCATTGAATCGGGTCCTGAGACCCACGAACAGAGGGACAAGAAATGACAGATAGTGGAGCTGGACAGCCAGCGGGCTGGTACTACGCCGCCGGGGACCCCCCAGGGACACAGCGCTATTGGGACGGAACCCAATGGCAAGGCGCCCCCCAACCAGTTGGTGGTGGAGGGGCCGCGTCCACTGACGGAGCGGCGACCGGGCTGAAATCCTCAACCGAATATGGGCCACGCTTCATCGGGTTCCTCATTGATTGGGGCATCCTCATTGGTCTGTACATTGCCTTAATAATCGTTGTCGCGATTTTGAGCGCGATTTCGGACACCCTTGGAGGATTGGTGCTCTTCCTTGGCTGGCTAGGAATTCTCGGGTTTTCGATTTACAACTACATCTACCTGCAAGGAACCGAGGGCCAAACCATTGGCAAGAAGCAGCAGAACACTCGCCTGATATCCGATGAAACTGGCCAACCAGTCGGAATCGGCATGGCCGTGGCCCGCTATTTCCTCGGCGGCTTCCTTGGAAGTATCTGCTTGCTTGACTACATCTGGATCTTCATTGATGAGGAGAACCGTCGGCTTTCAGACAAAATCCTGACCATGCGGGTAGTTCAAGAGTAATCCCCACCGGATACACCAAGAAGATTCTTCGTTGCTGCGACGCTGGCTTGGCCCTACCAGGGCAAGGTCAGCGTCGTTGGCGTTGGGATATCGCCAACGAGCATGCGCACGGCCCAGATGGCCATCACCGCGGCGCCAACTGCGATGAGTATTCGATTGGAAACTCTGGCCGGAATCCCGATGGGGGCCAGTTGCAAGAAGGCCACGATGGCCAGCAACGGAAGTGCTGGATAACGTCGCAATGCCTCGCCAAAGTCGAGACGAACCATTGAGCCGACCGAGCGAGTCGCCCCACACAAGGGGCAGTAGCCGCCGGTGCAGCGACGGTAGGGGCAAAGAATTGGGCCGTTGTCGCTGCTGAAGAGCAGGAGGACGCCTGCGCCAAGACCCAACGGGAGCCAACCCTTGAGTGCACTAGACCGCTCGTTGTTTGACGCGCCGGGCCCGCTGCTCGAAGTCCGTGGAGGCGGGGGAGTGGTAAGGGTCACGTCTGCACAATAGTCGATGAGAAAACGAATGCCATCCAGCGAGCGAAGACCCAACTAGTTGCCGAGTCATGGTTACGTGGCGAGGCTGGCACGAAGGGCGGCTCAGCTTTGTCAGCCACCACCAAGGTTTTGTCATGACCAAGGAGGAAGGGATGACGATTACTTCGTTTAACGTAGAGCAATGACAAACCGTCGGCGAGGCCGTAGTGGAAGCCGTGGTGGAAGCCGTGGTGAAAAACGAGTTCGAAGTGTTGTGAACGAACAGCCTCCCTTTTCCCAACCTCGGTTGCTGGCCGCTCCAACGACCGTGGTGTCGGCCGAAGACCTGGATCGGATTCATGCCGCTTCCCTTCGTGTCCTGAGCGAGGTCGGCGTCGACTTTCTGCATCCCGAAGCGCTGTCCATGCTTGGAGGCGTTGGGGCGAAAATTGGGTTAGAGGAGCACAGAGAACGTGTGCGATTCGATCCCGAAATGGTCGAACACTATGTCGGCCTTGCTCCCTCCTCGTTTACCTTTCATGGTCGCGACAAGCACCGCGACCTCAAAATTGGAGGCAACCGGCTGGCATTCGGGACTGTTGGAAGTGCCCCGAACTATGTGAACCTCGACGGTGAGCGCGTCTCCGGTGACCGACGCGGTTACCAAGACTTCCTTCGACTGGCCCAGATGCTTAACGCGGTGCATTTCGTGAGCGGCTACCCGGTGGAGCCCATCGATCTCCACCCCTCGATTCGTCACCTCGAGGCGGCCTATGACGCCCATACTCTCACGGACAAGGCATTCCACGTTTACAGTCTGGGCAAGCAGCGAAACCTTGATGGAATGGAAATGGCTCGGATTGCTCGCGGGGTCGACCGCGAGACCTTCGAAAGTCAGCCGAGCCTGAGTTCGGTCATCAACGCCAGTTCCCCCCTTCGTTTTGACCATCCGATGATTGAGGGCATTCTGCAAATGTCTGCCCGTAACCAGATCATCATCATCACCCCCTTCACCCTGGCTGGGGCGATGGCCCCGGTCACGATTGCCGGTGCGGTGGTTCAACAAAACGCCGAAGCTCTGGCTGGTATCACCCTCACTCAGGTGGTGCGGCCAGGGTCGCCAGTGATGTATGGAGGGTTTACATCCAATGTGGATATGCGCTCTGGCTCACCGGCCTTTGGCACCCCGGAGTACGCCAAGGCCTGCATGCTTGGCGGCCAGCTCGCTCGCCGGTATGCGATTCCGTACCGGTCATCCAATGTGAACGCCGCGAACGCAATCGACACCCAGGCCGGATATGAATCGATGCTTTCACTCTGGGGCACGGTCCAGGGAGGGGTGAACTTCATGCTGCACGGAGCCGGTTGGATGGAAGGCGGTCTCCACGCCAGTTTTGAGAAGATGGTGATCGATGCGGACCTGCTCCAAATGGTGTCGGTCATGCTCGCCCCCCTCGATCTCAGCGAGGACGCCTTAGCAGTGGATGCCATTGCCAGGGTCGGGCCCGCAGGCCACTTTTTTGGTGAGCCCCACACCCAAGCGCGATACCGCAGCGCCTTCTACAGCCCGATGGTTTCCGATTGGCGCAACTGGGAATCGTGGACCGAAGCCGGTCAGCCAGAGGCCAAGGCCAAGGCCAATGCCGTTGCTCGTGAGGTCCTTGAGGCCTATGAGAAACCCCCACTCGACGATGCGATCGAAGCCGAACTTCGGGAATATGTCGACCGTCGCATCGCCGAGGGCGGGGTCGAAACCGACTACTAGCAGCCACTGAACCGCAGGATGAAATGACTCAGAAGAAGCGAAAGAACCAGGCCCAGGTCGTCGTAATCGGTGGTGGGGTCGTTGGTGCCTCGGTCCTCTATCACCTCACTAAGGCGGGCTGGAAAGACGTCGTTCTGGTTGAGCGTCGTGAACTCACCCATGGCTCAACCTGGCATTCGGCTGGGGGCATGCACACCCTTAACGGTGACCCCAATGTCGCAGCCCTCCAAAAATACACCGTCGAGTTATACGCCGAGATAGAGCGGATCTCGGGTCGTGATTGTGGCATTCACCTGACTGGTGGCCTGGTCTTGGCGGATTCCGTGGAGCGGATGGACTTCTTGCGCATGGCCAACGCCCGAGCCCGCTACTTGGGAATCGATTCCCATCTGATCTCGGCCGCCGAAGCGCACGAGATGGTTCCGTTCCTTGAGCCTCAATACTTTGAAGGGGCAATGTTTGATGCCCAGGAAGGCCACGTCGATCCCTCGGGGGTAACTCATGCCTATGCTTCCTCGGCTCAGATTGGCGGGGCCGAAATCTACCGCAACACTTGGGTTCACGCCATTACTCAGACGTCAGAGGGTGAGTGGGAACTTCACCTTCATGACACCAAGACGGATGAGGATCTCGACACGATTCGTTGCGAGCACTTTGTCAACGCCGGGGGTCTGTGGGCCCGGGAGGTTGGCCGAATGGCTGGAATCGAGATTCCGGTGTTGGCGATGGAGCACATGTATCTATTAACCGAGGAGGGCCCCGAGTTGGAGGGTTGGGTGGAGCAGTCCACCCTGAGTGGCTTCCACGTCATGGATCTCGGAGGCGAGATCTACCTTCGACAAGAGGGCAATGGTCTGCTCCTTGGCACCTATGAGCCCAACGGTGTGCCCTGGTCACCGCAAACAACACCGTGGGATTTTGGTGCCCAACTTTTGCCCCCCGATTTGGAACGGATTGCCGCCAATCTCGATGTTGGATTTCAACACTTTCCCATCTTTGGGGAAGTAGGAATCAAGAAGACCATCAACGGACCTTTTACCTTTGCCCCAGATGGCAATCCGCTCATTGGGCCGGTTCGTGGCCAACGAGGGCATTGGCTGGCCTGCGCGGTCATGGCTGGCCTCAGCCAAGGCGGTGGTGTTGGTTTGGCCATGGCGAACTGGATGACTACGGGCGACCCAGGGTTTGATGTCTGGGGGATGGATAACGCCCGTTTCGGTGATTGGGCAACACCTCGCTATACCAATGCCAAGGTGAGGGAGAACTACAGTCGACGATTCCGAATTAGCTTTCCCAATGAGGAGTTGCCAGCGGCCCGAGGTTTGATGCGATCACCGATTCATGGTCGCCTGGCTGCTCTCAATGCTGTGTTCGGTGCTGCCTATGGCATGGAGTATCCGCGTTGGTTCCAGGCCCCTGGTGAGGAGCCGTACGAAACACCGACGTTCCGTCGTTCCAATGCATTTGAGATGGTTGGCCAAGAAGTGTCCGCCGTCCGCAATCGGGTCGGCATCCTGGACATCACCAGCTACGCAAACTATGAGGTGACGGGTGCGGGGGCCCGGAACTGGTTGGAGACGATGATGACCAACCACATGCCTGATCTGGGGCGGCTGGTGCTTACTCCCATGCTCAACGAGGGAGGAAAGCTTGTTGGTGATTTTACGGTGGCATGTTTGGACACGAACCGGTTCATGATCATTGGCTCGGGGTCAGCGCAGCGCTATCACGAACGTTGGTTCGATGCCTACGCACCACACGATGGATCAGCCCACATTCGAGCGCTTGGTCCAGAGTTAGCGGGGCTGTGTGTGGCCGGTCCTCGTTCACGAGAACTCTTGCAGGGTCTTGTCGACTTTGACATCTCTAACGAGGGTTTTCCCTTCCGTCAGGTTTTGGAGACTTGGGTTGACATGGTGCCCGTCACCCTCGGTCGGGTGACCTTTACCGGAGATCTTGGCTATGAACTGTGGTGTCGAGCTAGCTATCTTCCCCAACTTTTTGACACGGTGATGGAGGCGGGCAAGCCCTTGGGAATACGCCCGTTTGGAATCCGGGCTCTTGAGTCCATGAGGATAGAGAAAGGGTGGGGGACATGGTCTCAGGAGTTCCGTCCGATCTATGACCCCTATGAGGCCAATATGGGTTGGGCAGTCAAGCTCGATAAGGACTTCGTTGGACGCGACGCCGCGGCTGTGGCCGCCTCATCGGTTCGATCTCGGTCTCTGGTTTTGTTTGAGGTGGAGGTCGCTCACGGAACCGAAACGGCCGATGCCATAGGTGATGAGCCAATCTGGCACGATGGCGAGGTTGTTGGCTGGGTGACATCGGGAGACTACGCCCACCACAGCGCTCGCTCCTTGGCGCTCGGTTATGTTCCAACAGACAAGGCGGGGTCTCGCTCAGGATTCGAGATCGAAATCCTTGGTGTTCGTCGTGCCGCGAGCATCCTCGGGCAGGCTCCTTTCGACCCAGAGGGAAAGAGAATGCGCGGCTAGAGGGCAGAACTCAAGATCTCATCCACCAGTGCCCGGACTGCTTGGGATCGGGATCGAGAAGAAACCCGCAGAACAAACGCAGGCATGGGGAGGTCGTGGACGAGGCCTGGTGTGGTCCAGGGGCGTAGTCCCTGATCCACACTGCGCTCATGGAGTATGCCGACTCCGAAGCCAGCCATGATGGCGTTGCGTACCGCTGGGCTGTACTCGGCCTCGAAGGCCAGATAGTGGGACCGGCCAGCTCGGCCGAGACCCTCCACCATGGTGGGCATGTACATCGATTCAGGTCCGAAGGCCACCAGCGGAACGGGGGCATCCTCGGCCAACTCGAAGGTTGGTGAACAAACCCACTGCAGCGTTTCGGTCCAAAGCACCTCATCGGTTTTCCTCCGGTGTAGCGTCTGGATTAAACCCAGATCTAGCTGACCGATTTGGATCTCCTTGGCAATCGGGTCACTTCGTCCCACCCTGATATGGAGGCGGACCAGTGGGTGGCGGCGGGTGAATCGCGAGAGCACACCGGCAACATCCATCGCATCGGGTTCATCGTTCATGCCAAGGTGGATGGTTCCCTGGAGTTTCGACCGCTGCAGGCTGTCCACCGCGACGTCGTGGGCCGAGACGAGGAGTTCTGCGTGGTGTAGCAACTCCACTCCGAGTTCGGTGATAACCAGCTCTCGGCCGTCTCGGGAAGTCAAGGGAGCACCCACCCGCTCTTCCAGGCGCTTGATCTTCCAACTCACGGCCGATTGAGTCAAATGCAGTTGCTTGGCCGCGCTTGTCACACTTCCGGTCTCCACCAATGCTCGAAAGGTGCGGAGGGATTCGATGTCAAGGCGCACCGACGAAGTATGGCAGAGTGTGGCTTGGGGATGGGCAGCGACGGGACTGCATGGTCCATGACAAAATGTCAGGTCTGACGGAGCCAAACCGCGTCACCGTCATGGACGAAGCGCTACTCGATCTGCCAGTATCCATCAATGGCCGAGGGAACAGCGTCGGAGTACGACGCAATAATTGTTGGCGCCGGAGTTATTGGTTGTGCGGTTGCCTACGAACTGGCGCGGCGAGGATGGAGGACGCTAAACCTGGACAAGGGAGCCGGAGCAGGCTACGGATCGACCAGCAGTTCGGGGTCGATCATTCGGTTCAGCTATTCCACTACGGCTGGAGTAATGATGGCCTGGGAGGGCATGCATTACTGGCGGAATTGGGAACAGTACTTGGAAGTACCAGACGAGAATGGCCTCGCCCGGTTTATCCAATGCGGGATGGCAACCTTGTCGGTTGGTCCTGGTGATCATTCCGAGCGTGTCAAGCCACTGTGGGATGACATTGGTGTTCCCTATGAGGAGTGGACGGCCGCCGATCTAGCCGATCGTTATCCGTCGTTGGACCTTGGGCGGTACGGACCACCGATCAGCCCGACTGATGAAGCTTTTTGGGAGCCGGCCACCGGCCAGTTAGCCGGAGCGCTATACAGCCCAGACTCTGGCTATGTCGATGACCCAACGCTAGCGGCTCACAATCTGATGCGAGCGGCCGAGGCAAAAGGCGCGGTGTTTCGGTTTGGTACAGAAATCGCTTCCATCGTTCGACGCGATGACCGTTGTCAAGGAGTGGTACTTCGCGATGGGACCGAGATGTCGAGCGAGGTTGTGGTGAACGTGGCTGGACCCCATAGCGCCATCGTCAACGAGATGGCGGGTCTAGCCGGATCAATGGCTATTTCGACCCGGCCAATGCGACACGAGATCCATCAGGTGCCAGCCCCGGAGGACTTTGGTTTCGGCCATAGCGGGACCAATATCGCCGATGACGACAACGGCATCTATTTGCGCCCTCACCTTGGAAGCAATGTGCTGATTGGCGGAACCGATCCCGAGTGTGACGAGCCAGACTGGGCCGATCCCGACGATTTTAATCCGGAAGTCACCAGTGAGCGCTGGGAGGCCCAGGTGTACCGGGCCAACAAGCGGATTCCGAGCCTCGGAGTGCCTCACAAGAAACTGGGGGTTGTCGGCCTCTATGACGTCAGTAGTGATTGGATTCCCATTTATGACCGAACAGACTTGGACGGCTTTTATGTCGCTATTGGAACCAGCGGGAATCAATTCAAGAACGCTGGGATTGCCGGTCATGTGATGGCGGAGCTCATCGAGGAGGTAGAGGATGGGCTTGACCATGATCAAAATCCCCTGGTGGTGCGGGGCCCTTACACCGGCTGCGACATCGACGTCGGCTTCTTCAGTCGAAATCGAGATCGTCATCCAGACTCATCAATGTCTGTCCATGGTTAGGTTCTGATTCGGCGGCTAGTTGGCCAAGCCATTAAGTTCATCAACCACCGCGACAAGATCTCCGGTCTGGGAAAAGTCGGTGGCAAGAACCGTTGGCAGCCTGCCTCGCTCAGAGCGGCAATCCTCGACACGCTTGAGAAGGGCTTCCCGGCTGTTGATGGTGGCGGCCGCCTCCTTGACCGGGATTCCCGTTGTCAGCCAATGATTGATGAGGAAGAGAGGGTTGGTTTCGACTCCCCGATTGGGGGCGCAGGAGAACTCGCTGCGGAGAGAGAAGGTGTAGGGGGTCTCGGTAAAGGCAGTGTCCCATGCATTTTGGAACCAACTGGTCGGACTGCCACCGTTCTCGCCGTAAACGAGAATTCGCTGATCAGCCTCGATCATCGCTCCCAGGGTTGGGAAAGGAGAGCCGGGCTCGTGGGTGTAGGCGTATCGACGCAATCCGCTGGCCTCAAACGCCTCCATCAGATCGGATTCAGAAATCTCATCCTGGACGATGATGAGGAGAACTTCTCGAGGGTTCGTCTCAAGCCACAATGCGATATCGGCCAGACCTCCAGTCAGATCGGTAGCACCGAGCGCGCAGAATCCGTGACAAAGCCAAGCTCCCGGCATCGGTTCGTCTTCGCTCAGGGCTGCCTCGATGATGGAAGCCGCCGCGGCCTCATCCCCACCATCGAGCGACCCTTGCTTTTTCCAGTACAGAGCATCGATGAGCAGGGCACGAATACCGTCGTCGAGTTGGGCGACGATGTCACCGGTCTGCATGGCGAGTTCCCAGCCGAGTTCGGTGGAGGACATGGAGTTATGTGATCCGGCGAACACAACCTCGTCGATACGCCGATCGCAGAGTTGTGCCAAACCATTGCAGTCAGAGGATGCCGCAGTTCGTTCGGTTGCCCCACTGGTTGAGAGCACGCCGAGAATGGCAAAGGCACCAACCGCTGTTCCGGCCACCAGATACCTTCGCTGACGCTTCGGGGTCGCAACCTGCTCGGTGGTGGTCGGTTTCGTCTGGCGGGCCATCCTGCGAGCGGCTGGCAGATCGACCAGAGCTTGGGCCAAGGCACCAAGGGCGACGATGACGGTCACCACACTGGTGCTCCATGCTGGCCACAAGAGAATCAGCACAGCGGTGATCACACCAAGGTTGATTCGGATGCGGGAGGAGTTGTCTTCGGCCCGCCTTGGTGGGCTGATGGAGAAGCCGACTTGCTTCCTCCAGCGGTTGGCTGCTTCGCCCGGATTGGTGGCAAGCCAGATCCCGATTTGGCTTGCGATGCTCAACGCCAGAATGGTCAGGAGGATTCGCTTTGTCGGTGATGACCACAAGCTGATGGCGAACAGCCCGGTAAACCAGACGCCGGCCCGAGCAAGAGGAGGATTGTCGCCGATGATGTTGGCAATGCTCTGGGAGAGTCCTGGCCTTCTAGACCAGAGGTGGCCGGGTAACGACCGAATGGCCACCGCGGAGGGCCGTTCACCCAGTAGAAGTCCAATCAGGGCCAGCACCGCTCCATTGACAATGATGCCGCGCTCTTGTTGGGCAAAGTCGCTGGCCACAATTTCGGCCACAGCCACGCCAATCCCGGATTCGGCTCCGCTGGCACCAAGGACGGCAAACAGCACGACCCAGATGGCCAGTGTGGATACCGCCGCACTCGCCGCAAGAGTTAGACCACCAACGATGAGACCGCGGCGTCGGTCGGGGGCAACCAAGATGCCCAGAACAAGGAAGGCAAGGGCTGCGAAGGCAACTAGAGCCCCCAAGGTGGGAACGAGCCGGACGGCGGCGACAAGCTTGGCGGTTGAGCTTCCGGCCGGGGCCAGGGTGTACCGTCCGGTGTCCCGACCGGAAACAAACTTGGCCACTCCGGCCCCAATGGTGGGCCCACCAATCTCTCTACTGGTGCGGACCAGTACCGCTCGCAGGTCAATGGTGACCTCGTCGGTATCGGCCGTGATCTGCCTGTGCACCTCACGCAGGGCGGTGTCGCGAACTTCAACCGCAATTTCGGTATCGAGTAGCCGGAAGGCCGCGTCGGTGAGTTGGCTGGTGGCGATTCTGGTCAGAGGCACAGCAAAGGTCTTGGCCTGGTCGGGGAGAACGTCGGCCAGGGCCTCATCTGCGGCTAGGGCCTCGAAGGTGATGGTCGTGACGGACTCTGCGATGACGGTCCGAACCTCGGGGCGGGCGACGATCTGATCTGCTACGGAAACGAAGGCGTCCTCGTCATCAATCACGGATGAGACGTAGAGTATTGGCCCGGAAATGAGGGTCAGAACAAAGGTGGCCGCATAAAGAATTCGGGAGATTCTTAGACGTCGACGAGTTGAGCTATCCACTATTGTGCCGCTTCTTCATTGTGGCCAAGAGTACTCACCTCCCCCTAAGGATGCCGAGATTTGGTGTGGTCCGCATTGGTCCTTTGGCTAGTTGTGCTGGCCGAATGGGTCGCGTTCTGCCAAGCTGGTCGGTTATGGGACGAGTATCTACATCCATCGAACTATTCAAGTCGTCGTGGTCAGTGCTTCGACAGGATGGAGAACTCCTTGTGTTGCCCGTCCTGTCGGCCTTGTCCTCATTGCTTATGATTGGCTTATTCGCGTATCCTCTTTGGCTGTCGGTCAGCGTTCAAGGCGATCTGACCAACGCCAGCTTTCAGACCACTCCGGTCACCTATGTTCTGGCAGCGTTGATCTACTTTGTCTTGGCCTTCGTAACCATCTTCTTCAATTCGGCCTTGGTTCATGCCGCCAACCAGAGAATGTCCGGGGGAGACCCGACCCTCGGGTCAGCTCTGGGAGGAGCAACCAGCCGGCTCGGTCGGATTCTTCCGTGGGCTCTTGTCTCTGCCACTGTGTCTCATCTCATTCGTACCCTTCAGCAGCGTGCCGGCTTCCTGGGTGGCCTGCTTGGGTTCTTGGGCGGCCTCGCTTGGGCCGCAGTGACATTCTTGGTTTTGCCTATTCTGGTGCTGGAAAATGTTGGGCCGATCGATGCGGTGAAACGCTCGGCCGGTCTCCTGCGCAAGGCATGGGGAGAAGGGTTGGCTGGCCACGTCGGACTTGGATTGGTCGGGTTCTTGGCCATGCTTCCTTTCATTGCCATTGGGGTTCTGGGGGCAATCGTTGGCTCGGTGGCGGTCACTGCGCTTGCCCTAGTGCTTGCGGTTGTTGGCATCGTGATGGTGATGATCGTGATGTCGGCTCTGTCGGTGGTCTATCAGACGGCGCTCTATCGGTTTGCGACCAACCAGGTTGTTCCAAGTTTTGAATCCAGCCTGATGCAACAGGCATTTCGGCCACGCTAAGTCGGTATGAGCGTCTTTGCGAAATACCGATGCCAGGGTATTTCTTTGCTAGCTTGTAGACGGGTGACAGGCCCTCCAACTAAAGGAGCATGACAACATGGCAAAGGTACAAGACTTCCTCCCCGGAGTGAAGAAATACCGTCCCGACGCCGATGAGGCGGCAGTAGCCGGGATCGTGAAGCACCTCGGAATCGCTCTCGCTAACCCGAATGGCGACTCGGCTTTGGTCTCATGCAGCGATCCCTCCGAGCTTGAGCGAGTCCGAAATAGTTGGCTAAAGAAGAAGCTTGGGCGCAGCGAATCCGACGCGGAGCTTGATGGTGCCATCAAGTCGGTTTGCGAAACGATGAAGGACGACCGTCGAAAGGGCCGTGTGGTCTTCTACTATCTCTTGGCTGAGAACTACGGAGTTCTTTCCGATCTCCACTAGCGCTCTCGGCAATAGGCTGCCCCGGGGTTGGCAGGTTGGCTGACAGCCCCGGTTAGGCGCTTACGTTGAAGTTGCGCATCATGCCGTCGTCTTCGTGTTCGAGGATATGGCAGTGGTACAAAAAGTAGCCAAGGTGGTCGGCGATCGGAACAGCGATTCTGACGCGTTGTCCCGGCCAGACAAGGACCGTGTCGCGGAGTCCGTCGTCGATTATTCCATCAGAGATCTGGGCCCAAGAATCGGCCGCAGACTCATCATCCCAGGTTCTACCGATAACGCTGAAGGACTTTCCGTGCACATGCATAGGGTGGGCGAGCGGGGATTGTCCGACAAAGTCCCACACCTCGATGGTTCCCGCCTTGACTTGTTCTGGTTCGGACGACTTGCGCCCTTCCCATTGAAGGTCGTTGATCCAATGGGAGCCTCGACGGGTGGTAAGAACAAACTCCTTGGGCTCGGTCGGGTTGATGGCGTCGTCGAGACCAAAGTCGACGGGCCGTCCGAGCGATGCCGGGAGTTCTCCTTTACTTGACGGGGCGTCACTGACCACGAAGGTCATCGCCGTTTGTGGGTCGAGCGAGAGTTCACCGCCGCCACCCATACCCCCGCCCATCATGTTTCCAGCCTCGTTGAATGTATTGGCGCTTAGTAGCTCGATCCGTTGACCAGCTTCATAGTTGGAGAAATCGATCCAAAGGTCCGTGCGCTGGGCTGGTGTGATTACTAGGCCGGGGATGGTGCGAGCTTCGGGGAGAAGGTGGCCATCGACGGCTATGGCGGTGATTGGGTCTCCGGTGGACAGGGTGAGATAGGAGGTTCGCGAGTTGGCGCCGTTGAGTATGCGAAGACGATACGGCTCTGGGTTCACCATTGTGACGAGGTCGGCCACCCCATTGGTGACCAGGGTCGACCCGACAAACCCGGCCATCTGGTCGCGCATGTTTCCGACATACTGAAGCTGGCCGTCTGCCCCGATGGTCCGGTCCTGCAGAACAAGGGAGAGATCGTTTGCCCCGCTTGGAAGGTCTGGTTCATCACCATGGATGAGAAGCATCCCGGCTAAACCTCGATACACCTGTTCACCAGTCTTGGCATGAGGATGCGGGTGGTACCAATAGGTGCCGGGATCGTTGTCGACTACGAAGTCGTAGTCATATGTCTCTCCCGGGTCCACCGAGTCGGCGGGTTGGCCGTCCTGGTCCTGAGGCACCACCAGTCCGTGCCAATGAACGATGCTCTCGTCCTCAAGACGGTTCTCAAAACTGATCTGAACCCGTTGGCCGGGCCGAAGGTGGATTGTTGGCCCAAGATAGGACGGACCGGGGGTGATGCTGCCTGGATCGCCTTCGATAACTTTCGCTCCGAAGGAATAAACATCGCTGGTTAGGCCAGCGGCGATCGTGGCCACCGATGCCTCTGCCCAGAGGCTTAGTTTCAGATCTCTAACCTCGGCTTCGAGCGACACCACCTCAGGGGCGGTCGCCTCGGGGCTGGAAAGTGCGCTCGAGAGACTGCCAGCGGAATCGGACGCATCGGATCGACATCCACCCAATGCCACAAGGGCACCGGCTCCAAGTAGGAGTTCGAGGGCCTCTCGGCGATGCAATGTCATGGTAGCGGACCTTTTCGGTATTGAGAGAGGGTTGGAGGGTTGGCTTACTCTAGGTGTTCCTTTCACTCGAGTGGCGCCACCTCGGTCGCTGGGTTACCGGCCCAGTAGGTTCCGGGCTGGGCGACGGACCCCTTCATGAAGAAGGCATCAGCTGCCAACACAGCATCGGCCCCCATTACTGTCCCATAGTGAACAAAGGCACCAACTCCGATGGTGCAAGATTGTCCGACCCGCACTCGATCGGACTTAAAGGTTCCGTCTTCAAGGGAATGACACATTATCCAGGACCGATTGTTGAGGGTGCAATTGTCGCGAATAGAGATCAGGGTTGGCTCTGACATTGACGCTCCATCATCAAAGAGCATCGACCCGATTCGGATTCCCTGGCCTCGCAGGAGCAGGGGTTTGAACGGGGTGCCATTGAAAAGCCGTGCAAACCCGTTGTAGTTGGATTTCCAGAATCGCTCGTGGGCCCAGAACCGTTGGTCATAGAGCGAGCAGTAGAGGGGCTTGAGGGGCCGGAAACGCAATGTCAATCGTTCGGTGAGGACCATGAAGCCCGCCGCCGCTGGTACCCAGAAGACGAGGCTAACCAGGAAAGGAAGCGTGCGATCCAGCGCAGCTAGTCCGGTGTTTGGCTGGATGGTGCCCTTTAGCAAGAGCGCTAGTTGGATTCCGGTGAAGGCCAGTATCCAGGAGCGGGCGAGGTAGAGGGCCAGTGACAGCAGGTTCGAGCGAAGCTTGAGCCGAATTCGATCGTCCCGAATTTGGGGGTCGTCGTAGCGATTTATCGTTAGGTCTCGCTCAACCGATCGGGGAATTTCGAATGCTGGTGAGCCGAGTAGACCGACCCCAGATCGAACTGGGCCTTCCAGAGGGACGGCCGTTTTGGTCCCAATGAGGCAGTTTGGACCAATTGCCGCATTGGCGGGAACCTGGACAAAGTTGCCGATGTAGGTGGAAGGAGGCAGCGAGACTTCCCGGCTTATGAAGGATGTTGAGGAGTACTCGTTGTTGAGAAAAACCAGTCCATCCGAGGCAATGGTTTCGCCTTCGACCTTGCATAGGAAGGGAGAGTGGTGCCGCTGGTCGGAGCCAAAATTGGAGCCGGTTTGTACCGCTGTTTTGGCTTGAAAGCCCAAGAGTTTGAGGTATTGCAGTATGAGCGAACTGTCACCAAGGATGATGTTAAAGCGTGGCGAGTTGGAGAACCGAGTGATGGCTCGAGCCAGCATGTATTGGAGTCCGAACAGTGGGTGAACCTGGTTGGCTTTGACAAAGCGCTGTAGGGCTCTTGGCACGAGTGTCACTGACACTAGGCCGACAACGATGGATCCAAGAAACAAAATGGTGGTCACAGCCGCGGTGCCGAGTAGCGCTTGCGCGGCGCCGGTTGACGAGCCGTCAGTGAGCGAATTTGCGAGCGAGCGGGTGATTCGAACGGCGCCTGTCATTGTGAGCAGGATCAGCGGCAGGCCAATCAGTGAAACGCTGAGGAATCGAAGCGGACCTGAAACCCACCGTAGCCATGGTGAATGAGTGAGGGGTTCGACTCGGTCATAGGAGGTCGTTGTTGGCTCGGCCGGCGACCCGTGGAACACCTGGCGGTCGGGTATCTCTTGTCCTTGGAGTAGGGCGGATGAGTTTCCGAGTTGGCCATTCGGGGCAATTGAGGTGTGGATGTCCAGGACAGTGGCGTCGCACACAAGGGCGTTGTCCCCGATTAGAATCGGTCCTGGACGAATGAGTCCTCGTTCGGCCTTGTACGCCTGAAAGGAACAGTCTTGACGTATCACGGCTCCATTGCCGATGCTCACAAGGTCGGTGCAAACCGGGGGCCGTGCCAGGATTACGGCCCCCGGCCCAACCTTGGCCCCAAGGAGCCGAAGGTAGGAGTTGTAGGCAGGTGTGCCGACGAAGAGATTCAGGGGGTTGAGGGTGATGGCTTGTTTGGCCAACCAGAACCTGAAGTAGCGGAGACTCCAAATCGGAATTGGGTCGCAGTCGAAGGATCCGACACTGATCCATTTGACGATGACAAGGGCCACCGAGGAACTCACAAGGCTGGTCAAACCTGCGATTACTGCTGCCAGGTAGAGTCCAATGGCGCCATCGGCTCGATCAATGAAGCTGAAGATCTCGCTGATTCCGATCAGCGAAACAAGGGCGAAGAGGATGTAAGCCACCAGTTGAAGCGCAGCGACGCTCAGATGGCTGCGTCTTGAGGGGATGTGTACTTGGGGTCCGGGAGATTGTCCTAACAGCGGACTCCGGGTCTGGGTGACGGTCTCACGTTGGTTTGAATCTTTGGTGCCGGCCGATTGTGATGCTTGGATGAGCGGGCTGAGCTGGGCAATCGATGGGTTTTGATAGAGTTGCTTCATGGAGATGGTTCGCACGCCGAGGTCTTCTCGAATGCGATTGGCGAAGCTAGCCAGTGTCAGAGAATCGGCACCGAGTTCTTCAAAGAAGTTGGCTGTGACCGAGACTTGATCCATTTGAAGAAGCTGAGCTAGAGCCTGTTCAAGCTGGGACTCGATATGGTTTGCCGGGCGAACGCTTGGCTGGGTGTTATCGACAAATCGGTTCGTGGCTGGCGGGGGGAGAGCCTTCCGATCGACCTTGGTGCTGGGAAGTAGGGGTAGCTCCTCCAACGTTTCATAGAAGCTCGGGACCATATACGCAGGCAACTGACTTCGCAGTTGGCGATCGAGCAGGGTCAGATCGGGTGCTTCGGCGGAGGAGTCGTGAGTCAGGTACGCAACAAGTTTTGTGCCGGACCCAGATGGAGTAAAAGGTTCAACGACACATTGGCCCACCCCAGGCACCGAGTTAATGACTGATTCGACTTCGCCGAGCTCAATCCGGTAGCCCCGGATTTTTACCTGGGTGTCTATTCTTCCCAAATACTCAATTTCGTTGTCGGAATTGATTCGCCCGAGGTCTCCAGTCCGGTAGATGCGGCCAGATGGATTGTTCGGGAGGCCGATGAAGTCGTCAATAAATGACTGTTCGGACTGCTCCGGGCGATTCAGATAGCCGTCGCTTAGACCAACTCCGGCGAGACACAGCTCCCCCTCTTGCCCGGGAGCGAGCGCGAGGGGCATGTCTGGATCGAGCACGACAACGTAGTAGGTCGGCAGCGGTCCTCCGATGGTGATGGGTTCGCCTGGCCGAAGTACTGACCATGTTGCGGTGACGGTTGCTTCAGTTGGACCGTAGGCATTGAGGATTCTACGCCCGTCGGAAAACCACGGGTCGATGAGCTCTTGAGGGCACGCTTCGCCGGATACTAGGAGAAAGCGAAGGTCCGGAAGGTCTGGTTCAATAGTGGCCAAAAGGGTCGGCACACAACAAAGAGCGGTGATGTGCTTGCCTGCCAGAAAGTCTTGCAGGTCTCTGCCAAGAAGTTGGCGGTCAGAAGAAGCCGGAACCACCGTCGCTCCGGAGCAGAGGGGAACCCACAGTTCCTCCACGGAGAAGTCGAACGCGATTGTCATTCCCTGATAGACCCGGTCCTCTTGTCGATAGCCATAGGCCGAGCTTGCGACATCAAGAAAGTTGCAGATGCTCGAGTGACGGATGGGGACGCCCTTTGGTAGCCCGGTCGTTCCCGAGGTGTAGATCACATATGCGGTTGGGTCCGGGGCGTTTCGAAGTCCGTCTGGTTCGAAGATGTCTCGGGCATAGCGGCGAATTGAGTCAAGATAGTCATCAATAGCAACCACCGGCACGCTGAGATTCTTGAAGAGGTGGAGGTGACGACGTTGGGTGAGGATGCCGGTGACTCCGCTGTCGGCCACGATATGTGCGATTCTTGTCTCGGGAAAGCCAGCATCGAGAGGTACATAACTAACACCGAGACGAGAGAGTGCAAGGACGGACGCTGGCCCAAGTTGGGATCGATCGAGCAGGACGGCTAGATGATCGCCAATCTCCACTCCTTCTGCATGAAGGAATCGGGCGAGTTGGTTAGATTGAGCGGCCAGTTCGGCATAGCTGATAACGACCGAGCCGTAGTCCAGAGCTGGGTGGCTTGGAGCGTCCGGGCCAAGGCGCAGGCACTGCCGATCAAACATGTCGTGAAAGCGAGTTGAGGGCCTCCACGTTGGAGCCTGATCGTCCGCGCTGACCAGGGCAGTGGCGGCCCCGTTTGGTTGGGAGGTGTTCAGCTCGGAGACGGGGAAGGAACGAGTTGACCAGGTCGGCATAGGTTCGGGTCGATGCAGGCCTGGGAAGTGGCCATTGCTAAGGATGCTGGTCCGGGACTTCATATTGTTGTGAACCGGAGGTCGAGGTGTTCCTCGACGGCCCGGTGCAAGATTTCAAGACCACTGGTTAGGAGAACGTCAGGTGTCGTGAGCGGAGCAAGGACCTTCACCACTTCCCCTCGGGCGCCCGATGTTTCGATAACCAGACCATGGTGGAAGGCCTGATGGCATATGGCCCCAGCTCGTTCTCCGGAACCAACGTCTAGCCCAAGAAATAGTCCGCGCCCTTTGACGACCGATCCGGGCACATGGAGAGACATGTTTGTGAGGGCTTCGGTGACGAGTCGTCCTCGGCGTCGTACATCCTCACGGAGGTCATCATTCCTCCAGAACTTCTTCAGGGCGATGGTTGCGGTCACAAATGCCAGGTTGTTCCCTCGGAACGTGCCGTTGTGTTCGGCTGGCAGCCATTGATCGTGGTCGGGGTGGATGAGCACGAGGGCCATTGGCAGCCCGAAGCCGGAGAGCGATTTTGACAGGGTGACAATATCTGGCTTGATCCCCATGGAGTCGAAGCTAAAGAACGTTCCTGTGCGGCCGCACCCGGCCTGGATGTCATCAACTATCAGAAGGGCACCGTGCTTCTTGGCAATGGCATCTATGTCACGCATCCATGATGCGCGAGCGGTGTTTATACCTCCTTCACCTTGAACGGTTTCAACCAGGATGGCGGCTGGAGCGTCATAGCCGCTCGATGGGTCGCTGAGGAGTTGGTCAAGCATTTCGGCGGTATCAACAGAGGCCCCCAGGTAGCCGTCATAGAGTGCCCGAGTGACCCCAGGCAAAGCTATGGCTGGACCCATGCGATGTTGTCGGTTGCCGGTTGCGGCCAGCGCCCCGATTGTGACCCCGTGGAATCCGTTGGTGAAGGAAATTACCGTACTTCTGCCCGTGACTTTGCGGGCGAGCTTCAGAGCGGCTTCGATGGCGTTGGTCCCGGTAGGTCCGGTGAACTGCAGGCGGTAGGGCAAGCCCCGCGGATCAAGGATGAGATCGATGAAGGTCTGGATGAACTCGGCTTTCGCTTCGGTTTGTAGGTCTAGCCCGTGGGTTAAACCCTGGCGAGACAGATAGCTCATCAATGCCTCGGTCATGTCCGGATCGTTGTGGCCATAGTTCAAGGTTGAACAACCAGCTAAGAAATCGATATAGGTCCGACCGGATGAGTCGGTCATGGTGCTTCCAGCGGCTCGTACGAACGTGGTTGGAAAGGAACGTGAGTAGCTCCGCACCTCTGATTCTCGCTCGAAGGGGTACGCGTTTGGCTCATAGGTCATGGAGACGGTCAAGTCGTCGACTGTGGAGAATGCCATGAGCCGAACCTAAGACAGGTGCGTGCCCGGCTCAATCGGAGAAAGGTCGTACGACCCTGCGATCCAGTCGTAGGACCCTGCGAGGACAACTAAGCAGTTGTGGGTCCTCCGATGCCGTTTCGTTGGGCCCAAAGGGTGGCCTGAAGCCGGTCAGAAACTCCAATGCGGCTGTAAATTTGGGTTAGGTGAGCCTTGACTGTCGCCTCCGCAATCCCGAGTTGTCTTGCGATTTGTTTGTTGAGCAGTCCCTGGGCGACAAGGCTGAGTACCTCGAGTTCTCGCTGGCTTAGCTCATGTTGTGTCGGAAGTGAACTGTCGGTCCGCAATGCGGAGATGACTGCGCTGGCAGCTCGGGGGTCCAGTGGGGAGTGCCCAGCATCTGCGGAACGGATGGCGTCAACGACTTCGGAAGGGGAACTGTCCTTCAGGAGGAATCCACTGGCGCCAGCTTCAAGTGCGGCCAGGATGCTTCCCTCTTCCCCAAACATGGTGAGAACCACAACCCGAGTGGCGGGATGATGTTTGGTGATCTCCGCAATGGCTGGCACACCATTTCCCTTCGGCATGGATAGGTCCATGAGGACGACATCTGGCTTGGTGTCGGCCACGACCTCTACGCCCTCGTGGCCACCCTCGGCGGTACCAACGAGTTTCATCCCTTCTGCTTCTTCCAAGACAGCCATGAGTCCTTCGCGGACAACCCAGTGGTCGTCAACTAGCACGACCCGGATCATGACAGCGGTACCTGGGCGGTGGCGACCAGTCCGGTTCCCGATGCGGGAGAGTTCAATTCGAGAATTCCACCTGCCGCAGCTAAGAGGTCGGCGAGCGAACGCAGGCCGAGCCGTGGACGGTCATCCTCTGGTCCTTGTTTGGCATCGATCCCCTTGCCGTCATCGGCGACCCGAATGAGGAGTTGATTGTTCTTGCGATGAACGGAGATCTCGATCTTGGATGCTTGGGCGTGCCTCCGTGCATTACGGAGGAGTTCCCGAATTGTGCGGTAGGCGAGCATCACAATGGCATTGGAAACCTGTAGGCCCTGCTCGATTTCGACCGAGATGACAGCAGTGTCGGAGACGTTTTCCGATGCGAGGTCGGCCACAGCTCGCTGCAGCCCGATTTCGTCGAGATTCGGAGGGTAAATGTCCACAAGAAGTGAACGGAGCGATCGAACGGCTTGACGAGTGGCGGTGGCGGCGTGTCTCGCTACCTCAGCGTCGCGCTGATTGCCTACGCGCTCGGCTCGATCTCCCAGAACGGCTAAAGACATGGAAATGCCGGCGAGGTCTTGCACCGTGCCGTCATGAAGGTCGCCAGCAATGACTCGCCGCTCCTGGTCCGCGGCGGCGATCGAACTTCGAAGAGCAAGTCGTTCCTGAATCTGGGCCTGGTTGAGACGACGAACGAGAAGATAGGTGAGCGGAAGTTGCAGACTGAACAGGCCGAGAATGGCACCCAGGGCGAGCGGGGCCATGGACAAGAACAGGTCGCTGGAACGGGCATCAACCGCGGCATAGGGTCGGTAGGTCTCAAACAGGAACTCGGTGCCGTTACCGTCGCTGATCCGGTGGTAGACCTCGAGTTCTTCGATGGCCCCGACAATTCCTTCGTCTATTTCTCGTTCGGGGTCGCTCACCTTGCTTTGCGGGAGTCCCGTGGCGAAGGCGTCGATGGCGGCTTCGTCAAGTTCGTGAGAGCTTCCAATCAGGTCGGACTGGTCGCTGTAGACAATGCGTCCGCCTCGGTCCCAGATGCGTACGTGGGTTATCTCGTCGGAGAGTACGTCTTGGTGCACGGTGCGGTCTAGGTCCCTGAGGTCTGCGTTGGTGGTCTGGAGATTCTCAGGAATGGCTGGCCGTATGTACATCTCGGCCAACTCCACGGTATTTCGGGAGGCATCGCCGAGGGCCTGTTGGAGGGCGAGTCGTCGGGTGGCCCAGATGGTGATAATGGCAACGGTGCCCAGAATGGCCAGAGCAGCGAGGGCGAATTGGTAGAGGAGTCGACGGGTAGAAACTGGCTGGTTCACGACTGTGTTGGTTCGCTGGGCTGGGGCGCGTTCTGCAGTTGCGGTCCGAGATGCCTTTGGGCCCACAAGGCGGCCTGCGAGCGGTTCGTCACCCCCGTTTTGTGGTAGCTCTTGCTGAGATGAGATTCCACTGTTTTAACGGAAATCCCAAGCTCCTTGGCAACCCGTCGGTTACTCCATCCGATTGAGACTAGCTGAAAGACTTCGGCCTCTCGGTTTGTGAGTGGCATTGTGTCGGTGTGGCGGAGGTCGACGACTGGTTTCTCAACTCCGCTGAGATCGATGGGTAGGGCGGCCGCGAGCAGAGCGGTGATGATTTGTTCTGGCGGGGCGTCTTTCATGATGTAGCCAATCATTCCCGCTTCGTATGTGGCTCGCGTCAGCTTGCGCCCTCCATGAGCACTTAAAGCCACGATTCTTGCCTCGGGATGGGTTCGCAAGATTTCAGCAGCAGTCTCGATTCCGCAGTCGGTTCCTAGGCGAAGATCCATCAAGATGACGTCGGGCTTAAGTTCTCCGTACAACCAGAGCGTTTCTTGGGCTGTGCTGGCCTGACCTACCAGGGTGATGCCATCGGTATCGGAGAGGAGGGCTTCGATTCCTTGCTGGATGAGGTGGTGATCATCGGCGACCAATACTCGAATCATGTTCTCAACCTCCTAGGCGTGGTGGTCTGAGGCGGAATGGGAAACCCAATGAGGGATGGGGTCGGCTTTGGTGGAGGCAGTGCAGAGGGAGTTGGATCGATTGCGCACATGCGGGACGTTGCATCCTGTGTCTGAGGGGCTGACTTGGTTGCTCGGAGGGGAGAACGGGGTGAGGGTCACCGGTCGGATTGGGATCTGCCTGAGGCTAAGTCGGCCCGTCTCAGAGAGAGGACAGTAGAAGGTTAGTAATTGGCAAAAAGTCATGATCTGGCGCGTTCGCCCCTTCGTAGTGGACCAGATGAACTGGAAGGCAAATATAACAAAAAGATTACAATTATTACGGAAATATGTCAGAGTGGGTTTACCGGCCATCTTGGGGGAAGGAAAAATGGGGATCTCTTTACCGGGAACCACACGGAAGCAGAGGCGCCAACCAACCGCCGAGCCAGCTCATTCACCGGTCAGCCCTGGCCCGTTTAGTCGGGGGATACGGCTACTTGGTCAGTGGGAACTGGCTGACTTGAGCGATCGAGATCGCGAGCGGATCTTCCGAGGACTCTTCCATGAGGGTCCCAGATTCATGCGATTCGCCAAGCGGTTCGCCGCCCTCATGACAATGTCAGTACTCATCGCGGTCATGGGACTACTCGCCGACTCGACCGCTGTGGTCAT
>JAJRXF010000172.1 GCA_024276425.1 Actinomycetes bacterium | reverse complement strand
CCCCGGCTGGACATCCCCCCTCCCCCCGCCCATACTTCCCGGCTCTCACCGGGTACTCCAAACCCCGGCGAGGCCACCTTAGCTCAGTTGGCAGAGCGGAGCTTTCGTAAAGCTCAGGTCCGGAGTTCGAGTCTCCGAGGTGGCTCTTTCAAGGAACCCCGCTGGCACCGTTGTCAGCGGGGTTTTTGTCCCTGCTGTGAGGGCGTAGTGTTCCAAATCTCAGCCGAACGAAAAATCGGCTATCTATCGGTGTATCAGGGACTTCGGACATGGACGATCGCCGACTCCTCGGCCGACATGCGCAGCAGACAGCACCGAGTTTGCATGTGGCTGGGGTGTCAGAGACCGACTAACAGTCAAGCGGCGCGGTGGTACGAGCGGAGGATGCCGCCGAGTCGCTCCCGAGACTCGATGTGCATGACCGGCTCTGTCTCGGCTTCGCCATCGATGAGGCGGTTGCCCAATCCCTGGTGGTTCCGCTCGAGGTGATAGTGCTCGGCGAACTCTTCCACAGCCAGCCGCAGGTGCCGTTCGCCGATGGGGATGATCTTCGAGAGACACTCCTCCTTGATCGATCGCACGGACCGTTCGGCATAGGCATTGAGGTTGGGGCTCCGAGGGGGCAGCTTCACCGGCTCGACACCAGCGGACCGCAGCAGCGACTGGAACTGGCCGGTGAACAACGGATCACGGTCATGGATCAGATAGAGGTGCTTGAGCAGGAACCCATCGAACCCATCAACGAGAGACCGCGTCACCCGTGTCACCCATTCACCGTTCGGTTGATCGGTAATCCCCGCGATCGTTACCCTACGCGTTGACAGATCGATGACGAAGAACACATGGTAACGCACCAAGCCTCGGAGCGTCCAAGCCTCGACAGTGAAGAAGTCAGTGGCCGCGATGGCCTCCCAATGAGCCTTGAGGAACACGCTCCATGGCATGTGCCGTTGTGGTGCAGGTTCCAGGTCGTTCTCCTTGAGAATCCTCCGAATTGTTGATCGTCCGACTCTGTGACCGAGGTTGGCGAGAGCCCCCTCCACTCTGGAGTATCCCCACCCCGAGTTCTCGCGAGCCATCAGCACACAGAGTTCCCGAATGATCTGCATGATGCGGGGACGGCCTGGTTGGCGTTTGGCACTGCCATCATACTTCCTGGCGATGAGCTGGCGGTGCCAGCGGAGGATTGTGTCGGGCGTGACGATTGTGCAGATCTCATCAAGGAGCTTTCGGCCGAGGGCCTTGCCTTTGACCGCCAAACGCCGTCGCTGGTCATCATTCAGCAGGATTCGTTTGTCCCCGAGTTGCTCCCGCAGGACGCGGTTCTCTTCACGAAGGTACTCAATGGCTCGCTGCTGCTGCTTGTTGAGCCAGCCTGCAAGAAGTGTGGCAAGGACCATGAGGGCAGGGTTCATGCGGACAGACTACGAGCGACTTGGCCAGCGTCCGGTCTTTCGACAGCTTCTCCCCAGATCGTGTAAGTCCTTGTAGAGCAGCCAGTTCCGAGCTAGGCTGAATATTGGTACAGTACGACCGCCGCCACCTTCCATGGTGACTTGTGGCGGTACTCATACACCTCAAATCGGCTCAGGACGGAGCTTTTCTACAGGGCATGTCTGG
>JAJRXF010000171.1 GCA_024276425.1 Actinomycetes bacterium | reverse complement strand
TCCGACATACTCGCCGTCGTCGCTCCAGACAATACCGAAGCCTGGTTCACCGCCTCGTGGCTGACAACCCGCGATCCGGCTCTTCAGCATCGAACACCAATCGAGGCCCTACAGGCACATGACCGGGACCAGGTCCTGGCCGCTGCTCGCGAGCTGGCAAGTTCCCTTCGTGGTTGACTTCCCCGACCCTCCCCCGGCCACAGACTTGGCTAGCTTTCCGTCCCGTTCGCTCCAAATGGGTCGTTCGATCTTTCGATTGCACCATCGAGAACTCGGACCATTCTGGTTCTCCTCAACGGACGCGGCCACTCCGGGTGGCAACAGGTTCGACCTCGTCAGCCCGAACGGTGCTTCGTACTGGGCTCTGCAACCGGTAGTCGCCTTGCTTGAAACCCTGGCTCGGCGACCAGTCCAAACCATTCCAGCCGAACTCATCGACCGTTTCGCCCTCACCGAGACCGCGCTGCCCCATGCTCTGGAGCCAGTGGCTAACCTACCGGTGAAGGCGGCGAGAAGGTTTGGTCTTACCGCGGAGATCCACACCACCGACGATCGCATCAGAACACGGGGCTGGGCTCAGGCGCTGTTTGGGGCCGGTTTTCGAGCCGTTGTGGCCCTACCACGTCATGATGTCACCGGGCGCCACCGTACGTTGACGCTTTGGGGCGAACGGGGCGAGCACCAACCCTACGGCTGGAAGTGGCCCGTAACGACCGGGCCTGTCGGCTCGGTGATCCATGATCTCGAAGCGTGGGGAGTCCGCGTCCTGCCCATCCCATTCGAGGTTCCAACTATCACGCCACCAGCCTCACCCAATTGACTCGACGACCCCCGATCAAGCTCTAGGAAAGATCGAGGACCAATGGTGCATGGTCAGAAGGTCTCTCACCCGCCCGTTCGATGACGTCAATCCAGACCGAATGGACTCGTTCGGCAATGTCGCTGCTGCACAGGGCCAGGTCCAGCCTCAGCCCGTGATTCTTCTCGAACTGGCCGGGACGGTAGCTCCACCAGCTGAATACTCCGTCGTGAGGCAGATGAGTTCGCGTGACGTCTTCCAACCCCATATCGACCAGGGCAGCGACGCCAGCTCGCTCCTGTGGACTGACGTGGGTTCGGTTTTTCCAGCGTTGCGGGTCATAAACGTCACGGTCAGTGAGGGCAACGTTGAGATCGCCGGCCAATATCAACGACTTGGTTGCATCGATATTGGCCCGCAATCGCTCAAACCAAACGAGTTTGAAGAGGTAGTGAGGGTCCTCAAGCTCCCGCCCGTTGGGGGCATAAGCCGAGACCACTGTGACGTCGCCACATCGAGCCGAGATGTAGCGGGCCTCATCAAAGGGGGGCCGATTGGTTCCATCGAAACCCCGCTCGACCTCATCAAGCCCGACCCTGCTCAGAATGGCCACACCGTTCCAGTGATCAACCCCATGGTGGGCAATTTCATACCCAAGGTCCCGATACTTTCCACCAAGATCTGGGCCGTTAAAAACCTCATCGGTGCATTTGGTCTCTTGAAGAAGAACGATGTCGGGCTCATGGTGGCCTAGCCAGTCCACTACCCGCTGATGCCGACTCCGGATTGAGTTGACGTTCCAACTGACAATGCGCATCTGGTGGGAGGCTACCGGATAGTGCCCTGCCCAGGCCTACCTCAACGCGCTAGCGTTAGCTCGTGGGCTATCAGGAACCGGACTTTCTCCCTTGGGATGGCCAAAGGGTGCCGCTAACCCTGCTTGGCGGCTATCTCGGTGCCGGTAAAACCACAATCATCAATGAGCTTCTTGCCAGGAGTGACCGTGCAATAGCGGTGCTTGTCAACGATGTCGGGACAATCAATGTGGATGCGGCTCTTATTCGTCGAAGGAACCGGGACACCATAGAGTTCACCGATGGTTGTGTTTGTTGCAGCCTCAGCGAAGGGCTCGGGATGGCTTTCGACCAGCTCCGTTCCCGCCCGGTGCCGCCAGAACATGTCATCCTAGAACTCAGCGGGATTGCCGATCCGGACCGCGTCCGGCCCTGGGGAAAGAGCGCGGGGTTTCTTCTCGATGGTGTCGTCGTCCTCATCGACTGCGAGCAATTCCTTGAGCTTCACCGTCACGGTGTCCTCGGCATCGCCCTGAGGACCCAGGTGGCCGCAGCCGATCTCCTGTTGCTAACCAAGACCGATCTTGTTTCCACCGCGACAGTCCGGGAAGTGCAAACCTGCCTGGACGAGTTGGCGCCGAATACGCCCCAAATCACGTCCTCCTCAACCACCGCAGCGGCAGGCATCCTCGAACTTGGGGCAAACACACGAGCTCAACCAGATGCCATGCCAATGGTCAGTCTCTTTGACCAGCATCGGGTTGAGACCAAGCCGATTCCCGATCCTATTGGCCGAACGGACCTGGACAGCCTCATCGCCAACCTTCCGGGAGACACATTGCGAGCCAAGGGGATCGCTCGAACACCGTCCGGCGAGCGGCTCCTTGTCCAAGTGGTTGGGCGCCGGCGAGAGATCTCGGTGTTGCGTGAGGCCGAAGCCTACGACCCAACCGACCTTGTGGTGATCACGCCCATCGGGGTCCATCACGATCGAGCCTGTCACGAAGCTTCCGATCGATTTCGTCCTGATAGTCAGGGACGATGCTGAGGATGGGGGCCTTGCCATCGACGCCCACCACCATCGTTTCCCTGATCCAAGGCCTCTTCGGCCCAGGTTTAGAACGCGTCGGTGTCGGGGTGGGTGAGGACCCAGGACTTGGTGCTGGCGTGAACGAATCGGACTTTGCCTCGCCCGCTGCTTCGATTCCTTTAGCTCCTTTGTAATCTTTAGTTTGTCTGTGATCTTTGGTGTGTGGGTTAGCAGTCGCTTGGCCACAAGAATGTCTTCGCCCTCCCCGACCCAGATCGGAAACCTGAGCCAGACATCGCTTCATTCAAGACGGGACAGGATGTTCTCCGCCAAGGCCACGCCAGCGTCGGTCCCGTCATAAAAGACCGATTCGATGACTTCTTTGGACACCTGGATTCGCAAGACAATGTCAGTGGTAGCAAGAAAGATGCGATCGGTCCCTGGTTTGACGAGCACGGGACTACCGTCTGATATTGGGACATAGCCCTCCGTTGATGCATCTGGAGGGATCGCTTCGAGCGTGACCTGATCCAGTGTCACTTCACTGGACCAGCGACACCCATCGGTCACATTGGCATCATCGGCCCGATCGATTGTCGCATCGACCAAGAATGCATCCAACTCAGCAACAGTCCAGACTGAGCAAGGGTCAGCAGCCACATTTTGCAGTTGTTCTTCGGCCTCAGCTGAAGGCGGCGGTGCGGCGGCGACCCGAGCTGAGACAGCGGCAGCCACCCGGGAGTAAAGCAAACCGGTCGAGCTGTAGTCAATCCCCGTTCCACCGACATTGGAGACCATGACACCAGAAGAACCCGAGCTGGTGAACGCGGCAAATGGCGTGATGAAACCGATCGAGTCCTCGCTAATAATGCTCACGGCGGAATCTTCCGGTGAGATTTCCTCACTGACATTGCCTGATCCTGGGGGTAGGAACAGACCCGGACTGCCTACGGTCGTGCTCACCTGTTCGCTCGGACCCACCAAGACTCGGATCACGTGAGTATCGCTTTGGTAGTCGCACGCCGCCCCAAGGGTGGTAGCGACAAACTTGGGGTCCTCTCCAAAGGAAAACTTGGTTGCGATCTCATTGACGATCACATCGAAGTCCGACGCGGCGAGGGCAGCGCACGTATCGATGACCGGCGTGACCGGCGGCGGGGGCGTTGGGCCCGAACGGTTCAGCGGTTGAACATGAACGGCGTTGAGTGGCTCGCTGCCGAGCGCACCAGTATCAAAGGGCACACTTGGATCCCCGGAGCCGCCTCCGGCCCCAGGGTCACTGGCCGCGACGCCATCGTCGCTACCCCCACCGCCAGAACCAGGTTGGGTATCGGTTGAGCCGCCACACGCTGCGAGAAACAGTGGGACAGCCAGGAAGGCTGCGTAGATCGAGAGTTTCATTTGACCGAGCCTTGGGTGTAGTTGCGTGTTTGTTTCATCGTGTGACTCCGACGGGGGGACCTCATGGGGTCAGGACGCCAGCTTGAGAGATTGCGAGGGGTTTGCCATCAGCATCGGTGGCGGCAACAGTCCAGGTCATGGCCTCGTGAACCCAGGGACCAATGGCATCAGGGTCATCAAATCCGCCGAAGTGGATCGTGGTCTCAGTCCCTGACCACGCCCAGTATGGGGTGCCATCATCACCGAGAACGACCAGGGTGTAGCGGGCCGCCCCATCAACGGCTGACCACGTCAACCGGGGGCGCGGGCCCGACTCCGCATTCTCAAGCAAAAGCTCCGGCAAATAGCTGGCCACTGCGGATGCTGTGTCGTCGGTCGCGACGACTGTGGTAGTGGCGCCGCCCGAGTTCTCCGTGCCTTCATCGTCGGCGATTGGTTCGACACTGGTCGCCGTCGACGGTGACTGTCCCCCACCGCAACCCGCTCCGAGGAGTGTCAACGTGCTAGCGACGCCAACAAGGAAGGCACGACGTGCGGATAGGGAACCCAATACCAATCCGCCACCCATCATGAATCCACCACTTCCAGGAGTTCGGCAACGGTTGCTGCCAGCTCGTTCCTTCCTAGCTGCAGCGCAGTGGCGTATAACTTGAGCAATTCCGCTTGGCGACCTGAGTCGAGAACTTGCTCAGCAATCAGATCGAACTGGCCCTCATAGAAGTCGCGGAGTTCGGCATCCGAAGCGAACACGCCGGAACGGTAACCGGCAATCATCAGTTCGAGGATCCCGTCAGCGAACACACCGTCAGAGAGAGCCGCTTCGTTGAGCATCTGAGCGACGACCGCATAAGCTCGGTGTCGGAAGGCGGTGTCGTCTTCACCCCTGTCACAGTTGGCACGACGGAAGCCGCCGGAAGCCAGATTCTCCGCCCGGCTCAGCACGTCACTAACAATGTCGGCTGACCAGGGCCCACCAGCACGAAGCTCTTCTATCAAGGTGTTGGCGCCAGCCTCGATCTCCTCCATCGCCATTTCATAGTCGGCAGTAGACCGCTCACCCTCGCCGAGCCGGTGCAGGACCCATGTGCCCTGACGTCCGGCGATGAACTCACCCTGGGAGGCGAGACCGGACGCAAACCCTTGATTCCAAAAGCCTTGCACCGATCCACAGCTGCCAGCCGTTGGCACCACCAAAATTCTTGGGTTGCCCAGTTCAGCGGCCGTGAACGTCAGCTCGGCTGTAACGCCCGAAGCCGCATCGGTACTTTTCACCTCAATCTGGTCGTACACCAGCTCCGGGGCCAGAGCCCCGCCGGTTACATTGCCAAAGACGCTGGCATTGGCGAGTGCAGTTGCCGAGTCCGATACCCGCACTACCGTTCTTTGGTTGAAGATGAACGAACCCTCTATGGTTCCACCAACGACCGTCAGGTTCATGGTCCCGCGTCCGTAGTAACTGGCAGGAATGTCATCGTCATAAACAACCAGCGCGTTGTAGGACAAGCTGCCGCGCCATGACCCTTCTCCCATTCCCACCCCTTGGGAGAGGGCCGCAGTTGGTCCGGCAGCTCCCGCCATCACTGCGGCTGCAACCGCTAGCGCGGCAACCTGTTTCCCTCTCATACCGGTCTGTTCCCTCCTACACACTGGAGGCGTTCCAAAGGTCGGAACAATGTTCCGTGTTTAGCATCCGGGTATTCGTCGCGGCCCAAGGCCGCCGACTACGGTGTTCTCGATGGGTGAGCGGACCGGTCAAACACCCCGCATTATCGGGAGATTATCTGCGCTTGCTCGGCTTCACGACACTCGAGCGTCGGGCTCTGACCAGCGGGTAGCGCTGGTGGTAGGTCCTGCTGGAATCGGTAAGACCACCCTCCTGCAAGCCTTTCGATCTGAGGCGCTCGCGGATGGGTGTGTTGTTGGTTGGGGTGTCGCTGGCGAATGGGAGGGCACACCTGGTCTATGGCCCTGGTTTGAGGCATTCAGCGATATTGATCCGGGCCAGACAGTCATCTCTACCGGACACAGCCCCACCCCAGCTCCTCCCGATATGGCCGAGATCTTTCGTTCCATCGCCATATGGCTCAGCGAGCAAGGTTCGAGAACAGATCTCGTGATTGTGATCGAGGATCTTCACGAGGCCGAGCCAACAGCCGTTGCTCTCTTCTCCTACCTCTCGCGCCGACCGCCAATTCCCGGCGTCACCATCATTGCTTCGGCTCGACCGGGTGACGAAGACATCGACGCGTTCCGATGTGTTCGCATCGCCCTTGGCGGATTCTCCCAGCACGAGATCATTGAGCTAGCTCACGCTTCGGGTGCCATCCTCGATGCCGCTGACGCGGCCAGGTTGGCTCGGCGGACCAATGGCAATCCGCTCTTTGTGCAACGATTGTTGGAGTACAACATCGGTGAGTCCGATGGACCTATCCCGGCAGACATCGCCGATCTTCTCCGCAGTCGAATAGCGGCAATCCCCGTAACCTCTCAGCCTGGTCTGCAAGCGCTCGCCGTCCTGGGCTCAGCACCCATCGATGTCTGGAAACGCACGACCAGCGGGGACGCCGAGCTTACTCGCATGCCTGCTGATGTCGTAGCCATCACCGATGGTGTCGCATCATTTCGCCACGGCCTATTCCGCGATGTCATCTACGGCGATCTTGAGCCCAATGAGCGTTTTGCGCTGCATGCTCGGGCTGCCGACGTGCTCCGATCTGTTGACGCCACGCCGGTCGCCTTGGCTCACCATCTTTCACGAATTGCGATTGGCGAACAGGGCCGGGAGGCCGCGGAGGCTGCCTGCCAGGCAGCACGTATCGAGCGCTCATCAGGTGCTCTTCGTGAAGCAATCCAGTATTTCGGAATTGCGGTCACACTGTTCCGCGATACCGGTGACACCGGTGCTCTGACCGGGGCACTCATGGAGGAGGCTGAGGTTCTGTCTCTGATTGGGCGAGTTCCCGACGCCGAACAGCGGCTAATCGAGGCAGCCCAATCAATGGAGGATTCAACCCAGGAGCGTCGACGGCACTTGGTGCGATCCTATGGTCGGCTGCGATGGCTTGAGGAGCCCAATCCATCGACTCTCAACGCGACATTCCTGCTAGAAATCTCCGAGCGATGGCTGCAGCCCAGCAACGACGCCGCTGATGAAGCAGTTTTCAACATCGCCGTGGCTACTGCTGGTGATATCCGGGGAGGCCAACTCGAAGACGTGTTGGCCGCCGACCGGGCGATTGTCGCAGCAACCGAATCTGACGATCTGCTCTTGTTGGGCGAAGCCCACCTTGCCCGACGGCGAGCCCTCAGCGTTCATCCAACTCGGACAGCCGAGCGTCGATTAGATGCAGACAAGGCGTTGCGCCTGGCCAACCAGCTCAATGACCACGAGCTGCTGATCAGATCTCAACGCATGGCCCTCACCGACGCCCTGGCTGCCGCCGATCGCCAGCGGGTCAGCACCTTGTTGACAAGCGAACCTGCTTCGGTGGCAGGCCGAGTACAACAGGCACTGGCAACCGCGACCGTGGCTGCATTGGAGGGGCGCTATCGCGATGCCGACGATGTGTTGGATGACACGGTCAAACAGCTCCGCTACTTCGATATCGAGACTCCGGCGCTCGAGTTTTACCGCATCGTTTACTCATGGGATCGAGGTGACCTGCCCGAAACCCTGCAACAGTACGAGTCTCTACTCCCTCTGGTAGCCGATCCAACGCTGCAGGCGGCCGTTGCTTTGGCCAAGGCCATATCGGGTGATGCCGATGCGGCCGTCAAGCTCATCGACGAGACTCTCGAGATACTGAAATCGGATCGCCCGACAGTTCTGTGGGCTGTCACCATTGCCCTGGTCACCGAAGCGGCAACCGCCATTGATCACCCCGGTGTTGGCTATCTCTATGACGCCCTCGACTCATTTGGTGGAGAGTGCGTTGTTGCCGCGACCTCGGCGGCATCGTGGATCGGTGCGTTCGACCGCTATCGGGGGCTTCTCGCGTTGCGCCTCGGTCGGAATGCTGATGCCGCCCGACATCTCCGAGCCAGCTTGGAAGTCCATGAACGAATGCATGCTGTGCCCTGGGCGGTGCGAAGCCATGCCGCGCTCGCCGTTGCCCTCGAACGACTTGGCGACCACACCGAGGCATCCGAGCACGCAGCGACAGCTGCTGGACTAGCCGACGAGATTGGCATGTCCCAGGCGATGACCTTGATTGGAGACTACGAGGCCGCTACTGGCCCCGCTCCGATTACGAACTCACAATCACCGACCCCAAGCAAGCTGGCAATACGTGCAACCCTGCAGCGACAGGGCGACGTTTGGTGTGTTGGTCTTGACGAAAACACTCATTTGATTCGCCATGCCAAGGGCCTCGACTATCTGGCTCGACTCGTCGAACAACCTGGCCGTGATTGGTACGCGCTGGACCTCTACTCCATCGTGGCTGGCATGCCCGTACTGGACGAGTCGGGCACTGGTCCGGGGTTGGACGCCGCAGCCCGGGAGGCCTATCGGGCCCGCTACCTCGAATTGAGCGACCGGCTTGACCGTTCGATTGAGACCGCAGATCTTGGCACGTCGGATGCGACCCGGGATGAACTTGAACTATTGGAGGCCGAGCTGGTCGGAGCATTCGGCTTGGGTGGACGTACCCGTACCTCTCATGACGCAACGGAGAAGGCGCGAATCAACGTGCGTCGCTCTATCTCACGAGCGGTAAGCCGTATCTCGTCAGTCAATCCTGCCCTCGGGGACCACCTGGACCGATCGGTCCGGACTGGCCGGTTCTGTTGTTATGACCCCAGCCAAACCCTACGAATCAGCTGGACCTTGAATCGCCACTAGATCGTTCTGGTCAGGGCGACTACCAGTTGGTCGCCTGATCTACTCGGCCGGTGCGGTCACTGCTGGGGCGGGGCCCTCGACATTGATGGTCGGCACGATCTTGTCCAGCCAACCGGGCAGCCACCAGTTCTTGCCGCCGAGCAGCTCCATGGTCGCTGGCACCAACAACATCCTGACCAGAGTGGCGTCCAAAAACACCGCTGAAGCGAGGCCAGTGCCAAAGACCTTAATGATGCGGTCATCCTCAAAAAGGAAGCTCCCGAACACCACAACCATGATGGCGGCTGCCGCCGTGATCACTCGAGCAGTCGAAGCCAACCCATCAGCAACCGACTCAACCGGGTCGCCGGTGCGGTCAAACTCTTCCTTGACTCTGGACAACAAGAACACCTCATAATCCATCGACAGGCCGAAGACAATGGCGAACAACATCATGGGAATGAACGGCTCAATCGGTGCAGGCTCGATCCCGGTCAGGCCACCAAACCAGCCCCACTGAAACAGAGCCACCACCAGGCCATAGGCGGCCGAAATACTCAGCATGTTCATGATCACAGCCTTGAGAGGGACGACCAATGACCGGAAGACCGCCATCAACAAGATGAACGACAACCCGAGCACAACAACGAGGAAGACCAGGATCCGCTTGGCCAGGAAAGCACTGAAGTCAATATTGGCGGGAACTGCACCAGTGATATTGGCGGTCACCGTTGATCCCTCAATCGCGGCGGGCACCACGATCTCTCGCAGTCGTTCAACGGTCTCGTTGGTTAACGCGTCTTGGGGTGAGGTGGTTGGAACCACGCTGATCAAGAAGGCTGGTGATGCCTCGGGATTCTCCCGATCACTGGGGATCGGAGGGCTGGCCGAGGCCACTCCCTCATCGGCCAGAATGGCTTCTTGGAGACTTCGAACAACAGCCAAATCCTGAGAGGATTCAACCTCGACCGCCACCACAAACGGGCCGTTGAATCCTGGACCAAACCCTTCGGCTACCAGGTCATAGGCCTGACGAGTCGTTGTCTCTTCACTGAAGTTCCCCTCATCAGAGAAACCAAGACGCAGGCTGAGCATCGGAGCCGACAGCAAGAGCAAAATACCACCACCAACTAGCAAAGACTGCCACGGATTGCGCTGAACAACACGACTCCAGCGATAGGCCAAGGTCTCCCGAAGTGGTTTCTCCTTGCGCTCGGGCACCAGCCGCATAAGAGGCGGTATGAACGTTCCAGCTGCCATGGTTAAGATAGCTAAACCAACTGCGCCAAGGACCAATGTCCGAGAAGCCCCGATGCCAAGGAACAGTAGAGCGGCAGCAACCGCAGCAGCAGCAACCAGGCCCCGCCAGCGGGTTATCTCGACCTTGCTGCCAGCAAACCCCAACAAGGCAGGCAACAGGGTGACCGAGGCCACCATGACGGCTGCCACGGTGATGGCGGCAGAAATGCCGAGACCGGAAATAAAGGCCAAACCGATCAGCAACATGCCAAGCAAGGAGACGACGACAGTCAAGCCAGCGAACACGACGGCTCGGCCAGCGGTGTCCATGGCGGCCACCGTTGCTTCCTCCGGCGAGAGACCCTCGCGAGTGCCTTCTCGATATCGGGTGATGATGAAGAGGGCGTAGTCAATACCAGCACCCAGCCCGATCATGACCCCAATCAAGGGAGCGAAGTCGGGAACGGTCATGACGTGGGTAATCAGGGTCACAATGGCCGAACCGGTGCCAACACCGAAGAGGGCGACGCCGATGGGGAGGCCCATAGCCAACACCGACCCAAAGGCGATGATCAGGATGACGATGGCAAAAGCGAGGCCAACCAATTCGGTTTCCGGTGGTTCGAAGACAGCCAAGGCTGATCCACCAAGTTCTACTCGCAGGCCGTCTTGTTCGGGGAGAAGTTCCAAGATTGCGGCGCCGATCTCGGCCGACTCGGATTGATCAATGTCACTGTCGAAGTTCACTTGGGCAAAAGCAATGGTGCCGTCGGGTGAGACCTGTTGCTGGCGAGCAAATTCGCTGTATGGGCTCTGAGTGGAAACCCCATCAATCCTGTCCACCTGAGCGAACAGCCCCTCCATGGTTTCTTGCACCGTGGGCTGATCAACACCGTCCTCGCTTTGGAAGACAATGGATCCGGTCAAGGCACCCCCCTGACCGGGAAAGTACTCCTCCAGTGTGGCGAATCCGTCAGCGGTTTCGCTGGCCGGAATTTCCATCTCGACGTTGAAGGTTGCTCCACCAATGGCGATACCGATGGCATTGATTCCGACAATGGCGGCAATCCATGCGGCCAGGACGAAGGGTCGGTTACGGAAGCTCCATCGGGCGAGGCGTGCATACACAGGGGTCTCCTCTTCACAAGGTGGATATCCTGGACCAAGGTCCAGTTTCGATACGTGTGAGTAGCGTTTGTATCTCGGCCAGCCATTGCATTGCAACGCGTGAGAAGAAGGTCACACCAGTCCGCGGTAATTCTCGCTACCATTTAGTCTCGTTATGGCGAGGCCACTCAGTAGCGAAGCACGAGCCAAGACTCTGGGTACCGCCCTCACGGTGCTGCAAGACGTCGGGGTCGAAGGCTTCACCGTCGATGAAGTCGCACGACGCTCTGGCGTAGCCAAGTCGACGATTTACCGTCACTTCTCCTCCACCAACGATCTGATGCTGTCCGCCTTCGGTTGCCTGATCGTGCCCCTGCCAACCCCAAACACTGGCAGCCTCCGAGGTGACCTGCTCGCCTTTGTTGACTCTAACCGTGAATTCATGACCGATGAAACGATTCCTCGGACCTTTCTCGGCTTACTCAATCGCTCGGCCAACGACCCCGACTTTGCCGAGGTCCATCAGGCCTTCGTTGAGGAGCAACGCAGACCAATCAAAACCATGATCCAACTCGCCCAAGGACGCGGTGAGGTCCACCCCGATCTCAATCTTGACATCGCCATGGATGTGATCGAGGGCCCATTCATGCTGCGCAAAATCATGCGTTTCATACCCATCGATGAAGACTCGGCCCTGGTCCTCATCGACCTGGCCGTCGCTGCTCTCACCAACTACCGGCCGCCAAGCTAACGCTCCCGCTGGTGGGTGTCCGCCCGCTAGCCCTGCTCTAACAGCTCCTCGCGCAGGTTCTTCTTCAGAAACTTCCCGTTGGCATTCTGAGGGAGAGGCTCGGTTCGAAACCAAACACGGGTCGGAATCTTGAACTTGGCGATCTGTGGAGCCATGAACTCAACCAGGCCTGCTTCGTCCAGCTTGGAGCCCGGCTGCAGCACAATGGCGGCAGCCACCTCTTCACCCAGTCGCTCATCGGGTAGACCAAATACCGCAGCTTCGGCAATGTCAGGGTGGCGGTAGATGGCAGCCTCGACTTCTGAGCAATAGACATTCTCCCCGCCACGCAGGACCATATCCTTGGCCCGATCGACCAGGAAGACGAAGCCGTCCTCATCGATGTTGGCAATGTCACCGGTTCGGAACCAACCGTCCTGGATGGCTTCAGCCGTCGCCTCTTCACGATTGATGTAGCCCTTGATAACGATGGGGCCCTTGACACAAAGCTCACCGGTTGAGCCTTCGGGCAGGTCGTTGCCAAGCTCGTCTATCAGCTTGTAGTCCAGGGTTGGTACTACAGGACCACACGAGGCTGGCTTGTCCACATAAAGCTGAGCGGAAACCGCGGTGATGATGCCGTTGGTTTCTGTCAAGCCATAGCCGGTGCTCGGCGCCCCTTGCGGAATTGCTTGGTCAATCTTGCTAACCAGGTCCGGCTGCAAGGGCGCTCCTCCACCCCCAAGAGTTTCGAGTGTCGAGGTGTCGCGCTTGTCCCAGTCCTGGTGCAGCAACATCTCTCGACTCATGGTTGGCACACCAGAGAAGTTGGTGACCCCTTCTCGTTCGATCAACTCCAGGGCACGGGCCGTATCCCACTTGTACATGAGGACCAGGGTCGATCCAGTCAAGGTGGCCGGGTGCATCAAACAGTTGCAGGCCGTGACATGAAAGAGGGGTGTCGGAGCCATAAACACCTTCTGCGGAACCGTTGCCGGATCGGAAGGCACGGGAAGTTCCTGGCCTGAGGCCGCCAGTTGCTTGGCCTCAGCCAGGGCTCCGACCATGCTAAGGAAGGCAATATTTAAGACATTGTGGACCGAGCCACGATGGGTGAGTTGCGCACCCTTGGGAAAGCCGGTGGTGCCCGAGGTATAGAAGATGGTGACATCGTCATCAGGATCGATGTCGGTTTCCGGGAGCCCGGCCGGAGCCTCATCCGGGTTGACGACATCTTCCCACCGGACGATACCAGTCGGTAGTTCTGTGTTGTTTGTCGGTAGTTCTGTGTTGTTTGTCGGTAGTTCTGTGCCTTCGGACTGGCTGGCGTCTTCCGGTAAGCGCACCCCGATCAGAGCCATCGCAGAGTTGGCTCGGATGGCATCAAGGTGGGGCCCAACAGTGGCCAGCCGTTCACGGTCTGCGATCAACACCTTGGGTTTGGAGTCGGTCAAACCAAACTCCATTTCTGGGCCCGTCCACCAGGCATTCATGCCTACAACAGCAGCACCAATGGACACGACGGCCCAGTAGCTCACCAACCATTCAGGGTAGTTGCGCATGGCCACGGCCACCCGATCGCCGGAACCGACCCCATGCTGGTCACGCAGGTAGTGAGCCAGAGCCCGGACGCGGGCATCGATCTGCGCGTAACTGTAACGCTCATCCTCATAGACCACGTAGGTTTTGTCGCCGTGCAGGGTCGCCAACTCCCACAAGACACGCATGTTGGCGGGCGCCTGGTTGAAGACCTTCATCTTGAACCCAAGCACCTCCTGCTCAGAGATGGCAAATCCCGAATCGGGAGCCAGTAGTTCGTCCCATGCTTGTTTGAAGTAGCCGATCACGCCGGACATAGTGGCCCGAAGTGTATGACATGCGCCACTTTCGGTCCGATGACTGATGGTGGAACGATGGCGTTGAGTGGATGCGAATGTCGGATTCGCCTACCGAGAATTGACCATGTAGTAGGCGGCATAGGTGTTCTCCATCAGGCATGCAATGGTCATCGGCCCGGTGCCCCCCGGCATAGGGGTGATGTGTCCAGCGATGCCCTGCACTGCTTCGAAGTCAACGTCGCCGACAATTCCGGCTTCGGTGCGAGAAACACCAACGTCGATAACCGCAGCCCCCGGTTTGATGTGATCGGCCGTGATCATCTTGGCCGATCCAGCAGCAGCAACGACGATGTCGGCCTCTCGGCAAACCGCCACAAGGTCGGCGGTACGCGAGTGGGCCAGGGTGACGGTGGTGTCCACACCCTTGCGGCCAAGGAGCAGCACCTGGGGCAGACCGACCAGGGTGGAGCGGCCAACCACGACGGCGCGCTTGGCCGAGGTCTCGACTCCGTATCGGTCCAGCAGTCGCATCACCCCGAGCGGAGTACAGGGGACGTGGCCGGGTTTTCCGCGCACGAGACGACCCATCGATCGCTCGGTCAAACCGTCAACATCCTTGGCTGGTGGGATCATGTCTAAGACCGGCTCGGGATCCAGTCCATTGGGAAGCGGCAACTGCACCAGGATTCCATGCACCGTCGGATCAGCCACCAATTCGGCCACGGCCGCTTCGACCTCAGCCTGGGTGGAGGAGGCGGCCAGGCCAACGTGACGTGATTGCATTCCCGCCTCAATGGCCTTCTTACCCTTGGACTTCACGTAAAGTTGGCTCGGCTTGTCATCGCCGACCAGGACGGTGGCTAGGCAGATTTCTGGGTTGCCATCAGCTTCCACCTTGTGACGAAGGTTCGCTATCAACTCATCACGCAGCTTATTGCCGTTCATCAAGATGGCCCCACCCGGTGTTCGCTCAAAATCGGTTTCGCTGCTGGTCATTTGTTGCTCCTCGAAACTGGTTCACCGCATGGACTGTCTTCGGGCAACCTACCAGCCCTGACTGGTAGTGGATCGGGTGCTGGATCCAGGGCCGAACTGATGGATGCTGACGTAGGAAGGGATGAACCAGATGCCTCAGCCACTTGGGTAGAGCGATGTGGGATCATGACCGCCATGTCCTTGTCTGCGCGTCGGCGATTTCGCCGCGTTTCCACCCCGATGGCGTCGTCTGCGTTGGCTCGCTGGTCGGCCCTGGCCCTACTACTACTTGGTATTTCTACGGCCATTCCTGCCAACGCATTTGTTGGGACGGACAGCAACCTTGAACTCTCGTTGTTCTCTGCCATTGTGCTTGGATTGGTCGAGGGTTTAACCGAGTACCTGCCCGTGAGCTCAACCGGGCATCTCTTGATGACCAATGAGATTCTCGGGCTCAACGTCAATGCCGAAGCCGAACGACTGCTGGACACCTACGCCATCGGTATTCAGGCTGGCGCCATTCTGGCCGTGCTGGTGGTCTACAAGGACCGGATTCTACAGCTACTGGATGGCCTTCTCGGCCGCAGCGAAGACGGCAGACGAATCCTGCTAGCCGTTATGGCCTCATTCGTACCGACCGCCGTCATCGCCAAACTCATCTTCGACCCCGTCCGCGAATACATATTCAGTCCTGGATATATCGCCCTAGCCTGGCTCGTTGGCGGCATCGGCATTCTGGTACTCAGTCGAAGCGCCTTCTTCGACCGAGCCAAGGGTGAGCTGGCCTCCATCTCGGTAAAACAGGCCGTCATCATCGGCCTCATGCAGGCCATCGCGGTCTGGCCCGGTGTGAGCCGCTCCCTGGTCACCATCATCGCTGGCGTCTTGGTTGGGCTGAGCCTGCGTGCCGCGGTTGAGTACAGCTTCCTTCTGGGGCTGCTCACCCTGACCGCGGCCACCGCATTCGCTGCTCTGTCCGATGGCGGACCTCTAATCGAGGAGTTCGGGTTGTTCACCCCTGCGGTTGGCCTCGTGGTGGCCTTCGTATCGGCTGTAGCAGCCGTGCGTTGGATGGTGGCTTGGCTAAACGAGCGAGGTTTTGAGGTGTTCGGCTGGTATCGAATCGCTACGGGCCTGTTGACCTTTGTCGCCATTGGTCTCGGCTGGCTCAACTTCTAGTGGCCAGCCGAGAAACCGCCACCTGCGAGCAGTCACCTAGCTGACAGGTCGGATTAGGGTCCAGGTCACGCCATAGTAGGTGGTGTCGCCATAGGAGCCCTCCCAAACCGAGACCCGTCCGGCCCAGTCCTCAATAGACAGGTCGATGCGAACACTCTGGTTGTTGAAGGGCGTGTCCTCGTAGGTAAAGCCTGCCTGCTCATCTATCCGTCGCGGAAGTCCACCTCGGCGAGGCTGAAGATCCCAGTAATGGTCCCGGGCACAACGGGGAAAGCTGCGGGCATTTCGAAGATCGAGTCCACAGCGTCGGCAGAATACGGCTGGCCAAAAGGTGCCTCCAGTTCGGCCATGCGGGCTTCGGCCGCACCAACGAAGGGCGGTCCGTACCACTCGATTGACGAAGCCTCTTCGGTCCCAGGCGATTCGATTTCGGCCGCGGCCTCGCCCTCGTCTACCGCCGCCGCTGATTCTTCGTCATTGCTCGTCGTGGCCGAGGAAGCGTCGCTGGCTGTCGAGTTCTTGTCGCCACTACTTCCGTTGTCACTTCCCGTTCCGCAACCAGCCAAGATGCCGATCGTGAGCGCGACGAAAACAACGGCGCCAAGTCCTGAATTCATGTTTGTTCGCTCCAGGTGTTCTTGGTAAGGAACCTATCGACCCCTCGCTAGCCAGCCCGAAAGGTGGACCTCGTGAGTTGCTCGACCGTACGTTCACTGGCGACCAGGGCGCCTTCCACATGTCCTGGAGCCAACGTGCTCATCTCAGTCGAGGTCCAATAAAGCCTGCCCCCCATCATGGCGTCTGAAAGTAGGGGGACCCAAAAAGGTCATACCGGTCGTTCGAAGTCCAACTCGCTGGAGTTGTGGAGTGGCCAAATCCGAAAAGCATGGCCGGGTGGCCATCGGGTCCACTCATGTCATGCACCTCGCCAAAAGTCGAGCCAGGAGAAATACCCAATCCAGACAGTCCCGGGTCTCACCTGGCCAGAACCAGGTAGCCCCAAGTTCAGCATTACCGCGGCTAGCCGAGCTCTCGCCGCAACTGCCAACCCACACCGTAGTAGAGAATCTCGTCGCCACTCCTCGCCTCAAACACCGAGACCCGTCCGACCCAAGCGCCCATTGACACATCGATTCGCACATTCTGGTTGTTAAAGGGCGTGTCTTCATAAACGAAGCCGGCCTGCTCCAGGACGTCGGTGGCGAAATAGTCCTTGAGCACTGCGAGGGAGTCGGGCGAATAGGACATCGTGGCATCGATGAACCCGTTCCCTCCAGGTGTTCCGAAGTCTTCGGCCCCTCCAATCCCTTCCCGATAGCCAAAGAATTCACCACCTTCGGGAAAGGGCAGACCTGCCATCCAGGCAGGAGGGGAAAGCTCACCCTCGACTACTTCGAGTTCCCAGTTAAAGGTCGCTGCCCCCTCCATAGGCTCAGAATGAGCCTTCATGACTAGCCTGGCGCCCGGCTCGAAGTCTCCCTCAGAAACGAAGAGGGCACTGAAGATCGTTCCCCCGTCAGATACTGAGGCTTGCTTCCAGGTGAGGTTGGCATCGTCTCCCACCGAGCTGGCAAAAGCCTCCAGATCCTCAAGGCTCATCACTGAATCTGTGCCAACGATTCGAGTTTGAGATATCTCCCCGTCGCGACTATCGACATCCCATGAATTGATAACGCCGGTTACAACGGCGCCGGGGACGGTGGGAAACTGCCCGGGCATAGCAAAGATGGACCCAACAGCGTCGGCCGAATAAGGCTGCCCAATTGAGGTGCCAAGTTCATCCATCCTGGTCTCGACCAAGGGCAAAAACTCAGGACCAGACCAATCCGCCGCCACCTTGTCCTCTGCCCCAGGCTCGACCGTCGAATCAGGTTCCTCACCCTCGCCGCTGGCGTCGACCGGAGTTTCCTCATCCGACTCGTCTTGCCCAACTTGGAAGGTTGTCGTCGAGTTTGGTTCCGCCTCCGCTTCATCTGACCCCGCGCCACAGCCAGCCAGGCCAATCACCAGTGCCAACGCGCCAATGAGAAACTTACGCTCTTGCATTGTCTTCCCTCCATTTGCCCCCTTGCCGCCATGTTTTGAACGCTCCGGGGACCCTTCCAGTATGAGTTTCACCCTAAGTTAGGGCCAGCCATTAGCGGCATCGAAACCAGGCCCTATCCTTGATCAAGATCGACCTCGTCCAATGGCCAGATCGGCCGGGTGATCCGACGGTAGGGCCGGGCAAAGACATCGGTACTAAGCGAACCTGGAGCATCGCAGTAGAGAACGGCCTCGGCGTCCGGAGCGAAATTCCCATAAAAGTGTTGACTGGATTTAACGATCACGAGCCGTTTGCTCCAGGGATCGCAGCCTGCCTCCAAGAAAGCGCTGGGGTGCATTGGTTGCTGACGAATCGTATTGACCACCAACTGGACGCCTTCAATCTCCAGTAGGGCCGTGTCACCCAGAGGTACCCACTGTTTTGGGGTGAAATACTGGTGCTTCTTACCGTTGGTGAGATTGAGCACCTTCACGCTCGCATCGACGGGATTGCCCGATGCCGGACCTGTCTTGCCTCCAATTCGCAGGTCAAGCGTCGCTCCAACGCCAGCGGCGGCAGCCAGCTGGACCACAATAGGATCCCAAAGCAGTCCAATGACGACCTCTTCGAAGCCACGATCCAGACAGGCTTGCAACAAGAAGGTGGAGTCGCTGGCTGCTCCCCCACCGGCGTTGTCCGAACCATCAGAGACCACCACGGTGGCCCCAGGTCCAGCAGCGGCGAGAATCCGTTCGGCCTCATCCAGCGTGTCATCAATGCTGCGCATCGGTTCGGTTCCCTGATCCCGTAGGGCGAAAAACTCATGGCCGAGGGTCCGAGCCAGCGAGGCTGCGCCCTGGGGATCGTCATTGGTCGTGACCAGAACGCTGGCTCCGGCGTCGGGAAAGTCTGACCAAGGGAAGCCATGGGCCAAGGTGACCTGCACAACCTCATTGGTTCCCTCCCCCGTCGTGCCTTCGAAGGCCCGTGCCCGGTCCACCAGAGAGCGCATTGGCTCGCGAGGGGTATGGAACATGGCCAGCATGGGAATGCGATACTGGGCCGAAGTTGGCACGATCTCTTTGCGAGTCGTGGCGTGAATCTGGTCAAACAACTCACAAGCTCGCTCGTCGAAATCGATGTGCGGATACTCCCGACAGGCCACGATGATGTCGGCCCCCTCCAACATCAGGTCAGTGATATTGCAGTGCAGATCAAGGAGCACCCCGATAGCGACATCGGGCCCGACGATTGTACGAGCCCGATCCAGCAAGTCGCCCTCACAATCGTCATACCCTTCGGCCATCATCGCTCCGTGGAGAAGCAGGAAGACCATGTCGTGGGGACCCGTAGAGGAAAGATCCTCCAAGATTTCGTCCCGAAGCTGCTCATAGTCGGAGCGCACCGTTGCCGCCCCTGGCTGGGCGAAGGCGATGGTTGAAAGTGAGAGCTCGCAGCCAGACTCTTGGGCCTTGGCAATAATGGTATCGACGCCCATGAGGTACATCGGCCCTTCCATGCGTGAGTCGCCAGGGCGGATCAGAACCGTTTGGGCATAACTAGCGCGGTTGGTTGGGACGGGAGAAAAACTGTTGGTCTCATGCCCAAAGGCACTACAAAACACTCTCACGTTGGATTGGCTTCCTTGTCAACGGCCGACCAAAGGGTAGGCATCCACGCCAAACCTACGGCTTGGCTAGAAGTACCTCAAGCTCGCGGTCACGAACCTCAGCGGCGAAGGCAACCCGATCCTTGTCTCCCTGTTCACCCGCATCGAATGCAGCCAATGCCGCCCGCTGGGCTACATAGTCAATATTGGTGATTCCAGCCTTTGATTGCAGCATGCGCCAACTGCGACGACGCTCGACACAAAAAAGCACCATCTGGCGCGACAACACAATGCTTGAGACTTCACCAAACTCATTCTCGATCTCGGTGAAGACGTTCCAGTCAGGAATAAAGGAGCGATGTTCGGGATCGAACAACCGCCGCTGAACCACATCGTCCTGGGTGATGAGGGTAAGCATGTCACCCAGTTCAATCATGCCATCGGTTGATTTCGCTGGCTTCCAGTGGCGTCGGAAGCGAGCCTCGGTCACGGCCCAATGGGGTGGCATGTATGCGTAGCGGCGACCGCTGGCCTTAGATGTCTTCTGGTACCAGTCCCGCTTCACACTCGGGTTTCCGGCCAGGTTCAGGGCGTCCGTGTAGGACTCACCCTTGGTCGGATCAAAAACAAACTGAGGCATGCCGCGGGAATCACGGATGCGGATCGCTTGCTGGGTTGACATGTCGTCTGGCACCCCATGCTCGGGCTGACAAGTGGTAAAGCATTGGAAGAAGGACGTTCCCCGGTACTCCAAGCCGTTCAGGATGGCCTTATAGAATTGGGCGGTATTGGCACCAGAGACCTGGGCAATAAAGGGCGAACCGTGGCCAGCGAGAAAACTTTCGGCTACTCCCTTTTTCTCCGTCAGCTTGCCCTGAGAGGCGTGCCCAAACTGGTTCATGTCGCCACCACCGGGCATTGGGGTCGAGTCTGAATTCTGACCACCAGTATTGGAATAGACCTGGGTGTCGAGCATAAGAAGGTTAACGTTGGGTCGGTTCTGGAGAACAACCTTGGAAACGTTCTGGAATCCAATATCACCCATGCCGCCGTCGCCACCAATGGCCCAGACCTTTGGCAGCTCCCGGATTTCCTGTGGCGTCATCTCCGAGTCCGTCATGTGGACCAGGTGATCGTAGAGCTCGGGTGTCATGACCCTTGAACCAGAGTCCGCTAGATCATTGTCGAGCAGGGCGTTAGCCAAACGTTCGGGGATGACCGAGCGTCGCGCATGGGTAAGAATGAAGCCCTCACCCAGTAGCCAAGTAATAGTCGCCCCGTCCTGGAAAAGAGAGTTCATCCATGGGTATGGGTGCGGATTGTTGACCGGGGTCGATCCATACACGGTGTTGCAACCGGTGTGAGCCCCCATGGCCATCACCGACATGCCGTTGGCGAGGCGACCATCGACCGCCTGAAGGTCGCGGTGATTGAAGGCATCTCGTTTCATGACCTGGCCAATCGCATCGACCACCTCAGCATTGGTGATCTTGCCATGGGCCTCCAAACGTTCGTCGGTGTCCTCGGGGTTATCACCGCCGAGACCCATCAACATGTGGGCCACGGATTTCACGTAAAGGTCGTGCTCAGCCGGGTTCGCTTTAGCCAAAGCGGCGAGGCGATCTTCGCCCTCGGCCATGAGGCGTTCGAACTTCGTCTCCAGACGAGTGGCCTTAGCGTGATAGAGCGGCCGCATGTAGGACTCGGTCAAGGAGGCGACGGCGTGGAGAACGGTCTTCTCACCGCAGCCAGCACAGGCACCATCACCAGACACTAGGGCTTCATATTGACTACGCAGCATCAGATGGTTCTTGAGTTGAGCCACCTGGGACTCCTCGGGGTGCTCTGGATCGAAGCGCCCCAAGAACTTGGTCGGAGTATCCCGGAGCATGTCCAAGAAATTCGTGCCACTCACATGATCGGCGTTCAACTCTGCACTTTCCTCAGCCATGTACAGAGCTTCGTGCTCACCACATTCGACCACGCACTCGCCACAACCCTTGCACAGGTCAGACACCATGATTCCAAACAGTCCGCCGCTTCCCGGTGCCTTCTTCTCCAGCATCCGGAATACTGATGGCGTTTTGGAATAGGCGAACGGAACCCGCTTGAAGAACTCGAGGAACTGGGTGGCGGTCGACTCGTCAATACTTGCCGACTCAGCGATTGCATTGGTAAGCAGTTCGACGAAGGGTTTCGATTCCTTGGCTGCCACCGCGGACGACATCTGGTTCCTGACCGTGGCCTCAATCTCGGGGAGTACCGCCAACAGGGCCTTGCGGTCGGTCAAGTTCGAGACATAAGCGTTGGCTGCAGTTGTCAGGATGGTGCTGATGTCCTGAGCCGTGCTTGGCAAGGCAGTGTCGGGGCAGGCGGTAATACATTCCATGCATTGGGTGCAATTCTCCGCAATCCACACCGGGGTCTGTCGGCGAGACCCATATTTGCTGGCCGTCGCACCAGTTGCCGCCGGGATCATGCCCACAGAGGACAGGACCGAGGATGGTTGGTTGTAGCCGAGCCCGGCACGAAACTCCGCGTCGAAGGTGGCGACTTTGGCCAGGGGCATTCTGACCGGTTGATCCACCACTCCCCTGCTCGCGGCCGGAATTGGACCACAGGTATCGCAAGCGTCGAGAGCGGGTTCACGCATGCTGGATCGGTCGGGTGCATCCATTGGACCATGGGGGACCGCGACAACTCGGTCAAAACCTCCGTTCATGACCACCATGTTGGATTCGACCACTGCGTCACCGAAGCGACCAAACTTCTTGACGTATTGGGCCCGGGTAAGGGCATGGAATTGCTCCTCGCCAACTCCATACTCCGCCAGGATCCCCGAGACGGCAAAAAAGGCTCCAAGGAAAGCATTGCCCTGCATCCGAAGCTGGAGGTCTTCTCGAGAAGTGGCGGCCCTGGCAATGTCGAACCCAGGCAAGGCGTACACCTTGACGTCCATATCAACAATGGTCTGTCGGGCCGCAGGGGGAATACGCTGCCAGACCACCTCTGGGTCTTCATCAGATTCGATGACGAAGGTGCCTCCTTGTTTGATGCCATCGAGTGGATCGGAGTGCGTGAATGCCTTGGGGTCACAGCACAACACAACGTCGACGTGGCGAAGATCGCAGTTGACTCGGATTCGCTCGGGGGCGGCCACCAAGAAGTACTGGGTTGGTGCCCCCTTCTTTTCCGAGCCGTATTTCGGGTTGGCGGAAACGTGGACGATTTCCTTGGGCCTGCCGTACTCGTCAAATTCCTTATTGCGAATAGCCAGGTCGTCCCCCATCTCGCCGATTATCTCGCTCAGGTTCTTGCCTGTGGTGATCATGCCCCAGCCGCCAATGGAGTGGAAGCGGACGGCAATAGCGCCCTCGGGGAGAAGGGACGGGGTACGAGCAGAGGTGACCGCATAGGGGTGGTCGATTCCCAAAACGAAGTTGCGAACCCCATCGTGAGGTCCACTTCCGTCTTGCCGTTTGGTTTGGCCCACCGCGAACTCATATGCGCCAAGCACATGCTCAGGCCTGAAGTCTCGTGAGCCGAGGCCATAGGTGCCAGCAAACTGGGTTGGCACCTCGGCGGGTTCCAAGACGGGCAGATCGCCCTGCGGATGCTCCCTACCCACCTCGATGGCCTTGTTAATCGAAGCCCGAATCTCCCGAGTTAGCGGATTGTCAACCGATAGGGGATCATCGGTGCGCTCCAGCACGATGACCCGCTTCTTGCCCCGCAGCGCGTTGACCAGTTCTGCTTCGGGAAATGGGCGAAGAACGTTGACGTGAATCGAGCCAACCTTGGCGTTGTCGTTCTCACGCAGATAGTCGATGCCCGCCTCAACATTTTCAGCCGCCGACCCCAACGAGATGAAAACGGTGTCGGCGTCAGCAGTTTCGTATTCACTAATCATGCCGTAGCGCCGGCCCGTGAGCTTGGCAAACTCGTCATAGGCTTCTTGGAGAAAACCAGCCACATGGTCAGCAAAGTTGTTGCGGCGAGCAATCACCCCGTTCATGTAGTGCTCTTGGTTTTGCACCGGCCCAAGCAGCATGGGGTTCTTCAGGTCGATCATGCGTGGTACTCGCCGACGAGTAGGTCCAAAGAGTTCTTGTTGAGCGGGGGTTGGGCAGTCGATTGTGTCGTCGTGGGCGCCAAGGAACTGGCGCATCATTTCGGACTCGTGGCGATAAAAGGTTCGCTCAAGGTGAGAGGTGAGAAAACCATCCTGGATGTTGATGGCCGGGTTCAGCGAGAGCTCGGCCACGCGGCGTGCGATTAGGGATTGGTCAGCGGCCTGCTGGGCATCCTTGGCGAAGAGCATGATCCAACCGGTGTCCAAAACGGCATAGATGTCGTCGTGCCCGCAATGCACATTAAGTGCGTGTTTGGTCAGGGCGCGGGCGGCCACCTCAACAACGAGGGTGGAGAGCTTTCCGGGTGCGTGGTAGTACTGCTCCAGGCCATAGATCAGGCCCTGGCCAGAGGTGAAGTTGACTACCCGGCGACCGGTCATCGACAGGGCGATCGCACCACCTTGGGCGGAGTGCTCTCCCTCGGTCTCGATGGCCACCTTCTTGTTGCCATAAACATCGAGTGCTCCCTCGGCAAAGGCGAGTTGGTAGTTCTCACCCATCTCGGTGGAGGGGGTGATGGGATAGAAGACACCGCCCTGGGTGATTCGCGCTTCGGTGTGATACGATACGAGTTGGTTGCCGTTGGTCGTAATCCGGGTTCCGGGGAATCGCGGGCTGCTAGACACGTTGCTCCTTATGGGCGATCTCGGCGTTTATTCCCATCGATCCTCCCCATTGAGTTCACGGGAATACACAGAATTTCGTTGTTGACACTAGCCGCTCAGCTTTACGAAAAGTGAAGCCTTAACAGAATGTTTAGCGCCGGGTTATGTCTCCGGCCCTGCCCCTCGTTCTCTGCCACTTCGACGCCACTCCCGACACCCCTCGTTCCCTGCGCGCTCAGCGTCTCCCCACCGGGTCGCCCAGCGCGCGGCGAACCAGATTCGAAGGACCACGGAGGCTGAGTTACGATCGAACGGGCGCCACGCCCTACGTCACGAGCAACCGGAGAACCCCGATGCCTGATCTTGTCCCCGATCTCACGGACCGTCTCGCTGAGTTTCTCACACCGGAACAAGTCCTGGTGGGAGATGCTATCCACGAGGACTACAGCCACGATGAATGCATCACGGTGGACCCGGTCCAACCGGCCATCGTGGTTCAGCCGCGCTCGACCACTGAGGTATCTCGGGTTGCGGCCCTCGCCAATGACGCGAAGATCCCCCTCGTCGGGCGAGGCAACGGGACCGGGCTGTCCGGCGGCGCCATCCCCCATCCCGAAGGCATCCTTCTCAGCTTCGAACTCATGAATGACATCATCGAGATTGACCCCGAGAACCATGTGGCCGTGGTCCAGCCCGGTGTCAGCCTGAACCAACTCGATGAGGCTCTGGCCCCTCACGGCCTGATTTATCCCATCATGCCCGGTGAGCCTTCCGCCTCTCTCGGCGGCAATGTAGCCACCAACGCCGGTGGTATGCGGGCGGTCAAGTACGGCGTCACCCGCCATCAGGTCCTGGGCCTAGAGTTGGTGCTGGCGAGTGGTGAGGTCATTCGCGACGGTGGCAAGTTCGTCAAGTCCACCACCGGTTATGACCTGTGCCAACTGGTGACCGGCTCAGAAGGGACACTGGCCCTGATCACCGAGATCACTCTCAAGGTGGTGCCTCGCCTTGACCACGACGCCACCATCCTGGCTCCGTTCTCCTCCATGGATGAAATCACCAACGCCATCCCCCGCATCATTGGCGCTGGGTTGGAACCACTGATGCTGGAGTACCTCGATGCTGGTGCCCTTCGTGTCACCAGTGAGGCCGCCGGGCTAGAACTCGGCATCCCCGAAGAGGTGAACTCAGCCGCCGTGGCCTACCTGCTCATGAAGCTGGAGAACGCCGATGCCGAACGGCTCGGGGTCGACACAGAACTAACCAGTAAGTTGTTGTCAGAACTAGGAGCCCTCGACGTCTATGTACCACCACCCGCGGCTGGTGCAGCCCTAATGGCGGCACGCGAGAGAGCATTCTGGGTGGTCAAGGATCTCGGAGTTAACGATGTCGTTGACGTAGTCGTACCACGGGCCTCGATCCCTGACTATTTGAAAACGGTGGCAACGTTAGCCAGCGACACTGGCTCGTGGGTTCCCGGAGCTGGCCACGCCGGGGACGGCAACGTGCACATGTCGGTGTTCCAAGACGACCCAGACAAGTTGCATTCCGTGATGGCATCAATCCTTTCGACCGGGGTCGACCTCGGCGGTGCAATCTCGGCCGAACACGGCATTGGCCTGGCCAAGCTGGATTACATGATGAAGCTGGAGGACCCGGTCAAGCTGGCTCTGATGCGGTCAATCAAGGCCGCATTTGACCCCAACGGAATCCTCAACCCCGGAAAGGTCTTTACCTCATGAACGGCGCCCAGTCCCTCATCCGAACCCTGGTCGATTCGGGCGTCGATGTGTGTTTCATGAATCCCGGCACCTCCGAAATGCATTTCGTGGCTGCGTTAGATGATGTGCCCGAGATGCGGGGTGTTCTGGCCCTGTTTGAGGGAGTGGCCACCGGTGCAGCCGACGGTTTTGCACGAATGACCAGCCGACCAGCATCGGTTCTGCTTCACCTCGGGCCGGGGCTTGGCAACGGAATCGCCAACCTGCACAACGCTCGTCGGGCCCGAACGCCACTGGTCAATATCGTTGGCGACCATGCCGTCGACCACCTCATGCTTGATGCCCCGCTAACCTCCGACATCGACGCCCTCGCCCGGACCTTTTCTTGCTGGGTCCATACCTCGCGGGCCTCCGTCGATGTGGCTGGCGACGCGGCCAACGCGGTGGCGGCGGCCCTGTCTCCTCCCGGCCAGGTCGCCACTCTCATTCTGCCCGCCGACGTCAGCTGGGGTGAGGCCAACGGTCCAGCCCGCGCGGTGGCTCCCTCAGCCGCAACCTTGCCTGCGGAGTCAACCATCGGGGAACTGACTCGCCTGCTCGTCGGGACCAAACCCGCGTCGGTGGCCATCTTGTTGGCCGGTTCGGCCTGCAGAGTGCCTGAGCTTGAGGCTGCGGCCCGCATTGCTCAGCGGGCCGCAGCCAAGGTGCTAGCCGAGACCTTTCCGACGCGGATCGAACGCGGTGCCGGGCGCCCGCCGCTCGAGAGGCTCGCCTACCTGGCCGACTTTGCTGGCATGCAACTCGATGGGGTGCAGCACCTCATCCTCGTCGGGTCGGCGCCGCCGGTGTCGTTCTTTGGCTATCCGGGTAAGGACGGTCGGCTCACTCCGCAGGGCTGTGAGGTTCATGTCCTTACTCCGCCAGAAGGCAATCATGCTGGAGCGCTGGAGGCATTGGCCGACGCGCTGGGTGCTCCACCGGATGGGTTCGGGGTGGCCGAGCTGGCTCTGCCCGAATTGCCGACCGGTGAACTGAGCGCCAATACGGTGTGTCAGGCCATCGGCGCCCTGATGCCCGAGGGGGCGATCGTGTCCGATGAGGGCAACACGGCCGGGATCTATCTGACTGGGTACACCGCCGGTGCTCCGCCTCATGATTGGCTTTGTTTGACCGGTGGCGCCATCGGGCAAGGGATGCCGGTGGCGACCGGGGCCGCCATTGCCTGCCCGGATCGTCGGGTCATCAATATCGAGGCGGATGGGTCGGCCATGTACACCATTTCGTCGTTGTGGACCCAGGCCCGGGAGGGGCTTGACGTCACCACGGTGATCTTAAACAACGGGTCATACAACGTGCTGAATATGGAACTGGACCGGGTGGGAGCCGAAAAACCGGGACCACTGGCCAAAGCGATGTTGGACATTTCCGGGCCGCGACTCGACTTTGCTTCGATAGCCAAGGGCATGGGGGTGCCAGCCACCAGAGCCACCACCACCGATGAGTTCGTGGCCCAGCTCCGAGCCTCGCTTGGTCAGGATGGGCCATCGCTGGTCGAGGCCATGATCCCCCCAGGTTTCTAGGTGACAGCGAGGCCCGAAAGGCTAGCCTCGGACTATGTCACCAATGAGCAGCTTTATGGACGAGTCGGTCGGCACCTACCTCGCATCTCACACCACCCAGCCGGGCGAAGTCGAACAACGCTTAATCGATACGACGCAGGCAATGACCTCCGGAATGATGCAGATAGGCCACCCCCAGGCCCAGTTCATGACCATGCTCACCGCGCTCCTCCAACCAAAGCTGGTGGTCGAAATCGGAACGTTCACTGGCTATTCCACCCTGGTGATAGCCAAGGCCCTGGCTGCTGAGGCCTCGTTGATCGCGTGTGATGTCTCGGCCGAGTGGACCTCGGTCGGGCGCCGCTATTGGGAGGAGGCCGGGGTGGCAGACCGGATCGACCTGAGGATCGGTCCGGCTTCAGAAACCCTCGCCGCCTTCGATCCAGGCACCCTTGTCGATTTGGCTTTTGTTGACGCTGACAAGACTGGGTATGTCGGTTACTTCGAGCAACTCGTTCCCATGCTCAGCCCGAAAGGTGTAATCCTGGTTGACAATGTGCTCTGGAGCGGGCGAGTCGCCAGCAGCGAAGACCGCCAAGAAGACACGGTCGCATTGCGAGCGTTCAATGCCCATGTCCTAGCCGATGAGCGGGTGCAGGTGGCCATGCTGCCAATCGGTGATGGGCTCTCCATGATCAAGTTGGCCGAAGACTCTCGCTAGATACGGATTGGTCAGCGCGTGTCGTGTGGCGGCTTTGTGAGGAAAGCGAACGCACCCAGCAAATCCATCCAAGCCTCAGACTCAGGAGAACTGAGGTTTCTTGCTGGTCGGATCCTCCCTCTTACGATGGGAGGTTGCTAGCTCAGCGGCCTTGATGAAGAACTCCGCACGGATGTAGGGCAGAACTTGTCAAGGGGTTGTTGCCGGTGGTCTTCATTTGATTGTTTGGATATGTGGTTTGTTGATCCAGGCCTCGGTCGACAGTGCCGGCGCAGTGGGTGGCCCGTTGCGGATGGGCGGTGTAGGCGGCATCCAGGACGTGTTGGCGGGCGGCGATGATCGGGCCGGTGATATTGGTATGAACATCGGCCGGGTGCAGGTAGGCCACCCCTGAGTGGTAGTGCTGGTGGTTGTACCACTCAACGAAATTACGCATCCGATGTCCTGGGCCTGGAAAGGCTTCGGGTCACACCAAGATCTTCGAGCAGTTCAGCGATGGTGTTCGACGTCATCTGCGCGCCGCGGTCTGAATGCAACGCCAACTCCTCAGGACCGACGCGTTCTCTGGCGCAGGTGTGGGAGATGAGGCGTTTCGCCACCCGATCAGATTCGGTGGTATCCACGCTCCAGCCCACGATCTTGCGGGAGAAAATGTCGAGCAGAACATAGAGGTAGAACCAGACACGCACCACCGGGCCTCGAAGGCGCGAGATGGCCCAGGACCACACCTCATTTGGTGTGGTGGCCACGAGTCGGGGTGGCGCCTTGGGTCGGCTTTGATGGCCGCGACGGCGTTCACCGGTCAGGTCGCTTTCGGCGAGGATCCGATACATCGTTCGTTCTGAACACAAATAGAGGCCCCGGTCCAGCAGAGTCGTGTAGATCTGGGCCGGTGCAAGATCGCAGAACTCTGGGGTGCACAACACGCCACGGATCTCGTGGCGTTCAACATCGCTGTCCGCCACGCTGGCAGGACCAACTCGCCCGCGGGTTTGGCTCGTGATGGCGAAGCGCTGACAGGTGTGTAAGAGCGGCACTCACGCTTGTGGTAAAGAGGTATTGAATGGCGCGTTAAAAGGGTACTATAGCTACGTGGATGCCTATCGAGAGCGTCTTGTCGATCCCCTTTTGAAGGAACTGTTGGGCGAGCTGCCAGCGCTGATGCTTGTTGGACCAAGGGCTGCTGGCAAGACAACGACTGCCGCCCGCCACACCAACTCGACCATTCGGCTGGATCAGCCGAGGCAGGCAGCTGCATTTCGTGCGGACCCTGATTCTGCTTTGAGTGAGTTGAAAGAGCCGGTGCTTCTGGATGAGTGGCAAGAAGTACCCGAGGTGCTGGGAGCGGTCAAGCGTTCCGTTGATCTTGACTCTCGACCTGGACGATTTGTGCTCACTGGTTCAATCCGCGCCGACATGGACACAGCGACATGGCCAGGCACAGGCCGTGTTGTGCGGGTGTCGATGTTTCCATTGACGGTTTCGGAGAGGCTGGGATGTTCAAGTCGTCCTCTGGTAGACAGGATCGTTGCTGGTGAGACATTACTGCCAGCTAGGGACTCGCCTGATTTGCGTGGTTATGTCGAGTTGGCTTTGGAGGGTGGGTTCCCTGACGCAGTGTTCGCTGCGTCGCAGCGAGCTCGAAATCGGTGGCTTGGCAGCTACGTGGATCAGATGATCACGCGCGACGCTCTCACGATTGAGCAGGGGCGGGACCCAGCGCGATTGGGCCGCTTCTTCGAAGCCTATTCCTTGAATTCGGCTGGTTTGGCTGAAGACAAGACGATTTATGATGCCGCTGGCATCAATCGAAGAACGGCGGTGGCTTATGAGGGTTTGTTGCGGAATCTGCTGATGGTTCAGGATGTCCCGGCGTGGACATCAAATCGGTTGAAGCGGTTGGTGCGCTCTTCGAAGCGCTATCTGGTCGATCCTGGTTTGTTGGTTGGGGTGCTTGGTGTTGATGTGGCCGGAGTTCTTGGGGATGGTGATCTGCTTGGTCGAGTGCTTGATACGTTCGTAGCTGCGGAGTTTCGGTCTCAGGCGACCGTTGTTGAGCCGTTCTGTCGGATGTTTCATCTTCGTCAACAGCAGGGTCGGCGAGAGATTGACCTTTTGCTTGAGGTGGGAGCTGGGCGTTTGATTGGGATTGAGATCAAGGCATCTAGCGCTCCGACATCGAAGGACGGTGCCCATTTGGCGTGGCTGCGTGATGAGTTGGGTGATCGGTTTGTTGCTGGCCTTGTGCTTCATACCGGACCTTCGGTCTATGGCCTGGGAGAGCGGATCACCGCGGTGCCGATCTCTGCTCTTTGGTCCTGAGCCAGTGGTTGTCAAGAACTTTGACGCTCCTATTGATGTCAAGGCACAACTGGGAGTTCTTTCAGATGCGCCTGGTAGATCCTGAACACCCGTCTGGTCAGATACCGTTTCACCATCCTGATCGCCTCCTTCTTCGATTTTCCCTCACTTATTCGTTTGGCCACATAGTCAATCGTTGGTTGGTGCCGACGAAGACAAATAAGCACCACCCGCCACAATGCCCGGTTCAAGTCACGGTTCCCGCCCCGATTGTGGTCATTTGTTCGCATCCCTCGGATACACACGGATACCGGCAGACAGGAAGCAGGGGAATTCGGGCTAGGTCTTGTCGGTGGAGAACCGGCCGGAGCTTCCTGCTCGATACTTTCGGAGGGCGGTACCGCCCTTGAACACAACTCCAAGATCGAAGATTCCAGCTTCACTGATGATGGCAAGGGCGTGGTCTTGGGCGATGTCGATGAGAGCCGGACCGCGACCGCCCTTCCTTCCTTGGTAGTGGCGGCCGAGGTGTCCTTCAGTGATCATGTCTGGAAGTCGATTAGGGCTGAGTCAATCACATCGAATTTGCTGCTGTATCGACCTCGTTGCCCACGTCGACCGAGGTAGTAGGGGCCCTGTCCTGGTGGGGCATCTGTCTTGAGGGCACTGGCGAGTTCGGGCTTTCCTCCGCGATCCAGAAGATATGCCAGCCTCATCCATGTTGAGCGAGGCTTTCCTGCTAGCTCTGCTCGAAGATCATCATCAGAGACCTGTTTGGTGGCCTGGGTTAGCCAGTCGCCCACGTTGGGCCAGTCGTGATAGCTGGCCGGGCGATGACTCATCGCTGCAAGCAGTGTTGACACGTGCCATAGAGGAAGTCCGTCTTGGGTCTTGGCGTCGAGTGCTGGAATGAAGCGGACGACTCGGTATTCATTCAAAGCGGGAGGAAGTCGAAGGCCGGGAGGTGCAGAAATCACATGTTGGTTTGGTGATCTGGTTGAGAAGCCCAGTATCCAGGCTGCGGACTCGGCTGCAAGTTTGACGGGAAGGTTAGGTCGTTTCTGGAGGGTTGCTCGGAGTTCTATGTGGGGGTCGCCGGCGTCGATGGCGCCAGCTCGGGCTGCGGGTGCGAATTCCCAAAAGCCGCGGGTGCGGAGGGGGAGGAGCCATCCTCCATTGGTGAGTTCTTCGACTAGGTACCGGATTGTGGTTTTGGACTCTGTGATGGCTATGGCGTGCTTCAGGTCCTCGCTGCTGACAACGAGGGGTTGGTCAAGTTCGAGTTGTTCGAGTACGGCGGCGACCGCAGGGGGAATGGTTCTCACTGTCATTAGTGTACAGCAATATCTGCGGTGCACAGAATATGCTGCTGCAGTTCGACAGTCACCATATGTAAGGTTCGAGGTGTTTGTCGAGCGATTGGTTGCTTGCTAGCGCCTGGTTCGGGCACTGGTCCCTGACGCTGGCGTCAGATGGGCTCGACGAATTCATCGAAAGCCTGGGCAACCTTGTCCCCAATTCCTCGCCAGTCATAGGTCATGCTCAAGTTCGGTATTGGCAATCACATGCCAGCGGGGGTCACGCTCACCTGGGCCTCTCCCAGGGGCGAGGTCTCGATAGCGGGCCCCGGCCACAACTTCGTGAAGCTGGTCGGTGTCGATCTCACGGTCAACTTCGGCGGCCATGTAGTCCAGCAAGAATCCAGTCCGTTGGGCAACGGCGGTCGGATAGAGCTTGGCGACTTCTGAGAGGACGGTGAGGTTCAGCACTTCGTCGTAGAAGAGGTCGCCAATGACGGTGGCAACGTTTGAGAGCCCGGCACCGTGCTCGGGTGATTCAACAAGATCAAGGACTGTCACTTCTGGGGTGGAGACCCACATCCGCCCCGTTGGGACGGTGTGTTGTTGTGTGGGTTTCCCGGTTGTGTCTGAGCGTTGCAGAAATTGGATCCGGTTTCTGCCGATCCTGCGTTCACGTAGTTTGGCTGGTGTGACGACTTGGAAGACCATTGATGCTTGATGTGACGCGCCGTGTATTGCTGCTGCTGACAGGAATCCCACATAGTAGGGGTGACCGAGGTGGCGCATTAGGGGGTCGATGAAGTGGCTGGCTGGGGGAGCACCAATGCTTCGGTATTCGGGTGGGACAGGGACCCATCCTTGCTTGGTTACCGAGATCATCTTCCCGGATTGACGGGCCCGCTCTAAACTCACCGGCACGGTTTCCGGGGCGATGTCGAGTAGGGCAGCGGCATCGTCGGTGGAGATGAAGTGTTGACCGCGTCCGATCAGCCAGTCGGCAAGCTCAATCGGGGCGACCTTTGTTTCGATCATGCCGTCTAGAGTATCAAAAGATGGGTGTTGTGTCGAGGTTTGGTTCTCTGGACGGCAACTGCCGAAGCACTTCATCGTCGACAGAGATCAGTAAACCTGCTGGTCAGGAATCCCAGCAAGCCACAATCAGTGCCGGATCGGACCGCTCAACAGCCTGATGATGGCATCGGTGAACTCGTCAGGTAGGGCCACTCTGGTGAAGGATCCGGTGAAGTTCGGTGAACGTGGAGTCAATATCTCCACGGATGACTTCGACGCGAAGAGTGTGTGGCCGGGTGCTGAGCGTTAGTTGTAAGGCGTCGACATTTCCCCGAGCGGATCAGACGATGTTGCCTGGTCAACAAGAGCCGTATCGTCACGATGAGATTGCTTTTCTGGGTTACTACGCCGGACTTGGAATGCGTTGATTGCTTCGCTCCGGCCGCAGTCAAGGACTATCTCAATGAACTTGTATCGGTGGCCGCAGAGAGTTGTTCGAGTCCCTATTGGGCAGTCGGGTGGAGATGTTCTTCGCGCCCTACACCAACGTTGACCGCCAATTCGAGGGGCTGCCACCTTGCTGACCGTGGGGCTAGGCGTGTCCCTGTGCCATGCTCAGTGCCTGGTTGAGGAATACCTTCGACATCGATTTCATACTTGTCGGCCCAGCAGGCCGATACGACTGAAAGGAGGCCCCATCGATCAGAGCGGTCACCTTGATGGCACGGATACGCGCCTGGCCAGGTGTCGCTGTGGGGTCCAGCCGTAGTATCAGCCCGGACATGGCCGAGTAGAAGGCTTCATAGATCTCAGACCACAACCGGCGAAACCGTTCACTCGTAAGAGCAAGCACTCCAATGGGCATATAAATGTTGCCATCGGCGGTTCCCCAACGATCCATCAACGCCCGCACTGTTCGGACAAAATCGGCCTCTGCATCTTCAGTTCTCAAAGAGTCAATCGCGTCAAGGTCAGAAGCGAACTCGACACGAAGCAGTGCTTCGAGGAGATCGTCTCGGGTGGCAAAGTAGTACTGCAGGTTTCCCAGCTTCACGCCGACACGATCGGCGATGGTTCGCAGAACGAACCCATCCATGCCTTCCCTCAGCAGAACCTGACGGGCGATGCCCAAGATCTCCGCTTCCCGCTCTTTGCCCTTGGCTGATCTGTCCACGACATCATCGTACCGGAACCAGAATCGCAGTATAGGTCATTGACAAGTATTAGGTCACTGACCTACATTTGCGGAATGCTGACTTCTACTCCGACTCTGGATGGCCTTCGTGAATCTCTCAAGTCGTACCGCTCGACGATGATGGGCCAGGCGCGAGCGCTACCGATGGCCGCTTACACATCCCAGGACCTATTCCAACTCGAGGCCGAGGAGATTTTCCGGAAGGAGTGGATCTGTGTCGGGCGCGACGAGCAGGTCAGGGAGATAGGAGACTGGTTCACGACCGAGATCGCAGGCGAACCCATCGTCATTACTCGGGACGAAGACAATGAGGTGAGAGCCTTGTCATCGATCTGTCGCCACCGTTACATGAGTATTGCCAATGGGGCAGGGAACTCACGTCGACTCACCTGCCCTTACCACCGTTGGAGCTACTCCCTTGATGGCTCACTTCGGGGCGCACCATTGATGGACGAACCAGTGAATAGTGATGGCGGCTCGTGCAAGCTGCCTTCGTTTGCTCTTGAGTCCTGGCTCGGCTTCATCTTCGTTAACTTGGCAGAGGACCCAGCACCGCTTGCTCCCAAGCTGGAAGGAGCCGAAGCAACTTTGGCACCTTATGGGATCAAGGACTGGCGGATCCTCATCTCCTTTGACGAGGTCTGGGCCGGAAACTGGAAACTGGCGCTGGAAACAGCGCTTGAGGGTTATCACCTCGACGGACTCCATGCGGGTGAAATCGCAGAAATGTTGCCATCAAAGGGCGCGAAGTTCATTGAGGCAACCAAGCAATGGTCCTGCTTTCGACTTGATGTCAACTTCGAATCTGCATTCGGCGAACCAGCCAAACCGTTCGCAAAGGCAATGGGAGGAACCGATGCCACCTCATCACCAACAGTCAGCATTCACCCTCACGTCAACATTTCCTGCACTCCGGCCAGTTCGACATGGCTCACGTTCATGCCCCTTGAGCCAGGAAGAACACGGGTGCAAGGCGCCTACCTTGTGCCCGCAGCAGAATACGAACGGATTCACCAAGCCGAAGGCGAGTTAGAAATGACTCAGCAGGTCCTTGCCCAACTCAACCGCGAGGATTCGTCAGCCATGGTCGACCTGCAACGCAATGCAGGTTCGAGGTTCGCTGAACCTGGTCTTCTGAACGAGCGGGAGGAAGCCCTGGTGCATTTCTACCGTTACCTGGCTGACCGACTGATCTCTGTAGAAGGACCAGCACAATGATTACCGGCAATCCGCTTCTGGACCTGGATTTCAAGGCTCTTGGTGGTCAACCCGCATTCGAGAAGGGAGATCTCGAGTCGTTCTTGTCGGGGAGGCGCATCGCAACATTGGCCTACGTCAGACGCGACGGCCGGCCGAACCAAGCACCAATCTGGTACACAATCGACAATGGTGTGTTCTATATGAGCACCGTCAGCAATGGAGCAAAGCACCTCGCGTTGCAACGAAGACCACAGATATCTCTGACGATTCAGGACGAGCGTCCGCCGTACCGCGCTGTCATCGTGGGTGGCATCGTGAAACTCACTCCGCTCGACCCCGAGAACAATCCCACAGAAGGGATGGCGACCCGCTACTTCGGCAAGGTCGGCGCGGCGGCCTATGACCGGATGACCGAAGAAGTCTACGAAGCCAGTGGCTTGACCCTCATGACTCTGACGCCATCAGAGATCAAGGGATTCGACAATACAAAGGCACTGACCGGCGCCGAGAGTGCTTTCGTCAGAGTCCGGGAGTTGCTTCCAATCCCTCGAAATTGGCTCTAGCCGGGGGTTGAGCTAGGAAATGGATGGTAATTCGTTGTTGGTTCCGTGAACGTCACAAGTCACGCTGTGTTCGATCCGAGGAAGAGATATGCCAGGGAACGCACGTTTGACGGGACCAAGGAGGTCCCACCGGTTACCGGAAACATCAAGGAATACGGCGAACTGGCCGTAGTCCTCCATGCGGGGTTCTGTTATGAACTCCACTCCAGCGGTGACCATGCCGTCATAGGCGGTCTTGAACTCGTCCACTCGCAGGAAGAAGCCAACACGCCCAGCAACTTGGTTCCCAACAGCAAGCCGTTGGTGGTCGCCGTCTGCTTGGGCCAGCAGAATGCCTGTTTCAGCTTGAGGGGGTTTGACCACAACCCATCTCTTTGGCCGTCCATCGTTGGTAAGTGAGGGCGAATCATCAACCAATTCGAATCCAAGAACTTCAACAAAGAACTCGATTGCGTCGTCGTAGTTGTCAACAATGATGGTGATCATCTTCGCCGCTGACCATAAGAGGGGATGACCGGTACCCGATGACCTCAAGTAGAAACCGGGAAGGAAGCGTTCATTGCCAAGGTCACGCAACGCTGACAAGTAGATAGCGCTCATCGGTGATCTC
>JAJRXF010000170.1 GCA_024276425.1 Actinomycetes bacterium | reverse complement strand
GAGTTCGCTGACTGACTTTCTTGGTTGTCGATACCCACACTTGAACCACCCCACTGGGTCGCTATCAATCCACGATGAGGTAGCGGACAGCGTTATTGCCCCATCCCAAATTCAGCAGTCCGCAAGCGCACGAAGTGCTCGGCAGATCTCATCGAACTCCTCGATCCGAAGCCCACCTGCACGCTGGGTCAGAACGACCGCCGTATCGGCTGAAGATTGTCAAACGAAGCCACACAATCCTCTGGAAGCCCGTGATTCACGCCGACGCTTACCAGTGTAAGCATCTGGCGAATCGTGCGAGTGACCGGAGCCACGACAATCCAGGTCGGCACTGCATCGCTTAGTGTCACGATGAGCATTGGTCGTCGTTTGTTCCCGCTTCGGCCTGAGACCGGGACCCTCCTCCCTATCGCCTCCAACGCTCTGTTGCGTCAGCGCAGCGATCCAGTCACCGGGAAGACTCCAAGGATGCCGAAACACCAGAAACCACCCTCCATAGGGCTGTCAGCATTTCACAGGCTTCCGATTTCCGCCTGAGATCATCATGTCCGAAACAAGTTTTTGATTCGGGAATGCACCGGCACTCCAGCCAAAGGCCAGGGAACGTTTGCGAGCCCCCGGCGAGGGAACTCCAGTTTCGCTAAGGCCAGCACTCCCGATGTTTGGAGCGCTAGCGAGAAACTCGTGGAATCCGAAGGATTCCAGTGGACCATACAAGACTTGAACTTGTGACCTCTCGCGTGTGAAGCACCATCAGCCTGTTCGCAGGCGTCCGTAGACGTCCAGAAACCGCTGAATTCAGCAGAATAATGACCGTAGCCGTTCGCTCATGTTCGCTGGCGTAAGGCACCACTATAGGCACCACCCCTACGCACGATTACCCAGTCACAGAACTGCGGCACAAACCGCCTGCACCGACGTGTCAACAGACGAAGCCTCCCAATCCGGAACCATGCTCCAGGCGAACACAGAGGGAGCGGGACCGAAGAAAACTTGACCTTCTGGATAGCGAATCACAATGAGCCCCAACGAATGAGCATCCGCCTTCGCGAATCGTGCTTGCGATGCTCGCTCGGGTCGCCAGCCCAACACAAGGCCCCCGCCCCTCCCGACCCAGCAACGCGATCAACCAAGGGGCAGTGCGATGCCGTCCTTCGCTAACTCACCGACAACCAGACGGTCAAGGTACTCATCTGGTGGCTCAACTGGAAAAGCGTCAAAGAATGCGGTGATGACCTCAGCCGCTGTTGCGAATTGATCTTCCACGTACGGCCAGAGCACCCGCATATCGATCAAGTCCTGCGGACTTCCCCGACGCAACTTCATGAGAAACACATCACGGAACGGCGCTCCCAGGACCTTCAGTTGCCGCGTTTCTAACATGACTTCACATGCCTCAACGTCGAATCCAAACGGGGCGAACGCCTCAGCATGATCATTCAGCCAGTTATGCGCCAGCCGGTGCCTGACCGCGACTCGATGTACAGCATCGCGCAACTCCTGATCGAGTCGCCGAATCGAGTCAACGTCTCGGGTCGCCTCACGTAGACCGTGCCAAGCCAGCAGCGACCCACCAACAACAATAATTGTGCGTTGCTCGTCTCCCGCAAGCTCGTCGGCGACTTCCCCTACAAGTCGCTTGATCGCCTCACCATTCAGGACAAGGCCGTCAGCGCTCATGCTGTCGCCATCGATCGATCACGCCAGATCGCTGACGCTGCGAGCGTGATGTTTCGGGCAGCGAACTCCGGTGGTGTCTGTTCAGCCGCTATCGCTCGCCGCCGCGGTGTGCCCGACGCTTCCCATGGCGTATCGAGTGGTTCGACCATAGCGACCCATCCTGGCGCTCGAATCTCAATGTCGGTGGCCAGCTTTTCGGCGATCGCTGCCAACAAGTTGTCAACAAGGCGCGAGCCTGACAACGGTGGAGGGTCGGCGGTTGCTGCTGCTGTTAGCTCGGGATGCTGAGCGATTTGGTCGACGAATCCACGCAGACGCGTCCAGTCCGGCTCATTGCCGGCGGTTCTGGTTGTTGGTTCAGCGAGGTCGGCGAGACGGGTAAAGCTGGGCACCTCGTCAAACGAGCATGACTTGCCGAGTGCCGCCGCGATCTTCTGAATCGTGCCCCAACGCGGTTCCTCGTGTCCGTTCTCAATACGCGAGATCGTCGGGTAAGAAACCCCGGCCAGTTTGGCGAGGTGGCGCGTCGATAGACCAAGCACCTCCCGTTCCTGTCGAATCAGACTTCCAACAGCATTCATGACTGTTAGTATAATGGCTAACACTTTAGCTGGCAATGGGTTTTGGTAACGACGGCATCAGACACGAGGAATACTCCAATCTCCTGACACCAGGACTCTCTTCCCTATCACTTCCAGGGCTATGAGATTCCAACATGCCCCAGAAGACGGCACAGCTGACGAAGGTGACAGCAACTTTGTCCGGAGATGTCAATGACCTGACCGGGCACTGTTGCGGCAACCGATCAGGCGCCACACGGGCCAGACTCCACTGATGCCAGATCAAGCACCGCCAATCGACCCATCGGCCTTCAGCCGCTACCAATTTCCACCCGAGATCATCATGCTCGCAGTTCGTTGGTACCTCCGATATGGGCTCTCCTACAGAGACGTCGAAGAACTACTGGCGGAACGAGGCATCAAGGTTGACCACGTGACGATCTACCGCTGGGTACAGAAGTTCACTCCCTTACTCATCGATGCGGCTGGAGTTCCTGTGGGGGCCGAATATTCGGTCGCGGGCGCTGATCAGGGGAAACACAGCCGAGCCTGACCAACTGTGTAACGCATTCCTTACCGCCTCATCGCCACGCTGGCCCGCCTCGCTGTTCGCTCCGGTCGTTCCAAGAACCTCGAGATCATCGTGCTTCGGCACCAACTCGGCGTCCTGCACCGCCAGACCGACCGACCCGCACTCAACGACAACGACCGAACCCTGCTCGGCGCCATCGCCGCCGCACTCCCCCGCCCACGACGCCAAGGCTGGATCGTCACGCCCGACACCCTCCACCGCTGGCACCGCCAACGCATCGCCAGACACTGGACACATGCGACCCGAGGACCAGGACGACCACCAACCTCAAACGAGACCCGACGACTCGTCCTCCGCCTCGCCACAGAGAACCCGACCTGGGGCTACCGCCGCATCCACCGCGAACTCGCAAGCCTCGGCCACCACATCGCCCCTTCGACCGTGTGGAAGATCCTCAAAACCAATGGAATCGATCCAGCCCCGAAACGCTCCGAAGTCACATGGTCACAGTTCCTCCACTCCCAAGCCGCGGTCGCCTGCGACTTCTTCACCGTCGACACCGCCCCACTCCGTTCCTACTACGTCCTGTTCTTCATCGACATCCCCACCCGCCAAGTCTTCTACGCCGGCACCACCGCAAACCCGACCGGAGCGTGGACCACCCAAGCCGCCCGCAACCTCTTCCTCTGCCACGGCGACAAGCTCAGCGGTTCACGAGTGTCGGTTCGTGATCGGGGTAGCCAGTTCATCGACACGTTCGACGAGATCTTCCGCACCGAAGGCCCAAAAAATCCTCAAGACACCAGTCCGCACCCCGGTCGCCGACGCCTTCGCTGAACAATGGATCGGGACCATCCGCTGCGAACTCCTCGACCGAACAATCATCTCGAACCAACAACAACTCGAACGACTGGTCATCGACTACATCGAGCACCGACCCCACCGCTCACTCGACCAGTGCCACCACTGCGACCCAAGCCCTCAGCCGACGCCGATCCACCCAGACTCCGAGTCATCAAATCGACCCGCTGCGATGGACTCATCCACGAGTACCGAAATACCGCCTGACCAGGAACGACGCAATATTCGGCCCCCACAGGCTCGATCACTTGTCGCTTTTGACAAGGAGCAGCCGCAGAGAGCACCCGTCTTAGCTAGAGATCGGCCAAGTCCAACCTTGCTATTTCCTTTGCGAGAAACGACTGGTTCGCCTCGAGTAGCCCTAGGCGTCGACAGTACGGCACAATCTTGCGAGACAGGTCCCGCCGCAGCTGTGTCGTCTGCTCGCCCGAGAGCCTGCCCACTACTTGCTGCTGCGATGGCGTCATTTCCAACCGTTCATAGATCTGTTCGTGTTTTGCTTTCGAATAGAGCAAAATCAGCGCTTCGATGATGAATTCTTGACGAAACTTCAACTCGGAGGCTGATAGTTCTGAATACACGGGTGTCAGGGCGGAGAAGCCAATCGATATGTGTCGCGACTCGTCCCGCATGACGCGTCGCAGTATCTGCCTCAGCAGCGGGTCCAGCGATGCGCGTTTCAACATGCCAAACGAGGCAAGTGCGAGCCCCTCGATGAGTATGTGGGTGCCAAGTGCAATCATGTCCCAATCGGGGTTCTCGATAATCTGAATCAGCAGTGATTCGAGTGCCACCTCTGGCGGGTAGCGGCCACCGTGCCGCGTGTCAAGGAACTGCCGAAATACCTCGATGTGGCGCATCTCGTCAACGACTTGAACAGCAGAAGCAGCCTTGATTTCCAGTGAGGGAGCCTTCTCGACAATGTTGGCCGCAGCCAGCATTGCTCCTTGCTCACCATGCAAGATCTGAGAGATCACCCATTTCTGGAGTTCAGCAGCGAACGCAGCCGCTTGCTCCGTGTCGTCGTTGGGTTTGACGTTGAGTAGACCTCTCGGAAAAGTCCCTTCGCCGAGATTCCAGTCAATGTCGCGTGCTGCATCCCATTGCTCATCCTTCGACATTGAATAGAGAGCGCTCAGGCTCACGTCTTCGGCGGCGTAGTCCCAATCAAACGTCTGTGGCATTTAGTTCCTACCGTCGCCTTTTCCATGGATCTAGGTGCGCAACCGTCTGTACTATCGCAACAAGTTCACGATCTAGATTCAGTATCTTGGAACTCGCGGTTAGAATTGATCGACGCGAAAAATCAATCTCTGTCCGACAATAAAGATCCGATGAACACGAACTCAATGTAGAAAATGCCGCCGAGATTTTCACCGTGAGTGGATGATATGTCAAATATAGCATCGGGTGTGCCTTTGCGGCCGCAACAAACGGGACGATGTCCCCGACAAAGACGGACCGGCCCACAACACAATCACAATCGCGATCGCACGAGAACCCCTTGAATCTTACAAGTGCATCCACCGAGGCTGCATCTGACGGTCCATCTGCGGGATCAACTAGGCACTCGACCGCGTCCGACCATGCAAACTCATTTCCGACCGACTCACCTCGCTCTTCGAACCAACGCTCGGCGGCGAGGTCAGTGGCAGCGGAGCCTGTATAATTGCTGGGGCCACGAGCAACACGGCTAGTCCAAACAGTCCCACGGGCACAGACCTGATCTTTCTGACTCATGCTTACAGCGAAGCACCGCAGCCTCTTTCCATCGCAGAGGAGACTGTTCGTCACATCGGCACGCCCCGTTACCGACCTGCTCAGGAAGTCCACGTTTAGGGATCGGACCGTTTCATTTGGACGAAGTTGCGGGCTGCGGGCGAGCGCTCCTGCTATGAAACCCCCAGTTGGCCCCCACGTGTTCCATGTCTCCCCGAGTTCGAACAGAGCGTCGCCTGGAACGGCGTTTGCACGACTCTCCCGGCAGAAACTCTGTACAGCTCGGAACAGCTCGGAAGCCTCCGAGCTGGGTTTGAACGCATCATGCACGCAATCTCCGAGATAAACGGCGAGGAGTTCGATTTGGATCGTCTCCTTGCAGAATCGATCGTGGTCGGACCCGAACTTGAGTTCCTGTGGGACGAGATCGAAATTGACGCAGACGGCCAGACCAGTATCGCTGGGCTGTACGTGCTTGGTGATGCCGCTGGACTTGCTCAGGGGATCATCCAAGCGATGATGATGGGCATCCGTGCGGGTGAACGAATCATCGAAAGGCAGGCAGCATCTAGTGGAAATTGATGGTCTTCTCACTGGTTGGCTTAAGCCGGAATCGGTGGGCCTACTCGGTGAGTTGTCGCTTTCTCTTAACGAAACGCTCGGGAGTGACCTGACATCCGTCCAGGACCTTGTCGACGTGCAAGATGGACGATTGCGAAGCCGAACTCGCAGCTACTACGAATCAGCAACGGTTCACGGGTGTATCGCCCAGGCCAACAGACTAGCGACGCGACTAAACTTGCTGCAGAATACAGCTGCGACCTCGCTTGCCAGATACTGCCTCGCTGATTGGTTGACGAATAGGTTGCTGCGAGCGCTCGACGCCCTAGTGGTAGCTCAACGACTAAGCGACGCTCAATTGCTGCTTGCGCCAATTAGGTTAGCAACGCGGTGTCTTCTGGCCGCGGTTTCGCTGGAGCCGATTTCGAACTGCAAAGCTCTCCTTCTATCACCTCCAAGCTATCAAGACATGCCAGTCAGAACGATCATTGAGATGGAGAACCTATCCCTGCTGGCGACGCGCGCTTTGAGTCTCGCCTCCGTCGTCGATTCTTCTGATTTCTTGGTTTCGCCTCTACTCGGGGCAGGACGAGTTGCCCCTTTCCTTGGCGAGGTCTTTGGTCTTGAATGGACCCTAGTTTCCACCTCCGTCTATAGCAATGCACCGAAGACGGGCGCGGTTGACGTGATAGTTATTGGAGAATTGCCAACCGGCAGGGCGATAGTCGTCGATGACAACGTTGGGACCGGGATCACCTTGAAGGGGTGTGCGAACGCTATTGCCCAGTCTCGAGAAGTGAAGGGCATCACGGCTGTGGAGCTCAATTGGCAGAGATGGTGGCGTAAATATGGCACAAATGCCAACATAGCGGTATTCGATGAGCGCGAACTTCTCGATCCAACTTTCATCTGCTACCGACACTTTAGTCTTACCGAGGCTCTAATCGATTCGTACAGACGTGGTGGAGCCTCGACGCAAGTCTCGACTCTAGACTGGCTCGACGCTTCGCGCTCAACCGCGACAACAGTTTGGGATCAAAGAGAGCTCGAGGTTGACGACCATGCAAGGTGACCTTCCGAGCTGGCCCCCCTCCGAATGGTATAGCGACTGCGCTGAGAGGTGTTCGACCTACCTGCGGAACGAACTACCGCTATCGCTGCCTGATGGAAGCGGGCCGATCCAGCAACTCGAGCAAGAGTACAGCAAGCAGGCCCGACAACCATTTGCTCTGGCTTGCAATAGCGGTACGAGCGCTTTACACAGTGCCTATTTTGCTTTGGATCTAGGCCCGGGCGACGAGGTCATCGGATCGGCGTACTCATTTCACTCCTCTCTTACGCCTCTCTTGCACACGCCTGCTCGTCCAGTGCTTGCGGATATCGATCCGACAACTGGCGGCTTGTCCGCTGAGTCTGTCCTTGCCTGTCTCACGGGTCGAACTCGCGCAATCACTGTGACGCACATGTATGGCTATCCGGTCGAGCTAGACGAGATCAGGATAATTGCCACCGAAAACAATCTCTATATCATTGAAGATTGCTCACACGCCCACGGAGCACAATTCCTCAATGGAATGCCTGTGGGAAGTATCGGCGATGCTGCAGTGTTTAGCCTGCAGGAGAGCAAACTGGCACCTGCAGGCGAAGGCGGTCTACTTCTGATGCGCGATGAGGAGATGTTCGACCGCGCGGTCGCGCTCGGGCATTTCGGCCATCGCGCCCGCCACGTATCAACGGGTGCCCTATCCCAGTTGGGAGACACGGGCTTTGGATTGAAGTACCGGATGCATCCCCTCGCTGCACTCTGCGGCCTAGCGGGGGTAGAACTTGCGAAAAAGTACCTTCCAGAGCGAAGGATCTTGGCAGAGATAATTTCTCGATCGCTATCTGAAAGCCGACTATTCCGATTTCGTTGGCATCCGACCGCTAGCTACTACCTCTTTCGCTTGAGTGTCAATGCGAGATCATCCCAGGAATTGTCACAACTATATGCAACCGCCGACGATCGTGGGATTCCGTTGCGGAAAGCTAGCATGTCGCCATTGACCTCTCTACCGGCTTTTTCCGGACAGGTGGAACTCGGTCGTCTTGAGGCTGGCTGGATGACAACACCAGCTGTGGTCCCGATGACGCTGGAGTACGCAAACCAGCTCGCCAGCATGCCGCGCCTCTGGGCCTTGGATCATTCGGACTTGTTACGGGAACTTCTTGAGTCACTGCTACAACTGGAACGAGACATCACGTGAGTCACGACTCCTGGAGAACAAAGGCCTTTCAGGCCAAACGATTCGATGTTGTGGTCAAACTTGGTGGCTCTGTCGTCTGGTCAGACCGGTGCGAGGCTGCTGCTCGCACGATCGCACTAGCCGGCAAGATAGTGCGTGTTCTCGTTGTGCCTGGAGGGGGCGAACCAGACAACGTGATTGAGGTCCTCCACAAGTCACGTCCCCTCGATAGCGAGACTTTCCACAGGGCTACTCTGCTCGCTCAAGACCAGACTGGGCTTGTCCTCTGCAATGGGTCTGATGAACTGATCCCAGTGCGCTCAGTTCGAGAAGCAACGCGAGTGGTCGAGACGCAGCGCGTCGCCGTACTTCTGCCGCATGACATATTCGAATCTGTGGACGTGTTTCGCTACACAAATCGGGTTTCCAGCGACAGTATGGCCTTGTGGACCGCTGGGCTCGTAGGAGCAGAACGGGTGCTTATCGTCAAGTCAAGAGAGCCGCACCAGGTTCCGGTAAGTCCAAGATCGTTGGCTGCAGACGAGGGTTTCGTCGACGAGATATTCCCGGACCTGATGCTGGATGTCAAAATCCCTACCGGATTCGTCGGCGTGAACGATCTAGACGCTCTCTATTGCCGACTTATCGGATCAGACACGAACCTGAAAGCCGAAACATGGGTACCTTGACAGACAGCTACGTTCTTTCAGCTTGGCACGAACCGGTGCTCGTGTCCCCGTCCGAGATTAATCTCGACCTGATTGATGGGACAACGGCGATCGATGCCTGGAGTGAGCTTTCACCGTTACCGGAGAATCCTGATATTCAGACCTTCTTGTTAGCTTGCGCCAGCCTTACCCGGCTCCCATACTTTGTGGCGCAGGCCAGCAACGCCCAGAGCCCCGTATGGGCCGCCGTCGCCGAGGAGATTGTGAAGGAACCGGAGCATGGTCCAGCCCTTATTCACGAGCATTTCGGCGAATTGGCTCAGTCTGGTGAGCTTCTAACAAGGTGCGAGTCGCGCACTTGGTTCGCAAAAGAGGGGCCCGCCGAAATGGTCGGGCTAGCCACAGAAGTTGCGCGATGTCTTGAAGGATTGGGGCTTACCACGGCGCTATCAGGGTCACTCGCTTTATTTTGCCAGATCCCATTTCGTCTGTCACCTGATATCGACTTTGGCGTTTTCGGTACTCGCGACCTCCAGAATTGTGGCGTCGTTGATGCCTTGGACGCGATCGGATTCGAAGTCCACATCCTCAAGGCAACTTACGTTGGCGCTCAACATCGATCCGGCCGATACACACTAGACCTCGAACTTGACAGCTCCTATCGTCAGACTCTGCAAGGATCCATGCGAACCGGATTGGTGGAAGTGTTGCCAGATGTGAGGGCACTTTCGCTCACCGATATCGCTCTGCTAAAGAAAGAGTATGGTCGCTTCAAGGACCGAGTCGATATCCAGACAATCAACAGGAGATCACCGGCATGAATCTAGGACTGGGGCCCGTAAACGTCCACCTAGAACTCCCACCGGACAATGTAAGGCGTCTGCTTTCGGAGTTCTATTGGCAACTCCGGGAGAACGTTGAGCAGAGCGACCTTTGGACGGTCTCGTTTGGCGACGTCTCCCAACCTACAGACGCCGAGCCGCTCGAGCTCGAATTCGGTGAAGGTGGTTCAGTCAGCACCACCAGTGCCACGTCTGTGATAATCACGATGGCCCGAACCGGAGGGCGTGTCGAGCTGGACAGAGTTCAAAGGCGAGCAAAACTAGACAATCCTGATCCTCAAGGCCTCTTCATTGACACCTACAGATTCGTCCGTCAGCTCATGATTTCCGAACTCGCAGCGCACCACTTCTCTGTGTTGCATTCCTCCGCAATCGTCGTTGGAGGGCAAGCGGTCGCGTTCATAGGGATGAAAGGTGCTGGAAAGACAACGATGGCATCACAACTAGCGCTTCGCGGCGCAAGCTTCTTAGCCAATGACAAGCTATTCGTAGATCAGTCTGGGCGGGCTGTTCATTTTCCTGAGTCTCCAGCAGCCACGCGAGCAACGCTTCTTGCGATTCCCGAGTTGGATCGCCAGCTCCGTACACTAGCTAGTCCTCGATCCAGCGATATCTTCTTGGATCATCCTGAATTGCCCACTGTCAAGGCACTTGCCTCTTTCGATGTTGACCAGAAAGTCTTCTTTTCGGAACGCGAATGGGCGACCCTGCACGGGTGTCAGGGGAGCGACGCGGGACAGCTCGTAGCGATCGTGGAGATCGGCGATCGACGTGCAGAAAACCCGGAATTTCGCAGTGCCCCAGTTGACATAGTGCCACACAGCGACAAACTGGAGCCTTTTCCTGACTGGACCGGCACGAGAGGCCCTGCTGGGCTTCGCTCGCTCGGCGGACTCTCGGTCCCTGCCTACAGATTCTGCCCCACACACGACATTTTCCAGTCTGGAGAGTTTCTATGGGAGTCCGTGCTCCGACTGATCTGACAAGTCACGATCGATGACAGGCGACGCTTTAATACTCGCTCTGAGGTCAACTAGCCATCCTTCCAAGGACTGTCTTGAGACCTCATCACCGGTGGAGGACAAAACCTCGAGTGTCAGCAAGCGGTCGCGTCGGACGAAGCGGGACAGGATGTCTAGGCCAGTCGACTGAGCCAGTGTTCTCGCTGTTTCGGCATCCGCGAGGACAGCATCTATCCGACACCCGGGCAAACTTGCATGCGCCAACGCAAGGATCACCGATGTTGCCAAGTTTGGTATGAAGTCAAGCACCTGCACCGATGGTTCTTGGAAGACAGACGAAGTACGTGACATCTCAGCCAAACCGGAGCATCCTGCAATGACACAAACGCCATCACTTGCTAGCTGGGCAATTGCTACGCTGACATTGCCGAGTCGGGCGTCGGAACAAAATACTACAGGTTGCGGGCTCTGAAACATGAGGGCTACGACGTTGGACGGACAGCGACGCCCGACGTCAATAGACATGATTTCACGGCTTCGATCGACAATGTCCCGTCGTGGAGTGCTCCTGCGAGAAGTGCGGCCGACGCATCACCATCGCGCAATACCTCAACGACGTGCATAGCTTTGCCAGCTCCACCCGATGCAACTACAGGAACGGAAACGCTCGCAGCAATCCGTTGGATGATCGGCAGCTCATAGCCGGTTCGTGCCCCATCTGAATCGATCGAGTTGACGCAGATCTCACCGGCACGGGTCTGCCCAGGGTTTGGTTTAGTCCTAACATGTGAGGACCAGGTCCTCACCGAGAGGCAAAACCATTATGGCCAAGAAATTCCCTACCGAGTTCCGCAACGACGTCATCGCCGTAGCCAAACAACCAGACACCACCATCGCCCAAACAGCCAAAACCTTCGGGATCTCCCAATCCTGCCTACGACACTGGCTCAAAACCGATGAAATCAACAACGGAGACCGCCCAGGCATCACCACCAAAGAAGCCACCGAACTGCGTGAGTTGAAGAAACGCAAGCGGATACTGGAACAAGAAAACGAGATCCTACGGCGCGCCGCAGCCTTCTTTGCCAAAGACATCTCCCCAAAATGATGTACCCGTTAGTCGTCGAATTGGCGGCTGACGGGTTCAGCGTGGCCATGTGCTGCCGAGTCCTCGGATTCAGTGAACAAGCCTTCTACAAATGGCTGCGCCAGCCCTGCTCAGACCGCGACCTGGACGACGCCTACCTCACCAACCTGATTATCGATATTCACGCTGAGGACCCCAACTTCGGGTACAGGTTTATCAGCGACGAGGTCGAAGCAGCAGGTATCAAAGCTAGTGAGAACCGGGTCCAGCGGCTCTGCACAGCCCAGCAAGTCTGGTCTGTTCACGCCAAGAAGAAACCCAAAACGGGCCGCCCTGGGCCACCGGTTCATGACGATCTGGTGGAACGAGACTTCACAGCCACAGGCCCAAACGAGTTGTGGCTGACCGACATTACTGAGCATCCAACCCGGGAAGGGAAACTGTATTTGTGTGCCATCAAGGATGTTTGGTCCAATCGTATTGTCGGCTACTCCATTGATGGGCGCATGACTGCTGATCTCGCGGTCCGGGCTTTACAGAACGCGATCGAGATGCGAGGCCCAGTCAAAACTGTTTTGCATTCGGATCGGGGTAGTCAGTTTCGTTCAAACAAATTCGTTGCCCGGTTGAGGCGTGCGGGGCTGCAAGGTTCCATGGGCCGGGTGGGTGCTGCTGGGGACAATGCGGCTATGGAAAGCTTCTTTTCCTTATTGCAGAAGAACGTGCTGGACCGGAAGGTATGGGTGTCTCGGGATGAGTTGCGG